>JAAUOP010000043.1 GCA_012034805.1 Synechococcales cyanobacterium CRU_2_2 | reverse complement strand
TATCTGCCGCCTTACTCACCGGACTTTTCACCGATTGAGAATTTCTGGTCAAAGGTTAAGGCTATTCTCAAAACCTTAGGAGCCCGCAGTTCTGAAGCCCTCATTGAGGCGATGGAAAAAGCCTTTTTACAAGTCTCAGAAACTGACATCAAACACTGGTTTACACACTGCTGTTACTGCTCCTTAGACTTATGAAATCCGCTATATTAGATATAGTAATCCAACAGATCGAGAGCGAGCCATAGCGTTGCAGGCTTATCTTCAGAGTAAGTATTCTATACAATTTTCGAATCCTATAGACCTCTCAGCGACTGGATATAGAGTTTCACCAGGTCAATTTGAAATTTGGCTTAAATAGCTCAAATTAACTCATGCCTAACACTGTATGGCAGCGGACGGATAAAAATCGCTAGTACTGAGTTCAAATAATTAGCCGCCGCTGCATTTTACCGTTTTGATCGGACTTTTCGGGGTTTTGTGCGGGCAAACAGGATTAGCAATTGCTTCAACAACTTAAGTCCAGTGCCGGGGGCATCAAAATCGGTGGTTCTCGAGGGCTAATTAGAAATCGAGACCAAAAGCTGCCGTTCTTCCACATCAACCTGATAGGGCTTTTTACGGGCGATCGCCGTCACCCCCCTCGCGCATGACCTGTCAGCAGCTGGAGCTTACTTGAGTAAAACTATCTCGGCCTTGTGGCGGCCACAGAGCGCTTGGCGATCGACCCCATTCCTACCGCGTTCACCCCTCCGGCATCTCCAGCCCCTTCGACGCCAGCCAATCCGCATTAAACAGCCTTGACTGATAGCGCGCGCCGCCATCGCACAGCACCGTCACGATCGTATGTCCCGGCCCAAGTTGTCTGGCTAACTTAACCGCAGCACCCACATTAATTCCGACGGAGCCGCCCATGAACAAACCATCTTGACGCAACAGTTGGTAGACCACCTTCAGCGCTTGGGGATCCGTCACCTGCACCGCATCGTCCGTGGGCGCGTCGGCCATGTTGGCGGTGATCCGGCTGTTGCCAATGCCCTCGGTGATCGAGCTGCCTTCGCTGGAAACTGCGCCGGTTTTGACATAGCTATAAATGCCACTGCCCATGGGATCTGCGACCACACAGCGAATCTCGGGGTTCTTTTCCTTCAGAAACATCGCTGTGCCCGCATAGGTGCCACCCGTGCCCGTCGCTGCGACCCAGGCATCGACTTTGCCATCGGTTTGTGCCCAAATTTCGGGGCCAGTGGTGGCGTAGTGGGCTTCGCGATTGGCGAGATTGTCAAACTGATTAGCCCAAATGGCGTTGTCGAGTTCTGCCGCGAGACGACCCGAGACCCTGACATAGTTTTCGGGATTGCTGTAGGGCACGGCGGGCACCGTGCGAACTTCTGCGCCAAGGGTGCGGAGCAAGTCAATTTTTTCCTGGGACTGGGTATCGGGAATCACGATCAGGCAGTTGTAGCCCTTGGCGTTGCAAATGTGGGCGAGGCCAATGCCTGTATTGCCCGCTGTGCCTTCGACCACGGTTCCGCCAGGTTTGAGCAAACCCGCCTGTTCGGCGGCTTCGATGATGAACAGCGCAGCTCGATCCTTGACAGAACCACCGGGGTTGAGAAACTCGGCCTTGCCCAAAATCTCGCAGCCCGTTTCGTCGCTAAAGCTGTTGATCCGAATCAGCGGCGTATTCCCAATCGTGCCGACAAAGCCATTCGTGATGCCCATGTTTCCAAAATGCCGCAAAAAGTATCGCAAAAACCCTGACACGCATCATTGTAGAGCGCGTTAGCTTCCCCCATCAAGAAGCCCAATTTTCCATGGCCAAGCCATCCACCCGTTCAAACTCACCCCTATTGTTTGTGACCAAAGTGATGCCACGATTTAGGGCCTGGGCAGCAATTAACAAATCTAGGGAACGAATGGGGTTGCCTTGGCGTTCTAGCTCAGCCCGGATTTTTCCATAGGTCCAGGCAGCTGCCTCATCAAACTCTAGCAAAGCCAAGGGCAACAAAAACTGCTCTAGAGCCACTTGATTTTGTGCCACTCGCTGGCTTTTCTGGACGCCATAGCTCAGCTCAGCTACCGTGATCGATGAAATACCAATCTCACCTAAATTTCGCGATCGAAAGCGCTCTAAAACCGGAGGGGGGCGGCGCTTAATGATGTAGATGCAGATGTTGGTGTCGAGCAAATATTCCATCTGGTATGTTCAATTCGTTTTAACCAATCGCTCTAAAATAGCCTCATCGCCCTAAAACAACGCTTCACGCTCCTGTCGCTGAGGCTGCGATCGCTCGATCATAAAATCTGGAGAGAACAGCTCAAGACTCGAGAACATCAGATCCCACGGATTGGCATAGGGCATGAGGACGACGGCATTGCCAAAGCGACGAATGAAAACGCGATCGCCCTCAAACCGAAATGCTTTCGGCAAGCGCACCGCCTGACTTTGTCCATTTCGAAACAGCTTTGCTGTATCCATCATGATTCTCCACACAGAATTAAAGTAGATACTAAAAGTGTATACGATCAAGCTGGCACTCGCCGCCTTCCCCAAAAATCTGCGATAGTCTATGAGGCCAAACCATTTGCGTCGCCAGCCCTAGCAAATCCCCCTTGTGTACCGCAGTCCATCTGCGCCCGGAAAAACATGGTTGATCAGCTCGACAAGTCCTCAGATCAGGCTAGCCAGCTCCCCGATCGCTCCAGCGACCTGCCTAGCCCAAACCCTCCACTGTCCCACGACTCCAGCCTTGGCCTCGGCAAAAGCGCGACCCCCCGCTGGAGCATCGAAGCCAGCGAAGAAACCTATCGCATCAAAGGCTGGGGCGAGCCCTACTTTGCCATTAGTGCCAATGGCCACGTCACCGTTTCACCCAAGGGCGATCGCGGTGGCTCCCTTGATTTGGTTGACCTGGTTCATGGCTTGCAAAAACGCAATCTCCAGCTCCCGATTCTGATTCGCTTTTCCGACATTTTGGCCGACCGCATTGAGCGCCTGAATGCTTGCTTTGCTAAGGCGATCGCCCGCTACAGCTACGAAGGCCGCTACAAAGGCGTCTTTCCCGTCAAATGCAACCAACAGCGACACCTAGTTGAAAAGCTGGTGGAATTTGGTGCGCCCTTCCTGTTTGGCCTCGAAGCGGGTTCTAAGCCGGAGCTGATGATTGGTCTAGCGCTGCTCAACACGCCTGGGGCCTTGCTGATCTGCAACGGCTACAAAGACCAAGAATACATTGAGACCGCGATTCTGGCGCGCAGACTCGGCAAGACGCCGATTATTGTACTGGAGCAGGCCGACGAGGTGGATATGGCGATCGCGGCCTCCCAAAAGCTCGGGGTCAAACCGATCCTCGGGATTCGGGCCAAGCTCAATAGTCGGGGCATTGGTCGCTGGGGGACTTCGGCGGGCGATCGCGCCAAGTTCGGCCTCACCATGCCCGAAATTGTCACGGCGGTGGATAAGCTACGGGAGGCCGAGCTGCTCGATAGCCTTCAGCTACTGCACTTTCACATTGGCTCACAAATTTCTGATATCAGTGTGATCAAAGACGCGATTCAGGAAGCCAGTCAGATTTATGTACAACTGTCGAAGCTGGGCGCGGCGATGCAATATTTGGATGTCGGCGGTGGCCTGGGGGTGGATTACGATGGCTCCAAAACCAATTTCCAGGCCTCCAAAAACTACAATATGCAGAACTACGCCAATGATGTCGTTGCTGGCGTCAAGGATGCCTGTGTGCCGCATCAGCTGGCGATGCCGACGCTGGTGAGCGAGAGTGGGCGGGCGATCGCCTCCCACCAATCCGTTCTAATTTTTGATGTCCTAGGCACCAGCGAAGTCGTCGCCACCCAACCCGAACCGGCCCGCGACGACGAAGATTTGATCATTCGCAATTTGTGGGAAACCTACGAATCGATCAGCCCAGAAAATTGCCAAGAGGCCTACCACGACGCGCTTAAGTTCAAAGACGATGCGATCAGTGCCTTTCGGTTGGGCTATTTGTCCCTGACCGATCGGGCGCGAGCGGAGCGGCTGTATTGGTCTTGCTGCGAGCAGATTCAGGCGATCGCCCGCACTCTCGATACTATGCCCGAGCACCTGGCCGAACTCGAAGCGGCCATGTCGTCGATCTACTACATCAATCTTTCGATTTTCCAGTCGGCTCCCGACACCTGGGGGATCGATCAAGTGTTTCCGGTCATGCCTATCCATCGCCTCAATGAAGAGCCCACCCAGCGAGGTAGCCTCGCAGATTTGACCTGCGACAGCGATGGCAAAATTGATCAGTTTATCGGCACGAAAAGCATCAAGCATCTACTGGAATTGCATTCCTTTAAGCCTGAGCAGCCCTACTATCTGGGCATGTTTTTGAATGGAGCCTACCAGGAAATCATGGGCAATTTGCACAATTTGTTTGGCGACACTAACATGGTGCATATTCAACTCACACCCCAGGGCTATGAAATCGAGTATGTGGTCAAGGGCGATACCATGGAAGAGGTGTTGGGCTATGTGCAGTACAGCCGCGAGAACTTAGTTGAGCGCGTGCGCAAGCAGACTGAAGTTGCGCTGCAAACCAATCAAATGAGTATTGAGGAGTCTCAGCGGCTATTGCAAAATTATGAGCAGAGTTTGGGGCGGTATACGTATCTTTCAGTTTGATTCGGATAGCGATCGCGAAAACCTAGATACAGCAACTGTAATCTAGTTCATCAAATACGATGGGCAGGAGCAGAAGAAGGCCAACGAGCTTGTCTGGGATGATGATGTTCGAGAATTGTTAGTCAATGCCGTAGTCCACACTCAGACGCAATTTACCCATGAACAAGAATCCCCACGCCTTCAGGCTGGGGAGTATGTCAAAACAAGAATAACTCTGCCGGAATTCAGCAACACCCCATCAGACTGAATTCTGACTCCATCAACCCCTCAGAATTTTCGCCACTGCCAGCTCAAAAACACCGTCATCGCCAAAGGCACCGAAAAAATAATCAACCCAGCCACCAGCGACGTGCCGGCAAGTGCAGATAGGGGCCACCGTATTTGATCGCGATCGACACCAACGCAGACACCCCAAAAATCTTGATTAAAAAGGGAATCATAGACCTATCATCTGAAATGAGTCACCTGGGATGAGTCACCTGGAATGAGTCGCCCAGGGCTCCAGTCTCTACCATAGGCCAAGGCGTACCCGAAACTGCTAAACATCGCGATGGGTATGCCACAATGGCCCCAGAAAAACGGCCTCCAAAAACGGCCTCCAAAAACGGCCCCCAAAAACGGCCCCAGAAACCGGGCGCGAGAACACCCGACAACCTCACACAGAGAGCGAGCGCGACCATGAGCGGCGGCCTAACCACCTGGATTACGGAAACGATGGATGCGATTGGCTACCTGGGCATCGGGGCGCTGATGTTTGCAGAGAACTTGTTCCCGCCCATTCCGTCCGAGCTGATTATGCCCCTTGCTGGGTTTAATATTTCCCAAGGCCGCATGGCTTGGCTACCCGCCATCACCGCAGGCGTGGTCGGCACCATTTTGGGCGCGCTGCCCTGGTATTACATTGGCCGGGTGTTCAACGAAAAGCGGCTGGGCGGCTGGGCCGATCGCTACGGCAAGTGGCTGGGCATTTCTAGTGAAGAGATTCACAAGTCCGTCGTCTGGTTCCAGCGCCATGGTACCAAGGCCGTGTTCTTTGGCCGTTTGGTTCCGGGCATTCGGACGCTGATTTCGATTCCCGCAGGCATTGAAGGCATGGCGCTGCCCACGTTCTTGATTTATTCGACGCTGGGAACTGCTATTTGGGTCACGTTCCTGACTACGTTTGGCTATTTTATGGGCGCAAACTACGCCAAGGTCGAAGAATATGTTGGTCCTTGGTCTAAGCGTATTTTGGCAGTTTTAGTTGTGGCTTTTGTCATCTGGCTTGTGCGTAAGCAACTCACTCAGCGTCGCAAGGCCTGATCTTCTCGAGCCAGCCTTCTCGAGCCAGCCTTCTCGACTAGAATCAACGGTAACCTGCAATCGTCATATGCCCCGACAGGAGCGTTCTGCCATGTTTAAGTTTTCCGGTACTCGGCCCAGCAACCTAGGCGTCAAAGATGGCAAGCTTGCCCCCGTTCCTAGCTCGCCCAACTGTGTCTCGAGCCAAGCGGCCCCGGCGGATGCGGAGCACTACATCGAACCGCTGAAGTTTAGCGGTAGCGGCGGGGAGGCGATCGCCCAACTCAGATCCATCCTCCAAACCCTGGAGCGCACCGAAATCATCACCGAAAATCCCAACTATCTCTACGCCGAGTTCACCACGAAGCTGATGGGCTATGTCGATGACGTTGAGTTTTATGCCGACGATGCGACCCAAACCCTGCACGTGCGCTCTGCCTCGCGCTTAGGCAAGTCAGACCTGGGTCTTAACCGCAAGCGCCTCGACGCGATCCGGGCCAAATTCTCGGCTTAGAAGCGGTCAAGTCAGTTGCATTTTTTGTAACTGTTGCCGAAGTACTCAGGGGTGTGTGACAGATTAATAGGACATCTCGGTACTCGGACATCAATTTTGTGTGTAAGGAACCACGACCATGTTGAAATCTCTTCGCTCCCATCCCTTCTCTGTCTCCAGCTTGCCCCAGCGCTGTTTTGCTGCCGCTGCGATCGCTGCCCTCAGCCTGCCGCTGATTTCCGCACCTGCCAGCACCCAGAGCTCCAACAAACCCTGATGCGAACCCTCACCGTCACCGGTCAAGGCCAAGAGGAAGTCATGACCACCAAGGCTCAGATTAACCTCGGCATCGAAGTTCTGGCCAAAACCGCAGCAGACGCCCAGAGCGAAGCTGCTGAGCGATCGGATGCGGTTGTCAAATTTCTCAAAGAACGCAAAGTTGACAAGCTCCAGACCACCGGGGTCAGCCTCAACCCGCGTTACGACTACAACGATGGTCGCCAAACCCTGGTGGGCTACACCGCAACCAACACCGTTAGCTTCCGGGTTGCCAATAGCGGCGCAGGGGAGATTATGGACGGGGCGGTGAAGGCTGGGGCGACCCAGATTAGTGGCATTAGTTTTGTCGCGGAGGATGATGCGATCGCCACCGCCCAAAAGCAGGCCCTCAAAGAAGCCACCAGCGACGCCCGTGCCCAGGCCGATGCCGTTCTAGACGCGCTCAACCTCAAAGCCAAGGACGTCGTCAGCATCCAGATCAACGGGGCCAGCGCTCCGTCGCCCGTGCCCTACCCCATGGCGGCGCAATTCGCTGACAGCGCCGCCCTAAAGTCCGCACCCTCCACCCCGATCGTCGGCGGTGAACAGCAGGTTGGGGCCTCGGTGACCTTACAGATTCGCTATTAGCCCCTCAAAACTCGTCGAACCCTTCGCCGCCCATTGCACCCGCCGCTGCCTCCGTATCGCGGCGGGAACCCAGCAAATCCATCCGATTGACCCGCACCACCGGGCTCGTACGCTTGGCCCCCGTGTTGCGATCCTCCCAGCTTTCCAACTTCAGACTGCCCGTCACTCCGATCAAGCTGCCCTTACGGACATAGTCTGCTGCGACTTGGGCCGTTCGCCCCCAAATCTCGAGCCGAAACCAGTCCGGCTCATCGTTATTGCGCGTGGGGCGATTAACCGCCAGCGAAAGATTGCACACCACGCTGCCGGATTCAAAATACTTCACGTCTGGATCACCACCGACCCGGCCCACCAAATTAACAATATTCAAGCTCATGGTGCTTTCTCTTTGCTTTTGATCGTTACACGCCTCCCATTCTCTCTAAAATTTACGGGATTGGGTCGACCTTTGTTTGCAGAAAGATTCGCGCTTAGGGCGGGGGGATGGGTAGTATTTTTATCTCACTGCGGCTTGAAATCATAGACAGCTGCTCTCGGGAGCTTTGGTTGATTTGATAGGTGAATTTTAGGCAGAAGCAGGGCTGAGGCCGTTTTCATGGGCAATTTTCTGTGAGGTTTGTCGCCAACCATCTAGACGCCCAGAATCTAACATAATAGAATTCACAACTAAGCAGGATGGCCAAAAGTAGAAGTTCGTACTTAATTGTTCGATATGCTACCTCGTGGCAGTAATTGCATCACTTTACACTCGTCACACTATCAGTAGGGGGCGGATCATCCGTGGCCATTTGGAAACGCTTATCACTCAATCGGGACATTGGAATCGATCTGGGCACCGCGAATACCCTGGTGTACGTCTCGGGTAAAGGGATTGTCTTGCAAGAGCCCTCGGTGGTGGCGATCGATCGCAAAACCAACAAGGCTCTCGCCGTCGGCAATGAAGCCAAAAAGATGCTCGGCCGCACCCCGGACAGCATTATTGCCCTGCGCCCGTTGCGCGACGGCGTCATTGCAGATTTTGACACTGCCGAGATGATGCTCAAGAGCTTTATCGAGCGGGTAGACGAAGGGCAGGGACTGATCCGGCCTCGGGTGGTGATCGGGATTCCCAGTGGCGTCACAGGCGTGGAGCGACGGGCCGTAATGGAAGCGGCCTCCCAAGCCGGTGCGCGGGAAGTGTATTTGATTGATGAGCCGATCGCAGCGGCTATTGGGGCTGGCCTACCCGTGGCCGAGCCCACTGGCAACATGATTGTTGACATCGGCGGCGGCACCACCGAGGTTGCGGTCATGAGCTTGCAGGGCATTGTGCTCAGCCAGTCCGTGCGCGTAGCGGGCGATGAGCTGAGCGAATCGATTACCCAGTACATGAAAAAGGTTCACAACCTGATTATCGGTGAGCGTACCGCCGAAGAAATCAAAATCCAGATCGGTTCCGCTTATCCCTCCCCCGAGGCCGATGAAGCTTCCCTTGAGGTTCGGGGTTTGCACATGCTGTCGGGCTTGCCCCGCACTGTGGTGATCAAAGGGCCAGAAATTCGCGAAAGTATGTCCGAGCCGTTGCTGGTGATTGTCGAGTCGGTGAAGCGGACGCTCGAATCGACCAAGCCAGAACTCGCGGCTGATATCATCGATCGCGGTATTATGCTGGCAGGCGGCGGGGCGCTGCTGAAGGGCCTAGATACCTTGATTAGTCATGAAACCGGCATTGTGACCCACATCGCAGCAGATCCCCTGAGCTGTGTGGTTTTAGGGACTGGCCGTGTTTTAGAAAACTTCAAGGAACTCGATCGCGTCTTCAGCTCTCACACCCGCATGTAAGATAGCGGCAGGGCCGTGATGAATTGAGTGACTTATGTTGAACCAGTGGTGGAACCAGTACTGGACGAAGTTTGTGCTGGTAGGGGCAGTCGTGGGTGCGGCTTGGGGACTTAGCCAAACCCAGGGTGCGGTTCTGGAAGAGACGTATTTCTATCTCACGCGTCCCCTACAGTTCAGGACTCGGCGTCCGCCGGATTGGCTTTCGAGTTCTCAGGTGCTGGAGTTGCAAGAGCGTCTTCTTGAGGCTGAGGCGCAAAATGCCACGCTTAACGACCTGCTGAGCACTATCGAAGACCGAGGTAAGAAGGGGGAAATCCTGATTCCCGCGCCGATCATTGGCCGCTCTGCAGATCAGTGGTGGCAGCAGATTCGTTTGGGCCGAGGTCAACGCCATGGCATCGAACGCGGTGCGGCTGTGACCGGGGCGGGTGGTTTGGTGGGCTACGTTGTTCAATCGACGCCCAACACCAGCAAAGTGCTGCTGATCAGCGACCCCAGCAGCAGTGTGGGCGCGATGGTGGTGCGGACTCGTGCCCAAGGCTATGTGCGGGGTAAAGCCACCGACCAGGTCGAAATGAGCTTTTTTGATAAGGATCCCGGTGTCAAGGCCGGGGACGTTGTGGTCACCTCTGCCTCCAGCACCCTATTTCTGCCCGGTATTCCCATCGGCATTGTCAAAGAGGTTCAGCCCAATGCTAGCCCGGTGCCCAAGGCGGTGATTCAGCTCAATGCGCCCATTGGACGCTTGGAGTGGGTGACGGTGTCTCCGCTGCGGTCGTTTGCAGCACCAGAGGCCTCGTCAACGCCCACGCCGACGGCCCCGGCCACGCCAGAAAATCCTTAGGGGGAAGCGGTGTTACTTCGTAATTTTCTGTCGCGCAATTCTCTACTTCGTAATTTTCGTTTGCCCCAGTTTCTGCGGTTCCGTCCCCCGGTGCTGAACAGGTTCATCATCGCGGGCTCGGTTCTGGCGCTGATGATGATTTTGCCGATGCGCTTGCCGGGGACCCAAGTGGCTGGGGTCGGGGCAAATTGGCTACTGATTTGGGTGGTTGCTTGGAGTCTGCGCCGCAACGTTCTGGAGGGAGCGATCGCCGGAATCATTCTGGGCCTCCTCCAAGATGCCATGACCGGCCCGAGTCCGACCCATGTTATTAGCCTAGCAGTGGTGGGAGCCCTGACCGCGCTGCTACAAAAACAACGTTACATTCAAGAAGACTTTATTTCCGTGGCGCTGATTGTCTTTGGCATGGCAATTATCTCGGAAACCATCGTTGCGCTACAGCTGACTTTCATCGCCCAAGATACGAGCTGGACTGACATTGCGGGGATTAACTCGGAGGTAGGTCAGTTTTCCCTCAGCGACAGTTTGCTGGAAGCAGACCAGGTTGGCTCGGGCACCGAACAGGTGATTCGAGCAGGCTACACCGCTGGGGAAATTTGGACGCGCTACCAGCGGATTGCTTTGAGTTCTGCCATTGTCAGCAGTTTGTGGGGGCCGATCGTTTCGTTTCCCCTCAATACTTGGTGGGAGTGGCTGGCACGCTCTGAGGATGGGGCACGTTAGGGCTTGCTCAACCGAATTGAGTGATCGTTACCAGATTACCGGATTGCCCGAGCTGCCTGGGCCAGCGTCAGCAGGTTGCTCTGGATAGCGTCGGGTTTGAGGCGTTTGAGGTAGGCACTGCTGCGAATTCCGCAGGTGAGGGCGATCGCCGGAATACCTAACCGCTGAGCCGCCACCACATCGGCCTCCGTATCGCCAACCATCCAGCAGGCGTGAGGTAATCCCCACTGAACACTGCTACCACCTTGCTCTTCTAGGGCTCGGCTGAGCAAACTGGTTTTTACATCGGTGTAGTTCTGATAGGCGGCTTCAGTATTTTGGGTGCCATAAACCGCTGCAAAGGCAGAGCTCATCTGGTGCTTTTGAAGAAAGTCATGCACCTGAGCTTCGCAGCGTAGGGTGACTAACACCAGTGTGATGTCCTGCTGTCGGAGCAAGTCTAGTGCCAAGGGCACCTGGGGCTGAGGAACATCCCGGCGTAGCAAAGCCGGATAGTGATTGACCAGCTGCTTGACCTGAGCCAGAAAAACGGCAGCTTGCCCATCCGATAACCCCGAGCGCAACGCGATCTTGACGTCAGGGCTGCGAGCTTGCTTCATCCGCCAAAACTGCGCCTTACCCAAAGGGGTGAGCTGGAGCGATCGCCCCTGGGCCACGAACTGCCGACGGGTACGGGCTAGAGCAATGCGGTAGGTGTCATAATAGCGACTTGAAACATCCACAATTGGCCCATCAAAATCGCAAAACAGGGTCATGCCTGCCTGGAGGGGAGGGAGTGCAGCGGCAGGAAAGTGGTCTTGAAATCGCTGCATCACGCCCGGTTTGAGCAGAGATGACAGATGCAATGGCCAGTTTGCTGACCAACCCAGCGGTGGTAAGCCGGAGGGCAGGTTGAGCGGCAAATCGAGGGGCATCAAGAAGCAAGTCAACGATGTGATCAGTCTTTAGTATTACTTAATGTAACAAAGCAAAACGGTTTCTGTCATGGGTGTCACCCAAGCCGCTTGGCCCTAGGTCTAGGCAAAATGGCAAAACTAAGGTAATAATAGACGCAGCAGAACATAGAGTTGCGCCTCACTCAATGTGGATTTCGAGCCAGGTGTGGATTTCGAGCCAATTTGCGTTCTAGGCAAGGTTCTGTCTGTAAGGGTGATTGAACCGATTTAGCCGTTCAAACAGACGCCTGCCCGACTGAATTGACGGGCTGAGGCTATCTAGTTAGACCCTGCCGACTAGCTTCTGACTGATTTGCGCCTCCGACTTGGGATTTGCAGAGAGCCCAGTTGCGCACCTATCAGTGACTTCATTCACGTCAGTTGATCTGTCAGTTGATCTGAGTGTCTTGCAAGGGAAGGGTGGCGGCGGCAGGTCGCGTTTTGTGACGCCCTCGTATCAACCGTTGAATTTTGTAATAACTATATGCGTGAGAAATCCTCTGGGGAGAACCTTTTCGACCTAGATTCCTTGACCAAAGGCCACTGGCGTTCCCGAATGAATGCCTTCAAACGTGAGCTAAAGACCGAGCAGGGTCGCCCTGCCATGTCCGCTGTGAGTTCGAGACGTCGTTACGCGCCCAGACAGAGCGCCGCGCCGCTTGCTGTTCGTTCTCTTCCCTAATTGTCCAGTGAATTGATGCTGCCTCGCTAGTGGTTTTTTGCGGCTGCAACGCTTTGCACGAACGGTCGGAACGCTTCTGCTAGCGCGGGCTGCGCGATCGCTAAAGTTGGATAAGAGCAACTGCTGTAGCGGTTTTGAGCCACGAGGGGGAAGGGAAGATGGTCGTCGAGGGCGATCCAGGTTGCTCCGGCGGCTTGGGCGATCGCCCAAACTGCTGCAATGTCCCAGATCTTTGGAGTTGCTTCCACACCCCCGAGCGTTGCCCCCATGGCAACGGTCAGTAGGTTGTAAGTGGATGCACCTAACATGCGGATTTTGCAAGGAAATTTTTGGCTGCGTAGCTCATCCCGTTGCAGGGCATGGATGCTGCGAGTGCAAAAGCTGAACAAGTGATTTGGCGTTAGTGGGTTGCGATCGACCTGAATCGGTTGGCCGTTGCAATACGCTCCAGTCGGGCCGTGCCGGTCTGGGGGTAGGACGCTGTCGCCATACCAATAGCCATAGAACGCCTGGTTTAGAGGCGGGACGTTGATGTAGCCGAATACGGGGGTGCCTTGGTAGAGCAGCCCTAGGGAGGTAGCCCAAATGGGAATGCCTCGGGTGAAGTCGGTAGTGCCGTCAATGGGGTCGATGACCCAACACCAGTCGGTGTCGGGGAAGGTGTGGCTCTGGGCCTCGCTCTGGGTTCCTGGGCGACTGTCTGAGTTGCTGTCTGAGTTACTGGCTGGGCGACTGTCTGGGTGACTGTCTGCGCTACTATTCTCTGCGCTACTATTCTCTTCGCTAAGGATGCCGTGGGCTGGGAAGGCAGCGGCGATCGCCCGACAAATTTCACCATCAGCCCACTCATCGGCGCGGGTGATCAGACTGCCGTCCGTTTTTTCGCTGGCGCTGACCTTGCCAAAGTCTTGCAGGAGCTTGGGGCTGATGCGATCGCAAGTGGTTTGGCAAAACGCCAGGATCTCAGCCCAGAACTGTTCAGGGGTTAATTTGTCCATTCGATCCGTCATGTTGGCGTTGCTGTCGTAAAAAAACGAGGGTGGACAAGGTTCAGAACTGGCTCACAGTGAGCGTGGATGGATGTGATGAGCATCGATGGACTAGTCGAGATCGGCTTCGAGGGCGGCGGCGATCGCCGCCTGGGTCGTCAGTTTGAACTCATGCACATTCACCCGATGAATCAATGCAACAGCAACCAACATGCCCACCGCTTGCGCTAAAAACACGAGGGCATAGGCAGGCAAAAGCTGGTCTTCAGGGATGGGCTGACCATCTGAGAAGGCTCGCACCAATTGCTTGCCCAGATCCAAAAGGCCTCCGCCGAGCAGGGTGGCGCTGCCTCGGGCGATCGCCTGGGCCAGCCCCCACGCACCGATGAATGTCCCCGCCGTAGCCGTGGCGGTTAAGTCGAGCATCAAAATAATCGAACCCGTGGTGAGCACGCCGGAAGCCAAGCCAAAGGCAAGCACCGCTCCCAACAGCATCTTCGGGTTGCCCGTCGTCCCGGCTAAAATCATTAACATCAGGCAAGCGGCAGCGGCGAAGCAGCCGATCTTGATCGTCAGCTTTTTGCCGAAGCGGGGTGCCAAGAGAAAGCCCGTGGCGATAATACCAAACAGCGTACCCAGGGCGAAAAAAGCGTTGATTTGAGTTGTTTCAGCAATTTTCATCCCGAAGACCTGGCCGCCGTAGGGCTCGAGGATGGCGTCTTGCATAAACAGACTGAGGCTGAGTACTAGCAAGAACACAAAGAATAGTCCTGTCTGGCGACTGGCGGTGAGGACGCGTAGGGCTTGACGAAAGGTGATCTGGTCTTCGCGGGGGGCGAGCGGGGGGTGTAAGTTCTGGGCTTGGGAATTTTGAGCTTGGGCATTCTGGGTCTGGGCAAGCTGATGGCTGAGGCGGGAGTATTTTTTCTCGATGCCGAGGGTGCTGGCGATCGCAACCCACAAACGATCACAGGTGCAACGATAAATAGACGATTAATCGAGGCTTTGAGCTCAGCCAGGGTCGGCGCATCACCGAGGGAACTGAGGATGATCACCGTAATCGCAACACCGGTCAAAATGCCGACCATCAGCATCGACCAGCCAATGCCCACCAGCTTGGGCCGGGTGTCTTCGTCGGAGACATCCACCAGCAATGCGGTAAAGGGGGTCGAGGTCGCGCTGAGGGCGAGACCATAGCCCGCAAACACCAGGCCCAGCAGCCCCACCCCAGGGGTAGGCAGCGCTTCCCCAGCCGGAGGTTTGGACGATCGCCCCGATCTGCCACACCACTTGGACCGCGACGAAAGCCAAAATTGACACAGACAGAATGCCGCACCAGATGTAGCCGCTGCGGTGGTAGCCGAGGATGGGTCTGGTATCGGAGCGTTGGCCAAACCAAACGCGGGCCGGGGCCATGAACTGATGGACGGCGATCGCCCCCGCTGCTACCAAGGCCGGAATTTTTAGCTCGTCAATCATCACGCGGTTGAGCACGCCCAGGGTGAGCAGGGACATGATGCCCAGGCCCATGTTGAAGACGCCCAGGCGCAGCATGGTGAAGAGACTGAGTTTGGGGATGGGGGTTGTGGTTGGGGGACTGGAGGGGCGATCGCCAACACCCTCCGCCGACGCACGAGAACTGTCTGAAGAGGCCATAAATCTGAAGATTATTGGAGGACTAAAGGGGAATTTAAAGGTTTTTTGCCAGGTCTTTTTACTATAAACCCCACTGAAATTCCCACTGAAATTCCCACTGAAATTCCCCAAGCAATCCTCGGCTTAATGCCTGTTGGGCGTCGCATGAGCTGGACGAACCACAGTTCGTCCAGCCATCAACTGCATGCATTGATATCGGATGCAGGTATCGATATCAGCAATATCAACTATCGGAATAATTTCCTCGCACGATTTCGGGGCTAGCCTTTAACGGGGGGTGCGATCGCTCGCTTCCTCGTAAACCGGCGACTCGTAGGCCGGGGCCGCGAGGGTCTCGCCGGTGGCACGGCGCATTTGCACCAGGGCACGGTTGTAGTTCAGAATTGCCGTGACTTCGTTACCCCGCGCCGTGGTTAGGTCGCGCTCGGCATCTACGACCTCAGACTGGGTGCCCACGCCCGCCTGGAACCGCAGCCGCGCCAGCCGCAGGGCGCTGGCGGCTTGCTGGACGCCTTTCTTGGCGGTGCTGATGTTGTTGAAGTTGGCTTGAATGCTATAAAAGGCGTTCTCGACTTCCTGACGGACGGTGTTGCGCGCTGTCTCAAACTGCTCTTCGGCAATGGCTTTGTCCAGTTCCCGTTGCCGAGCACTTGCCTTGGCTGCACCGCCATCCAAAAACGTCCAGCGGAACTGGAGTCCAATCGAGTAGTCGATCTGGCCGCTGCGAGTTCCGGTGCGACTGGTGGCATCCGAATCGTTGTCGCCCCGGCGCTGATCGGTAAAGTCGAATTGAGGTCCCATCTGGGCGAACGCCCCCAGGCGAGGCCGTGTTGCTGCCAGCGCAATCTCTCGCTGCGCATCGCTGATCTCTCGGCCCAGCAGCTGGGTATCCAGCTCAACCCGATTGCGGTAGGCCACAATAATGCTGTCTTCGAGGGAAGTCTTCCACTCTCCCGCCGCCTGCACCGTGTCCGAAGAAGACACACCAAAATTTTCGGGAACACTCAATCGGCGTGCGAGGGCGCGACGGGTCTGGTTTTGGCGGCTGATGGCGTTGATGCGGTTTTGTTCTTCGTTGGCCAGCTGAACTTCGGCCTGGAGCACCGCGAATCGAGTGCCCACCCCGGCCCGCTCTAGGGCTTGGGCATCTTGCAAACTTTTGAGCGCACTTTCGACGGCACTAGCAGAAATTTTGACCTGCTCATCGGCTTCTTGGACGCCATAGTAATCTTGGCTGACGTCCAGACGAAGCTGGGACAAATCTTGATTGAGGGCGAGTTGGGCTTGCTCCTTACGTTTTTCTGAGGCCCGAATCGCAGCGCTTCTACCGGGCTGGAAGATGTTGTAGTCAATTCTGGCGTTGGCATCTAGGCGTGTGCTGTGGGTTTTGGTCGTAGTGTCTGCATTGCCTCGCGGAATATCGTCGGTTTCATTGTAAATTTGCTCAGTGCGGTTAGCAGAGCCACTTTGGGTGAGGCCTGTGCTGGTGGAAACCTGGGGGGAGAGAGCGGCTCTGGCTTCGCGGATGGCGGCGTCGGCTTGCTCCACTTGGAGCTGAAGCACACGGACACGGGGGGTATTTTGGCGGGCGATTTCGATCGCCTGTTCCAGCGAAATCGTTTCAGTTTTGTCCACCCTCACATCATCGGGGTTGTTCGGGCGGAAGAGATTGGGCTGGCTGTCGAGCAGTGACGTGCCCTTGGGTGCAGAATCGACGGTAGCTTTCGCAGGGACTGGGGCGGGGGCTTGAGCTGCGGGCTTGTCTGGCGCAGGCGCAACCTGGGGCAGTGGGGCCTCTGGGCGGGCTTGGGCACTGGCGGGCGCTGGGGTCTTGGGGGGTGGCTCGCGGAGGAATTCGGTTTCGATCGGGTCTGCCGGTGCCGCAACGGGTACGGCTTGGGCTGGGGCTTCCGATTCGATCGCGACCTTGGCAGGGCTAGTGTTGGGGGTCGTCTGGTTGGGATTGGCGATCGCCTCCATCGCCACCAAGCCCTGCACCGACAGGGCAACCTGCTCTTGGGCCGGTGGGTTTGCCTGGGAGGTGGGCGATCGCTCAGGCGACGCATCACTGGCCTCAGGTCGTAGCAGATCAGGTACTAAATGAGTCGCCACGAACGCCGTTGTCTCGGTTGAATCCGTCGTCTGTGCTTGAACCGAAGGTGGAGCCGCAGCCTCTGCGAAGGAAACCGCAGCACCGAGCCCGAGGGCAGTAAGATAACGAAAAGCTTTCATAATCCAGTAGAAATACAACGATCAGGCTCAACACCCAACATAGGCCCAAGCGCAAACGCGCTCCGTGCCGGTAAACATTCTAAGACATACCCATTATCCAGAGCTTAATTGCTTAGATCTGCACAGTTTCAGAAGAGTTTGGCACTCTTGTTGATTTGTTTGTATTTGCAACCCCAAAGATTTGATTACAGCCCTGAGGATTGCAGCCTTGAATATTGCGGCCCTGGATACATAGTGCAGCCCTGAATATTGCAGCCTCGACTAATCCCGCAAGCAGGCATCCAGCAGGCCGTCGATGCCCTGGGCAATGCGAATGGGCACTTTCAGCTGAAGTGAAACATCGGCTACCGTCAAATCATCCAGGAAACGGCTTTCCCCATGCTTCAGCATGACCGATGGCAACAAAAGTGCGTCGCCCAAGGGCTGATCTGATAAATTCCGAATTAAGTCCTCACCGGTCAATAAGCCAGTCACCGTCAAAGACTGTCCCCAATAGTGACTGGCAATACCTCGGAGCGTTACCTGGAGGCCCTCAACCTTATTCAGGCGTGCCTGCAAGGGTTCAAAGGCTTTTTCGACCACATTGCCAACCACCCAGGTGAACTGGCGAGCGGGGGAGACGGCGGCGGGGAGGCGAGCGGCGGCGGCCTGGAACTGATCTAAAAAGGCGCGAATGGAGCCCACACCGTTTTCGAGCTGGGGATAGTCTTCGTAGCTGGCGGCGGCGGGCAATTCGCGCCCTGCGATCAAAAACCACTCGTCGGCGAGCCAAGCAAACCGCGAGCCAAATCGCCCCTGAAACTCCGCCTGAATCGATTGCACGAGGTCGATGGTGCGCTGGGCATCTGCGGGGGAAACGGGGGAGAGTTCGTCGAGGTCTGGGCGGAAACGGGTGAGGCCGACGGGAACAATGGCTGTGGAGAGGACGGTGGCCAGGTTGCTAGCGTAATCGCTATCTGAGTAATCGCTATCTGAGTAATCGCCGTCCGAGTAACCAGCATCTGAGTAATCGTTGTCCGAGTAACCGTTTTTCAAGTCACTCGCTTCTAACCCATTGCCCTCGTCAGGGTCTTCTGCGCAGTAGAACTGTGCCAGGTCTTGGAGGGTGCGGCGCAAGTGTTCGCCGTCATTGATGCCGGGGCAAACCACAACCTGGGCATGGATTTGCAGCTGGCGCGCCTGAAACCACCGCAATTGGTCGAGAATTTGTCCGGCGCGATCGTTTTTGAGCAGACGGCGGCGAATCTCGGGCTCTGTGGCATGAACCGAGACAAAGAGCGGTGACAGTCGCAGTCGCTCAATCCGGTTCCATTCGCGCTCGGATAAATTGGTCAGCGTTAAATAAGACCCGTAGAGGAAACTGAGGCGATAGTCATCATCCTTGAGGTAGAGCGTCTCGCGCTTGCCAGGGGGCTGCTGGTCAATAAAGCAAAAGGGACAATGGTTGTTGCACTGAATCAGGCCGTCGAACAGCGCTGTTTCAAATTCCAGACCTAGATCGGTGTCACAGTCTTTTTCCAATTCCACCTGGTGCAGCTTTCCGGCAGCATCAAGTACCTCAAGTTCCAGGAACTCATCGGCACAGAAAAAGCGGTAGTCGATCAGGTCACGGGGCTGCTCGCCGTTGATGGAGAGCAGGCGATCGCCCGCCTCAAACCCCAGCTCCTCTGCAATTGAACCGGGCAAAACCCGTGTAATCAGCGCCGGTTGCACCATGGCACCCTCAACAAAATCCGATAGAAATCAAACCAACCCCAATGGATATCGTAGGGTGCGTTTCCCAAAAACGCACCCTCTTGCAGCTAATCCTGACGACTGTCGTGCAATCTGTAGACTCAGCAGATATGGTTTCTAATGGCTGGTCTCTGATGGTTGGTTTCTAACCCTGAGCTGTTACTGGCAACACTTTTTAGAGGACTCACCCATGGCGCATCGAACCGCAATTCAAACCACAATACCGTTGAGCGCAGTAGCAGAGAATTTGTGGGTGACGGCACAGCCACTGCGTTTTCTAGGTCTGGAAGTGGGAACGCGAATGACGATTGTTCGGTTGGGTAGTGGTGACTTGGTGCTGATTTCGCCGGTACGACTGGTGGAAGGCGATCGCCCCAGTTTAGATCGCTTGGGGACAGTGGCACACTTAGTCGCCCCGAACCTCTTCCACCACATGTTCATGACTCAGGCCCAGGCGCTTTATCCTCAAGCAAAAACTTGGGGCGTGGCGGGCTTGGCCCAGAAGCGACCCGATCTGCGGCTAGATGGGTTGGTCGATCGCGCTGGATGCCTGGAAGAGGTGCTGGAATATCAACCGGTAGATGGCTTTGCTGCGCTCATGCCCCAGGGTATTTGTCTGGCTAACGAAACCGTGTTTTTCCATCGGCCCAGCCGCACGCTCATTGTGACGGACATTGCTTTCAATTTTGACGAGACCAGTAGCTTAGGCATGCAATTAGCAGCGAGGGTTTTGGGCTCTTACCAAGCGTTGCGGCCTACGCTCATGGAAAAGTGGGGCACACGAAACAAAGCTGAGGTGGAAGCCTCGCTGCGGAAAGTCTTGGCCTGGGACTTTGACCGGGTAATTTTGACCCATGGCAGTATTGTGGAGCGAGACGGCAAGGCCGCGTTAAGGGAGGGGTATGAGTGGTTTTTGGGGCGATCGCCGTCTTAACCAGCGCCCTTGAGCCAGTGGATCCTCTGAACATTCACGGGTTAAAAGTCCGAAAAAATCTCGCTCAAGCCGCATCGTTGGGTAATAAGCCCTTAAAAACCGCCAAAATCAACGCCAAACCAAAGGCCAACCGGTACCAAACAAACACCCAAGTGCTTTGCTTCTTGAGAAAATTCAGCAGCCAAGCGATCGATAAATAGGAAAAAATAAACGTCGAAACAATCCCAATCAGCAACGGCACCACCAGCTCGGGATGCTTGACCGTTTCTTTAAACTCATAGAGCGTCGCGATCGCCAACGTCGGCAACCCCAGCAAAAACGAGAACCGCGCCGCCGTCTCCCGCTCAAATCCTAAGAGCAGCGCCGTCGTCAGCGTTGAACCCGAGCGAGACGCCCCCGGAATCAGGGCCAGCATCTGCCCCAAACCGACCAAAATACCGTCTCGTACCTCCAGGGACTCAAATCCCCGCGATCGCCGACCAATGTTCTCCGCAGTCCCCATCAGCAGCGCCATTAGAATCGAAGCAAAACCGATAATCTGCGTCGTCTCCAGCGCACCATCCGGCAAAAATAGTTTAATGGCCAGCCCGCCAGCCAGCGCTGGAATCATGCCGATCGCAATCCCCAGAAAAATCTTCCAGTCCTCCGCCTGCCAGTCGCGCCGCTGAAACGCCGCCCAACTGCCCGTGCAAATTTGTCGGATATCGCCCCAGAAGTAGCCCATAACCGCCAGCACGCTCCCGAACTGGATTGCGTCCACAAAATACTTTTCACCCAGCTCACTCCACCCCAGTCCCTTGGTGAAAATGAGCAGATGAGCCGTGCTGCTAATGGGCAAAAACTCGGTAATGCCCTGAACAAGCCCCAAAATGATGGCTTGCAACCAATGGGCTGGAGCCGTGGCAACGGCACTCGCAGCAGCAATGCCACTCATAGGTATCTCCTGGAAATGGGCGAAAAGAACGGGGCCAGTACATTGTTCCACGCGCTCAGACAAATTCAGTAGACTTCTGCAACCGGATATTCCAGTGGGGCGATCGCCCCCTGGACGGTTTCGCCTGGGGAAGGCGAGGGCGAAATCAGGAGCCCCAGCCCAGGCTATCCCAGGCAAGGCTATCCCAGGCAAAGCTATCCCAGGCAAAATCTCAGCGGATTGAATGAGTTGATCAACATAGTACAAATAGACTATAGTTGAGCAGTGGCGATGACTCACGCTCCTTAAAACGCATCGCAAATCCGGTATTGGCGCGGAGTTCACACCTCTACCCCCACCCCTACTTTTGGATGTTGTCCTATGTTTTTTTCTAGTCGTCGCGATCGCCTGCTAGCGATCGCCCACCAAATTCTGATCCAGTACCGCCGCAATGTACGCCAGCTAGAGGCCCGCTGTCTGCGCTCTTTGCTCCAGGGCTTAGGGAGTGTGGCGATCGCCAGTGTTTTACTGGCTCCGGGGGCCGCCCGCGCCCTCGAGTCAGCGAGTTCGATCGATTATCCAGTCGAGGCTCAGGCCGAGCATTCAGCGGATCAGGCTGCCCTATCCTTCGATCTGACCTTTGATCTGAAAGCAGATGGAGTGGGCACTGGCGGGGGAAAGAGAAACGATGATGGCCCCGAATCCCATCCCACAGCAGTCGCCGCTCCCCTCCCAGGACGGGTCATTTCGACAGCGGACGGTAGTCGTTCCAGCGATCGTAAGCAAATTCATGGAAAGCCAACCCATGAAAAGCCACCCCATGGAAAGCAAACCCATGAAAAGCAATTCGCAAAAACATTGCCATCTCGCTGCAGCTGCCAGAACCCGCTATAGTTGCCTCAGCACCTCTTTCTTTGTCCAATGCGCTATCGAATTCGGCTCAGCGATGGGGGCAGGCACTCACGTCTCCTCAGGCTAGCGCGCCTCGGACTGGCACCGTCAACCCTGCCAAACCGATTCCCGAGGCCTGGTGGCACCAGGGTGAGAAATCCCCGATCGCCGTTGCGATCGGAGCCGCCGAAGGCACGCGCTATGTCAACGGAGACAAGACCGATGCCTACTATTGGCACTCAGATCCAGGCAATGGAGCCGATAACTTTGGCACCTTTAGCTATCAGCATTTGCCCCATTCCCTGACCCAGGCGGTACGGCAGCAGACCACCACCGCCGCCAAACGCGAAGTTTCTGCCCAAGAACAGCTTCCGGAAATCTCCGATCGCGCCCAAATTCAACGTCTACGCAAGTTCCATGACCAGCTGCAACAGCAGGCCGCTGCTCGAGGCATCGTCATGAGCCAGCTCGAATTGCTCAACGGCCTGGACTTAGCCAACCAAAGCGAAGCTGCCGCTCTCTGGCCCGAGGGCTATGTCGATCGGCTAGCCCAACTGAAAACCTTAACAGATGACGCTGAGTTGCAAATCTTGGAGGCCCGCGCCTGGTCCTATTGGAATCCAGAACGCAAAGATTGGGATGCACCGGGGTTGGGCAACACCTATGCCAACGTGCTCCAAGACCAGCGGCGGCGCTATGAATCCATTCGAGAGGCTCTAGAGCAATATCCTCCAGCCACCGGAGCCTCAGCCACCACACCCCAGGATGTGGCGGCCAACCAAATTATTTCCTTTAATGTTCTTTAGGTAATGTTCTTTAGGTAATGTTCTTTAGCTTCGATCCTAGCGGCGGCTCAGCCCTTGATATTCTTCTCGGTAGCCATAGGCTGCCGCATCAAATTCATCGTCTTCAAGCGCGCCCAAATCGGCCAAATCGTCAACATCGTTGTCCGAGCCCTCATCCTCCATCAGCGGGATATCTGCCCCGTTAATCACCGCACCAAAGAACGGAATTTGAGATTCGCTCAAAAGCTCAAGCGCCTGATTCAGCATACTTTCTTGGGTTTGACCAGGCTTGGTCACGAGCATAAAGCCATCCACCGAAGACTCGAGCAACAGGGCGTCGTTATAGCGCAAAATCGGAGGTGTATCAACAACCACAAAGTCGAACCGACCCCGACAATCCTCCAGGAGGCGCTTCATTTCGCTCGATTCGAGGATGGCGGTGGGCTGACGCTGAGGGCCGGTGCTCGGGACGATGTAGAGATTTTCGAGGCTGGGCACGATGCGAATACAGTCGCCGGGACTACCGTAGTACTGGATCGGCTCAATCGCTGCACCCAAATCTGGAGTAACGCCGAGGGCGTCCATCAGCGAGGGTTTGCGCAGATCGGCTTCGATGAGGACCGTACGCTTTCCGGCTCGGGCGGAAGCGATCGCCAAATTATAAGCACAGTGCGTCTTGCCCTCGCCCTGGCCCGCACTGGTCACCAGCACGACCTTGGCCCCCTTGCCACCCAGCCGCTTCAGATTGCCCCGTAGCCGCTCGTAAGCATTCAAGTAGGGCGACCCCTCCTCGGTAATCAGGGTCACTACGCGAGCATCGTTGAGCAAGGCTGGAGGCAGCAGCGACTCGTCGAGTAGGGGGAGCATTTCCAGGAGTGGTGCGCTTTGCTGGCGCAGGGCGGTTTGCAGCTCTTCTTTGGTGTAGTAACGGCCTTCGAGGGTGCTCAGAAGGAAGACCAGGGCACCGCCCACCACTAAACCAGCTCCCGCGCCACCTAGCATCAGAATAATTGGGCTCAATGGGCCGGAAACTTCGATGGGCAAGACATTGGCCGGTTGCTCAATGCGAAGACTGGTGGTGGTTTCGGCTTCGGCAGCTTGGGCATCGATTAAGGCCGCCTGGATGCGATCGAACAGGGCTTTTTTCAGCGCCATGGTCTGGGCGAGCCGCTGCTGCTCGAGCTGTTTGTTGGGAATCGTGGCGTATTCCTGGCGCAGTTCCTGCTCGGTTTTGAGGGCAGCTTGGACTTGCTGCCGCAGGGTGTCTCGCTGGGTTTGTAAGCTCACCAGTGTGTTGGCGAGCTGCTGACGGGTGGGGTCAAGGCTGCTGCGCTGGCGGAGTTCTGAAACCGCGCTGGCGTTGCTAATCGGGGCGGTGATGCCGTTGCCGCCGAGGACTTCTTGCGATCGCGCACTCAGCAATTTCTTGTAAGAATCGAGCTGATTGTTCAGCGCAATCACATCGGGATGTTCGGCCCGTAGATCGCGGCGCAGGATTTCGACTTGGGACTCGGTTTGATAAATTTGGGCGCGTAGGTTGGCGATGATCGGATCAGCGCTGAGGGCCGAAGAAATGTAGGCTTGGTCAGCGCTGAGCCCCAGCCGATTTTCGAGGCTGGCAATCTGGGCACTGACGCCCTCTAGGGTCAGGCGGATTTGGCGTTGTTGTTCCTTGGAGCCGGCGATCGCCCCCACCAAGCCGCCAGCGCGAGCTGAGAGAATATCTGCTTCTTCTCGGCGGTTGTATTGTTCAAGGGCTTGCTCGGCTTTGCGTAAATCCTCGGTCACGGCGGGGAGGCGTTTGCTGATTTCGTCGATGCGCGATCGCAACCGCGCCGAGTTGACCAACTGGCTTTGCTGCACCATGCCCTGCATCAACGCCGCCACCACGGCTTGTGCCTCTTCGGGCTTGCCGCTCACATAGTTAATCCCGACCAAAAACGGTGTCTTCAGCTCCGCATCCGGTTGCTGTACCGAAACCTGCAGCTTTTCCGCCATCACCTCAGGCTTAATGCCAGTTTGCCGAGCAGTTGCTTCGATCACATTGTCCGCCAACAGCAGCTCCCGCGTCAGCGACTGCCCCGCCTCCTGAATTTGGGTTCCCGCTTCGGAGAACAGTGCCGGGGGCTGGTTGAGCGCCAGGGCACCCTGGCCCCGATACTGGGGAGCAGGAGCACTCTGGGTCAAGCTGAGAAGTCCTGCTGCCGTCGTCGTTGCCGCGATGCTGATCACGGGAACCCACTTGTATTTGTTGAGGGCGATCAGGTAGCGCTTGATGAAGGACATGGCGGATGGCTCGGTTCTGAAGGGGCTGGAGCGGGCATCTGAGGAGCTAGAAACGGAAATGAGTTTGAAATGGGCCTAGCGCTTAACGACGACCATCGGGCTGGAATAACCCAGATGCGCTGTTGGACAGGGAATCAAAGAACAACAAGAAGCCCAGGACGTCTCGGAAGGGCTGGGTAAAGATGTTGAGGGTGTAGGTAATTTTAGAAACCAAATTGCGGCCAATCACAACCACATCGTTGTCTTGTAGCGGCACGTCTGCGGCGGGCAAACCGACCAGAGCATCTTTGCCTCGAATTTCCTGGGTGACCGCTTTGCCGGTTGCGGTGTCGTAGCGAATCAGGGCAATGCTATTGAGCTTGGCGGCATCCAGGGGAACGCCGTTGAGGGCATCCCGGAAGGTGCTGCCGCTGGGTAAGGTCAAGGTGGTGGCACCGCCTGCCGCATAGCTCAGCAACCGCACTTGGATGGTGGGCTTGGAAACATTGGACGTGGCGACTAGGCGGCGATCGTAACTCGCCAGGTCGGCTTCGGATAGTTTGGGGATGGTGACCACGTCGCCTTCTTCCAGGCGAATGTTGGGCAGGGCAAGACCTTCGGTGAGCGGAGAATACAAGTCCACGACCTCCTGGGTAACGGAGCCATCGGAGAAATTGCGGCGGATGCCGATTTGCTTCAAGTTGGCAGAATTGAGGCTGCCCCCGGCCACCAGCAAGGCCTCGCCCACGCGACCGGTTTGGACGACATAAAAACCGGGGCGGGCGACCTGGCCAATCACGGTCACTTGAACCGGTTGGCGTGAGGCGAAGGTGGAGTTGGAAATCAGGGTGCGATCGTAGCCGGGCAGGTCTTCTCCTGAGAGTTTGGGGATATTGATCACGTCGCCTTCCTCTAGACGCAGATTAGGCAGGGGACGACCTTCGACCAGGGGCGCATATAAGTCCACGACCTCTTGGGACACGGAACCATCGGAGAAATTACGGCGGACTTCGACTTGTCTCAAGTTGGCCGAATTCAGGCTGCCCCCGGCCAGGAGTAGTGCTTCGCCCACGCGACCGGTTTGGGCAACATAAAAGCCGGGGCGGGCGACCTGGCCAATCACGGTCACCTGAACGGGTTGGCGCGAGGCGAAGGTGGAGTTGGAAACTAGGGTGCGATCGTAGCTGCTGATGTCCGGTGGCAACTGGGGAATGGTGATGGTGTCGCCGTCTTCGAGGCGCAGATCGGGGAAGGGAACACCCTGGGCGACGGAGGCGTACAAATCTAGCTCTTGTTCGATCACCTGGCCGCTGCGCGAGTTGCGACGAATTTGAACCCGGCGCAAATCGCCTGAGGCCAGGGTGCCACCGGCCAACCGCAGAGCTTCGCTAATTTCGGCGCTGGTGAGGCCATAGAAACCGGGATTGGCGACCCGCCCCACGACGGTGACGCGCACCGGTCGCTGGGAAATCAGGGAAAGGTTGACTTGAGGGCTGACGATGTAGCGATCGTAGGCGACCCGAACCCGTTCACTGGCTTCGCCAATGGTGAGGTCTCGCAGCAGCACGGTGCCGACGAGGGGCAGGACGATCGTACCCTCGGGCGTAATCGGCCCCTGGAAGTTGAGATTGGGGAAACGCTGGACGTTGACGAAAATAACGTCGTTGGGGCCGAGTCGATAGCGGCCAAATTTACTGCCAAGTACCCCCTGCTGAACCGGGACTTGCTGAGCTGGGGCTTGCTGAATCGGGAACTGCTGCACTGGAATCGGCTGAACCCAGTTTTGTGGGGCTGAATTGGGCGTCAGCGTTGGCAACAGCTCTGGGCGCGCGCCAGGATTGCCAAAATTGGTGAAGGGGGGACGCTGCTTGGGCGAGAAGCTGGGTTTGCCCTGGGTTTCGAATTCTTGCTTGAGGGGCGGGTTCTGATTTTCCGGTGTCCTTGAGTCGAGTGCTTGGCGAATGCGATCGAGTCGCTGTTGATAGGGGGTGGGTTGTTGCGGGGTGGGCTTTTCTGCGGGGGCGATGGGCTCCGCTAAGCTCCGAGGGGCCGCCTCTCCAGGCGTTGTGCCTGAGTTGACCTCAGCGCTGTCACCCACGTCGGTAGGTTCGGTGGCCTGGGCAACTTCGGGAACTACTGCGATCGCTTCACGGGCTGGATGGGCGGCTTGGGCAAAGACCGGACGGACGCTGAACACGAGGGCCAGCGGCAAGCTGCTCTGGATGCCGACGAGCCCCAGCAGGAGAGATTTCTGAATAAAAGGAAGGACAGCAGCCATGGGCGGATTCAGGTGGCAGCGTTGGCCATAAATGCTTTGCTTGGAATTGACGCAGGATGGGGGCGTGAGTTGCACCTCACTCAAAGTCCGATCCGTCTCTTTCCCGTCAATATTTACGAATCCTGAGCCAGCAATCCCGGAGAGTTTACTGTGTTTTTTGCTACTCAGTGACTGCACCTTTACCAGGTTACCCTAAGTTGATAAAACTTTTTCGCTAGAGGTTATTGACTGAGGGCTTTGGCAGAGGCAATCGCCGCCTCAATTCCTGCCTGAACCTGATTCAGCATTGCTTCTGCCAGGGGCTGCATTGAGTCTAATTCTGCGCCGGGGGGCATGGGCATCAACACTGCTGCCGCCACCCAGGGCACACGGTTGCCCTTGAGCTGGGCTGCGCGATCGCGCCAAAACCAGTCCCCCGGTTCCGGGCTGCCGCCACCCGGCCAAGCGTACCACTCGACCACGGCGTAGGCCCCCCCTGGCTGCCAGCCCCGCGCAAATCTTGCCTCTATCTGGCTGCCACTGGGGGTAGTTAGGGAGATGCGGCGCACGTCGTCTTCGCTCCAGCGAAATTGGCCTTGGATGTCAGTCCAGTCCATCTGGGGCATGTCGTGGCTGGCGAGCTGAGCGCGCAGCAGTACCCAGGGTTGAAAGTTGGCGGGCAGGGGATTGGCCGAAATGGGGCTGCTGCCGGTGGCTTGCAATTGCTTGGCCACCCAGCTGTGCCCGCCGATGGGGAACGCGTCAATTTTCTCCACCACGCTCCAGCCCGGTAGTTCTAGACCACGCTTTTGCAGATTGCCCAATTGCTTGAGCGCAGAGACTTCTGGAGCTTTTTGCCAGCTCCATTGCCCTCGGAGGTAGCTGGAGGCGGTGCCAAACAGCAGTAGACCCAGGAGCAAGAGCAGAACAACCAATTGTGGGAGCGGTAGGGCAGCGGGGCGGCGGTTCGCGAGGGTCATGGGAGGACGGGGAAGGAAGAATGTGGGCTCGGTCGTCGAGAGAAATCGCAGTTCGTCGGGCGGCGGCTGAAGTGGATTGTTCTAAGGGGCGGGGGCGGAGTCAGAGGCGGGGGCGATCGCATCCGAGACCCCTGCTGCCGACATGTCCAAGGGCCAGTATTTTTCGATGCCCAGCAGCAGCAGCAATAAACTACCCAACATGAAACAGTTGAACAGATCGCCGCCCCAACTGTCGTGGAACCAATGAAAGGCGGCGTCCCGCTGGGTGCCGTGCATAAAGCTCAAGATGGTGTTGCGAATAATGTTGGCGGTGACACTGATGAGAATGCCGCCACCCAGAAGCCCGAGGCTGCGTCGATCGCGATCGCGACAACCCCGTCCAATGCAGCATCATCAGCCCGACATACAGCGTCGTAAACAGCATCTTCAACCCCGCGCAGTAGGGGGCAACCTCCACCACACGTCCGCTGATCCGCAAATAAATGCCGTCCACGACGACATCGCTCAAGCCCATGATTTGTAGGAAAATCCCTGCGGTACCCGCAATGAAGGCCTGAAGCGGCAGGGTATAGGGCGTAATCAAATACGGTGCATCCGTGGGAGTGGCCAGGGCCGTCAAAATGAACGGAAAGGCCATGCCCTTCAGGCCCGCCACGCCCCGCAACCACAGGCATAGCCCCGCTAGCAAAATTGGCAGCGACAAATTCACACAGTCAGTGACATTGCTGAGGTAGAGGACAGCGGCCAACCCCATCAGAACACCGCCGATGGGGTTGCTGCGCGCGGGCAATGCCAACCACTGGGGCCGACGCTGCCAAGCAAGGTAGGCCGCGAAGGGGAGGCCAATGAGTCCGTGGCTGAAATACTCGTGCTCAATGCTGATGGTTTTATTTAGCCAGCCATCAACCCAGTGCCAGAGCAGCGGGCCGTAGAGCAGGGCAAAGAGAGCGGCGATCGCCCAGGTCAGCCAGTCGATGGGTTCAGAAGCTCGAGAACGGGTTGTTGTCATGGGAAGGGTTCAAGAAATATGAACGTCAGTATCAAAACGGGGCTGGGACGATTCGCGTTTAGATTTGGGCCTTGGATTTGGGCCTTGGATTTGATTCGGGCAATTTGATTTGGGCCATCGTCAGGCCGTTTGCACCCGCGAGGGCAGACTGAGGCAAATTCTTAGGGCCTCAATCACCTTGTCCTGCTGGGACTCTTGCAGTCCGGGATACATCGGTAAGGAGAAAATCGTTTGGCTCAGATACTCCGCCTGGGGGAAGTCGCCCAGCTCGTAGCAGAGGTTACGAAAGGCGGGCTGAAGATGGCAAGGCAGCGGGTAGTGCACGCCGGTCTGAATGCCTTGTTCTTCCAGGGTCGCCTGCAGGGCATTGCGATCGATCTCCCGCTCCAATCGGACAATGTAAAGGTGATAGACGTGGCCGGGGCCGCTGTGGTTCTCAAGCGGGCTCAGGGCCGTAAATTCTTTCAGGGCAGCGTCGTAGCGCTGGGCAAGCCGGTTACGCTCTTGGTTCCAGGCTTCTAGGTGGGGTAGCTTGAGGGCCAGGACTGCCGCTTGAAAGGTGTCGAGGCGGGAATTGGTGCCCAACTCGGTGTGGAAATATTTGCGGGGGGCCCCGTAGTTGCGTACGATCGCAATTTCTTCGCCACGTCCTGATCCGGGGTCACCACCATACCCCCATCGCCCAAGCAACCCAAATTCTTACTCGGATAAAAACTAAAGGCCGCAGCCTTGCCCAGCGATCCGGCTCGATAGCCTTCCCGCTCCGCCAAATGGGCCTGGGCCGCGTCTTCAAAAATGATCAGATTATGGGCATCGGCGAAGGCAAACAGCGCCGTTGGTGAAACCATCTGGCCGTAGAGATGTACCGCGACGATCGCCCGCGTATCCCGCCGCAGGCAATCTGCCGCCGCATCTAGGTCAATCAACCCCGTATCCGGATCGCAATCCACCAAAATCGGCGTCGCGCCGGTGCGCATCACCCCAATGAGCGTCGCCACAAACGTATTGGCAGGCAGTAGCACACTGGTACCTTCGCCCAAACCACAGGCTTGCAGACCCAGCGCCAATCCATCCGTGCCGCAAGCGACGCCGACGCCATGCTGAACACCGCAGGCCGCCGCAAAATCCTGTTCAAACTGCGTCAGAGCCTCTCCCAGCACGAAATCGCCGCGATTCAAAAGCTGCCGAAACGCATCCTCGAGCTGCGGCTGCAGAGGGTCGTGCTGCGGGCGAAGATCAACAAACGGAACGGATGACAGAACAGGTGGAACCATGGATTTTGCCAATGAGAGAGCTGGTGAGAGAGCCGGTGAGAACAACCGATACCAGCGCCTCTAAATCTGGAGGCCTAAGTTTTGAGGCCTACAATGTTGAGGCCTAAATAATGTTGAGGCCTAAACTTTGAGGTCTAGCGTTTGGTCCAGCACCTGACCCTGGTATCTAGTTCTAGGCTTCCCAATCCCCGTTACAGGCATAATGGGGAGAATTGACGACATCTGATTGCAAAGCGTGCATGAAGTTGCGCAAGTCCTCGGAAGTTACTGCATCTACCATGAACTACGCCACAGCCCACCAGTTGATTGAGCAGCAAGCCCAAGCCGCAGCACCGGAAGATTTGCTCGCGCGACTGGCCCAGGGCCAAGCTCCGGTGCCCGGCCAGGTGACCTCGATTTTGCTGGCGCTCAAGGTGATTTACGAAGCCCTGCACGGACAAGCCAGCTTGGATCGACAGACGGTGTCACTGCTGCATCGTTTGGCCGGGGAAAGCCGCACCTTGTTTGAGCAGGGGCTGCGCCAAGGAGTAGACTGGCCACCGCTGCTCGATGCTGACTTGGGCCGCATTGCAGCAGCGGTGCAAGGCATTTTTACCGATGCTTGGCCAGATATTCACCAGGTTTGATTCGCCTAGGCTAATTCACCTGACTCTAGCGGTTCCGCAGCTCGCGCTCGACTTTGTCGATGTCTTCTTTAAGAAAAACGATGATTTGGCCTGCGATCGCCTTCCCCTCCTCCGGCTGGGCAATTTCATACCAATAGGCAAAGCGATCGCCATAGCGCACCTCGCCCCTGCGCGCCGCCTGCAAAGGCGTCCGCCGGTTTTGAGACTGGGCCACATCCACAGGCCCTGGATACTTGAAGGTCACCTGGGCGTTATTAAAATCTTGATAGATATCCAAACCATAAATCACCCGCAGGGACTCTTCCAAACGCTCTAGCGAGACCCCGTTGGGAATATCAAAAAAGGTCAGCGTTTCGGTGCGAATCGTGCCGCGATCGGGAGCCGGAGACACCAAACCTGGAGAAAAAATCGAGGCCTGAAAACTAAAGCGCTGAGCTGCAGAGCTGTTCTTGCGCACCATCAGACGCTCGCCGGGAAGCGGTTGCAGCGTATCGTGACCCTGCATCCAAGCTTCAACTTCCTCCGTGGATTGACCGGGCAACGCCAGGGCGGGTGTCGCCAGGGCAAAAAGAGGGACGAGCAGGGTGCCGATGGACAGAAGGGGAAGCAGTTTTTTCATAACGTTGGCGACGCACAGCAATCAATAAGGGATACGAAAAGGGATACGAAAGCAGAGAGAAGAGCGGCAGGGCGATCGAAGCTCACGAAAGAAGCTCACTAAACCTACATTTGTGCTGCCGGGCGATCGAGACCAAATTTGTGCTGACAGTATAAGGGGCGTCCTGCGCTTCTGCACTGGACGCCCCAAATTTTCTACAGTTCCCTGGCAAATCTCAGTCCTAAACCGGTTTGCGTGCGCTCCAATACTTACTCATAAAGTGCTGGCTGACGTGAATGTCTTCAAACCCAGCTCGGGTCAGCCGCTCTTCTAGGTCATCTTCAATGTAGTTGCGGTAGAAGGGTTCGTGGAAGGCGATCGAAAAATTCTCCATGACGGACTTCAGCTCCGGGTTTTCCTCCGCTTGAATCGAATCACAAATCCCGTAGGTGCCCCCTGATTTGAGAACCCGGAAGCTTTCGTTGATAACGGTTTGGCGCACCGGCCCTGGCAGTTCATGAAATAGAAAAACGCAAGTGATTCCGTGGAAATAGCCATCTTGGTAGGGGAGCGCTTCGCCATTGGCCTGGGCCAGCTGGGGCAACTCCCCTGGGCGCTGACAAAGCCGCTCATTGGCCTTACGCAAATAGGCCGAAGACAAATCCACGCCGTAGAGCGACGCCTGCGGAAAGGTTCCCCGCAACAGTTTGAGCGTATTGCCCGTCCCACAGGCCACATCTAGAAGCTTTAGATCTCGCTCTGGCAACGCGAAACGCCCCAACCCTTGCTTGAGCGGGGCAAGAACCCGCCGCCGCATGGCATTGGCTGCACCGTTAAACAGCAGCTCGACCTGCAGGTCGTAAAGATTGGCCGACTGGTCGCTGAGATAGCCGTCGGTTTGGTAATGGAAGTTGCGCAGGTAGTATTGGGGATAGCCCTCCGTCTCAATGTTTGGAGAAAATTCCTGGTATTGATTATCCTGAATGCGCTGCCAGGTGCCCGGCATGTCGAGCCAAAGGGCGGGGTAAAACTTCAAAAAGTCTTGCCAGGGCTCATCAAAAAGTAGATCGCTGGGATAAGTCCCCCGCTCGGCATCGGCCCAGTCTTCGTCTTGGAGTTGGCTCAGGCGCTGTTGGATTTCCAGCAGGGTTGTGGGGGAGATCGGGGTGGTTGTGTTGTTCGCTGGTGCGGTCGGTGGCGCGACGAGGTTGAGCAATCGCGTGTTGACGGCTTTGTGGGTGACGCTGAAGACGCTTTTTCCCTGCTGAAGGGCCTGGTAAGCAAATTTGGTGAGAAGGTCAGTCATGGCAGAGGGTGCGTAATCGATGCAGTTCATGAATAAATGTAACGAATATCGCCAGCTTTCATCAATGCCTTGGCTAAAAGCTTTGCTCATGCTGGGTTTCATGCTTCACCCCAGCCTACGACGGCTCTGGGGCACAGAAAATTAACGCCTGATCTCTGCTCGGTTTCACGAGGGGCTACCGACCAAAAAAAAAGACCGATCTCACAGCTTGGGATCGGTCTTTTTGGATCAGCAGCATTCGTCAAGCATTCGTCAATTCGCCGTCTCAAGACAACCTTGAGCCGTCGTGTTAGGAGGATAGCCAACTACTTCATGAATAGCATTTCTTCGTAGGTGGGCAGGGGCCACAGATCATCAGCAACCTCAGCTTCCAGTGCATCAACCGAGACGCGCACTTCATCCATCAGCGGACGAATCACCTTGGCACAATGCTGCATATGCTCAGCCGTGGAACCAAAGTCATGTTGCTGCATGGCCTCGCTCAATTTCGTCACCGAATCCATCATCGATTGAGTCAGGGACGCGATGGCTTGAGCCTGCTCGTTGCCCAATTCAACGCCCAGATCCATCAAGCTGCCAATGGTGTTCGACAGATCCGCCAAATATCTTAGGGCAGTGGGATAGATAACGGTCTTGGCCATGTCTATGACGAGCTTGGCTTCAACGTCGATCGCCAAAATGTACTGCTCTGAGTAGACCTCGTAGCGGCTTTCCAGCTCTTTCTCCGTTAGAACGCCAATCTTGGCAAACAGGTCTTTGACGGGCTCCGACTGCAAGTAGGGCAAGGCATCGGCGGTGGTGGGCAAGTTGAGTAGGCCTCGCTCCTCCACGGCAATTCTGTGCCATTCCTCGGAATAGCCATTGCCGCCAAAGACCACGTTGCCATGCTGATCCATCACTTCCTTGAGGACGGCGATCGCGCCTCATTCAACTCCTTACCGCCCAACATCTCCGCT
>JAAUOP010000183.1 GCA_012034805.1 Synechococcales cyanobacterium CRU_2_2 | reverse complement strand
ACCGTAGGGCATACGGGAACTTGGATCGAAGATCCGAACGCTTCTGGAGATGAGACCTCTTTGTCAGTTGCTTCTGGGCAATTGGGGAAAGTCACGTCTATGAAAGAAGAATCCCCGTCCCTTTAGGGCTGGGGAGTGTCAAAGGTCCCCGCCCCTTTAGGGCTGGGAAGTATCAAGCGGGCGATACCAACAAATCTCAGGTAAGTGACTTCCCTCCCAAAGCGCCCCGAGAGGCCTTCCGGTGCGCAGCTCCTCGGCGATCGCAGCCAACACCACAACCTGCCGCAGACACCATAGGGGATCTTGGGTGCGAGCATACCTATCCAACAACTGCTCAAAAGTTTCCATTTGCGGCAAGACCGAGTGAGATTACGTCACCAAGTTGCCTAAGCGGCTACTGGCCGGCCTCGGTAATACTGCGGGTTAGGGAGTATTTTGCCAAGAGTGGAAGCGCCTTGCCGCGATCGCGCTGAGCTGGGCGACCCGGAAGAACAGCACATCATCTGGCATCCCGCAGGCCAGCTCCTCAAACTCGGCGTCCGTGAGCGTGGCCCCTATCTCGGGCCAGGTGCGATCGCCCTCTTCAGCTGGCTTGATTGGGTAGCTGTAAATCTTTGCCCAAAACTCCACCACGTGCACCCCGAGATAGCCGGCAAGTCGCTCTGCGTACTCGGGCGTAGGGAGTCGCTGCATATTCTCCCAAGCCCCTACCGCGTCCTTGGAGACACCGACGGCGGACGCTGCAGCCCTCTGGCTCACACTCCCCTGCTGTCGAACCTGCCCAAAAACAAGCTCCTGGAGTACTTCTAGTGGGGTCTTACCCAAAACCGCTCCTAGCAACCACAGAAGGATTTTGCCGGAAATTGTTGACCTTGACTACAAAAGTAGTCATAATAGATTTAATTCCAGACGGAAGCCATTAATTCCAGCCATGAACCGAGAAAAAAAACAAGCGATCAATGTTTCTGTCCCAAGGTGGCTCCACACCTCGACGAAGATCCTGGCAGCCGAAGAGGAGACAACTGTCCTTGCGTTGGTGATCGAGGGATTGGAGATGGTCTTGCTAGACCGCGCCAAGGCCACCCAAAAAAGGCGGGGCCAGCGGTCTTCGACCATCAGCAGATAGACACACGCGAAAAGAAGCCAGCCCCATCCCGATTTGCCTTCCGTGGCAGAGCTGACTTCTTCAAATGTAAACCCACGTTTTTTTACAACGCGGATTCAGAATCTCCAAAGGGGAGAAGTTGCTTTTCTGTGGAAATTATATCAACACCTGGAAGGCCCGGCCAACGGGCGATCGCCCATCTTTGTTAGCAGCATATGCGACAGATTCGCCAATCGGTTTTGTCCCTTTATTTCCCCCTCCTGTCGCAGAAGGGAAGAGCTTAACGGCGGAAGAGTTGTTTGTTTTCGATCGAACGACCGAGGGCCGAACTATCGCCCAAATTGCAGTAGCGATGAGAGTAAGCACCCATCGCGTGCTAGATATCCGCAACTCTGTCCTCAAAAAATGTGAATGCAAAAACGTAGTCGATTTGCTGGTCAAGCTGTTGCAGTTAGAGCGTGACAAGGTCACTGGGGAGGTGGTGCAATGACGATCCATCGAGCCCACAAGGTCAAAGGCTATTCAATCGTCTGCAATGAGGCCGCTCTTGACCCGCTCCTGAGCTGGAAAGCAAAAGGCATCCTCTGGTATCTCCTGACAAAGCCAGACGGCTGGCAATGCAAGACAAGCGATCTGATTAATCAATCAACAGACGGAAGAGACTCTGTCGTTGCTGGCCTGAAAGAGCTAGAGCAGCAGCGCTATTTGGTGCGCTGGCGGGAAAACGACAAAAAGGGCTGATCGTAAATCGCTCCGAAATCTTTGAAAGCAAGTCTGATTGCGCCTTGTGGCTCAAAAGGCCGGGAACGGAGCGAGTCGGTTTAACCGACTCCGGTTTAACCGACTCCGGTTTAACCGACTCCGGTTTAACCGACTCCGGAAAATCCGGTCGCATAATAAATACTGAAAGATCAATTACTGATTTAGTAATTACTGATCCACCCCCTATAGTCCCCCAGCAAAAGGCTTCGCCCGAACCAGGCGCGGGTGAAGTCGCTTCGCTCCCAGCAGCCAACAGCCCCATCGGGCCAATCGAGGCTTTACCCGCCTCACGACCCGAACCGGTAGCGCAAACCCGAGAGAATCCTTTCCCCGGTCAACCTAAAAACCCTGATTTAGCGGTAAAAAATAAAGTTGTTCCGCCGCCGTGCGACACATTGGACACTGGCTTAGACGATCCAGGGCCATGGAATTTCGACCGGCAGGCAGCGCGCTTTGACAGGCACCCCTCCCCGATCCTGCGCCACTACGGTGTCGGGTACATGGCGATCGCCCGAAAGGGAGCGTTTGTGGAGTTTTCTCCGCAGTTGGTCGAAGGGGCGAAAGCCGTGTCTGGAGCGTGGTCTGCGCCGCTGGCCTGCGATGGGGATGCGATCGCCCACCTGCGAAACCGACTCAGCCAGCTGCTGGATGAGCGTTGCTACGAGGCCGCCCTTGGCTTTTTGCAGCAAGCATGGGAGCGCGGCGAGGGTGCAATCTCCGAGGCCCAGGAGGCCCAGGAGCGGGCCCCAATCCCTGAGTTTGTACCAAGACCTCTCCCCGCGTTTCTGGAGGGGGAGCTGGGCTTTCTACGGGGCAAGGGTAGTTTTGCGGCTGTTATCAGAGGTCGCTCATCGTCCCGGAGGGCGTCATGACAGGTGTTTCGCCCCGTCCGTCTGATTTCGCGGTAGCACCTGCTCGTCGAACGCCTCCGCAGTCAGTCGAGACCGAAGTAGCTCTGCTTGGGGCGTTGTTGCTCGACCCGAGCGCGATCGCCCGAGTTCAGGAGCTGGCCCCTGAGTTTTTTTACATGGGCCAGCACCGCGAAATTTTCCGAGCGATGCTGCACCTCGTCGCCGGGGGAAGCCAACAGATTTGACTCTGGTGGCGAGCGCCTTGGCCGATAGCGGCAAGCTTGAGGCGGCAGGGGGGCAGGGCGGTCTCGCCCGTCTCGTGGATAGCGTAACCAGCTCAGCGAACGTAGATCTTTTCGCTGAGCTGATTTACACGAAGTGGTTGCGCCGCCGCTTGATTACCCTGGGCAGCGAAATCTCCCAACTAGCTTGGGAGGAGGGTAGTAATCAGGAGTTGTTAACCAGGGCTCACGAGATCCTTGGTGGCCTGTCTGGGTGTCTCTCTGGCAACTGGAAAGATCTTGCCGCTATGGCCTTGGAATTTGCCGATGACCTTCAACAGATTTTGGAAGGCACCAAGCCGGCTGGTATCCCGACCGGGCTGATAGATCTTGACCGTCGATCGCCCCTGGAGGAGAAAACCCTGACGATCATCGCTGGGCGGCCCGGCATGGGCAAGTCGGCGATCGCCGCAAACATCGCGATCAACATGGCCCTTGACGGGCGAGGCGTCGTGTTCGTGAGCCTTGAGATGAGCGCCAAGCAAATTATGAGGAGGTGGCTTTCTGCCCACTCGGGCATCGAGCAGCAGAAAATCAAGAGTGGGAGCTTGTCTACTCAAGAGCAAAGCCAGATTGAGGGGCTCATGTTGGCATGGGTCAAAGCGACTCCAAATCTGCATTTTTTAGAGCCCGGCCAAGTTAGTTCGGCGTCCGATTTGTACTCTAAAATTTTGGCCAAGTTGCCAGAGGTGGAAGCCGCCCCTGGGTGCATAATTGTCGACCATTTGCATCTACTGGGTGACGGAACAGAGCAAGTTGGTGCCTCTTCTGCGATGGTTCAAACGTTGTCCCGAAAAACGACGGTGCCAGTGATTGCCCTCTGCCAATTGAGTCGAGGCCCAGAGGGGCAAAATGATAAGCGTCCGTCTATGGCTCACCTCCGGTATAGCGGGCGATTGGAGCAAGACGCTGACAACGTCTGGCTACTTTATCGAGACGAGTATTACAACCCAGAGACCCGCGATCGAAACATCATTGAGATAAACGCGGCGAAGGTAAGAGAGGGTAGCCCAGGGGTAAGCAAGCTTTTGTTTGAGCCTCAGTTCTCTCGCGTTCGCAATCTTGCGGGAGGGCTCCGCTAATGGCATTTGGCGATTCTTTGCGCGAGACGAATAGTCCGCTCGTGACGCCGACAGCGACGCTGCCGGCTGCTGAGCCTGAGTACATTTCGATCGCCCCATATCTCGGCGCTCCTGCGCCAGAGTGCCCTGTCGTGGAGTGGGGGGGGGATTGTGAACCTGCCTTGTCGTGGCTAGAGGCTGCCGCAGTCCACCTTGGTTGGCTGGGGATCACAGCGATTCGGGGCAGCCCAGGGCGCTGGCGCTACGAGATTGTCCCAGCCACGGAGCTGGCGGCTCGGGCCAAGGGCAGGACATGGCCTCAGTTGATGGATCGGCTAGTTAAGCCCAAGGACTTTGCGGCGATAGCAAAGTCGTTTCAGCAAAAACTCGAAAGCCTTGCCCAAGAAGACTGCGAGTTTTGACGATTATTGCAAGTACAACTTAGGAGAGAAAACGATGACACGACTAACGAAGGAAGAGACGATCAGGCATTACGAGGAATCTCTTGAGGAGATCTGTTTTTTGCTAAATGACGCCTTAGTGGCGATCGCTGGCGCAGAGGCTGAATGGGAGCCAGGCCCACCATACTCAGGGATCGACCTTGGAAAAACCTATTCAGTGACGGGCGAGCTTTTGGCCAAGATCGCTGCTGCGCGCGAAAGTGCCAATAGCGTGCTGGCGTGGGTTGACGACGTGGAGATTAGCAATGCGTGAGTGTTCTTGGCAAGACTCAGCCAGGTTGATTGTCCAAGAGTTGTTGGTCGAGGCTTGCCAGCGCCGGGCCCCTGTGAAAACAGAGTTTTGGCAATTGCTCCGCGATCGCTACCCATGTCACGCGCGACCATGGCTTGCAAGTCCTGGCAAAAGGAGCGGGCGATCGCGACAGAGTTTTGGTGTTGATCCAAAAGGGCCAAGCAAAGCCAGAACATTTTGTGTTGTTTTCTCGTGCGAGGTCGCGACATTCCAGGGACAAACTTGAACCAATTGAAGGGCAGCAGTCACTTTTTTGAAGCAGCAACAGTAATCCAAAAGAAGGAACAAGAAATGGAATCATGCAGAAGAAAGAAAGAATGGACAGAGCAAGCCTACCAGCGCGCGGCGGAGCTTGCCCCACAGATCCTCCCGCTACTCTCTAGACACCCGAAGTCTGCGACCGAAATCTATCACCTGTACCGCAAGCAGGCCAACTTGTCTGCCATCAAAAAAGCATTGGCCACTCTCAGTAGCAAGGGACTTGCTCATCGCAATGGGGGAGTTTCCTACTTACAAAATAAAAGAGACAGATACCGTGCCCCATATTGCCCCTTACACAGAGAGATTTGTTATTTCCAGTATTGGCGAATGGTTTGTAGCACAGGGAGGCGATCGCCTTGCTTAACACTACGCCCGCCCAGCCAGTCGCAGAGGCAACGAGAGATGGAGAGCCAGATCGAGCGCAGAGAAGCGTTGCTGGAGATCGAAAGAGAGGCGATCGCCCTGCAGGGCGCGGTCGAACCGTTGCGCCACATCTTTGATCCGGGCTTTGTCCCAGTGGCTCCACCCTTAAGACAAACAACCAAAAAGGAGAAAAGCATGAAAGAAGTGACTGAATTCGCGCAAGAAGTTCACAAGCTCACTAAGGAGAAAGGGTGGTGGGATGGCCCGCGCGATGGCGGTCAGGATATTGCGGCCATGCATGGCTATCTGAGTCACGTTTTGGAGATGAGGAGGAAGGGAGTCCCTGTCAGGATTTCACGCGCCGACCTGGACAACCTGGCGACGGTCGCCACTTCTTGGTCGTCGGTGACTGGCGACAAGGCCCACGTCGCAACGATCCTGGCGTTAATCCACTCGGAAGTGTCTGAAGCGTTTCAGGCGGCAAAGAGCGATATCGATAAGCCGTCGGAGAAAATCCCAGGTTTTTCTGAACTTGCCTTTGAGTTGGCAGGTATTGCCCTCCGCGTTTTTGACTTTGCGGCATCAAGGGGGATCGATATTGGCGGAGCGATCGCCGCTAAGCACGAGTACAACAAAGGGCGATCGCACAAACATGGAGGCAAAAGGTTTTGAGTAAAGAGTCTTCTAGGGTCGTCCACCTAACTGCACCGGACGGGATTAGCACGGTTTGCGGCCTCTCCCCATTTTGGGGCGACTTAGTGACGGCGGTGGGACTGCCCGCCATTACATTGGTTAACTGTGAGGAGTGCAAGAAAAAAGCGTTGGGTTTTAGATCCCAACAACAACAAACCGTGATTGTAGTAAGACCCTAAAGCCAATCAGTGAGCGATGATTGAGGGCTGGGAGCCGGGTCTACTGCGATCGACAAGTTCCCCATACGCTCAACCTCAATACTTTTCCCCGGCATGTCTTTTCTGCGGGCCGGGGAGTTTTGGCCTTTGGCTCTTGGCCAGGAAGTCAGCGGAGACACGCACGGTCCACCGGCATCGAGCTTGTAGGGACTGCGCGATGGGCGCTGTCCAAGCTACCGCCTTAGACGCTTAAGGAGTAACAAAAAAATGGCTGACACGACGGAAAAATTTTTGTCGCTAGTAGATTCACGCCGCGAAACTCAGCAAAATTCGTTAGCTCCAAGGCTGGCAGCGGAAGTTTTACGCCTGCCATCAGTAGCGGAGGACGAATCCGACAGAGACCTAATTCTGACGAGCCTCCTGGAGATTTTGAATATGCTGCTCGATCATGCGATTTTGCTTGACTTCAAGACCTCCCCGGACAGCTGCTTGTGGGAGTGGGCTTGGTTAACTTCTGCGGAGGGGGCAGGGCCTAGAGCGAGCCAAGACTGCTTGGTTGACATGGTTCGATGGGCGCGCTGCCCGTCGAGCTTCCCCCAGACGCTAATCCAGTACGTACGGGCTGCCCAGGCCCTTGGATTTGCCAGGGCCAAGATCGAAGCCGTTTACATGGAGCGAGGTCAATGATGAGTGAACAACTAATCGAGGAAGTTGCCCGATTGGCCACACTGGTTGAGCAGCTGGCACTGGAGATCAAGTCACTCAAAGGCGATCGCCCAGCAGTTCGCGGCGAGTGGCTTTCTCTAGGGCAGGCTTACCCGCTTCTGGGTCTCAAGTCCGAGGGAGCGCTGCGGCAAAGGATAAAAAAAGGCCTCTTGCCCCGCTACGTAAAACGCACCGGGAAGGGATGCTGGATTAATTCTGGCAACTCAGAGGCAAAGCCAAGGTACAAAGTCCACCTAACAAACACAATTGCGGCGCTAAGCTGCGATCGCCCGAGAGGGTAAACGAATGGCCAATGACTATTACCGAGGCGCTGTGTCGGGTTCACCCATTCTCGGAGGGTGGGCTGTCCCCGTGGAGCAGGCTTTGGAGACTGTCCCAGCGTCTTTTGGTGCGGAGGGCCGTTTGCCGTCCGAACAGGCTCTAGAGGCCATGGACAAGGCGTTCCTGAAACTGAATCGCTCCGGGTTGGCGATGAACAAGTTGTTCAACTTCGTCGATCGCGTGCAAAAAATGCAGGACATTGAAGCTCGCAACTTCGACGGACTGCCTGAGGCACTGGCCGAAGCCGGTAATGAGATCAAACGCCTTCAACGGGCTGTAGCCTGAATGCTCTGATGGACAAAAGTCAATCAATCAAAGGCGACACCCAGGTCAACCCCCAGCGCGCTTTCAACCTTGCGGATAATCTCTTCTGTCGCGGGCGACCTCAGGTCTTCGCCCTCCAGCTGGTACCAGTAAGAACGGCTGATCCCAGTCTCTCTGCAAATCTGACTAAGCGATCGCGCGTCAGCCTCTCTAGCTGACTTGATTCGCTCCCCCAGTCCGGGGAACTCAGCGACAGTCTCAACCACTCGTTTTACTTGCACTGCGTTCAAGGTTAACCTCTCAGGGCCTAGTGTATAGTGTCTGCAGACGCTGACTAGAATGTCTACAGGCACTATACACG
>JAAUOP010000005.1 GCA_012034805.1 Synechococcales cyanobacterium CRU_2_2 | reverse complement strand
GAACCCCCGCCTGCCCCACTACCCGTGATTGACGAACCCCGCCGTGCTGCGGCTGGCCAGCCGGCCAGCCAGCCAGAACCGCCGCCCGCATCCCCCGTCGTCGAGGTTGCTCCGCCGGTTGACGCAACACCCCCGCCCGAGTTGGTTTCCCCCGCTGAGCCCGCCGCCCCTGTTGAGTCCGTTGCTGCGCCCGCTGCCGACCCAGCCCTAGCGCCTGCGCCTGGCCCAGAAATAACAGCGCAATAGGCGATCGCGCCAAAATCTATGCTACGATTAGCGATTGTGACTTCTTGAACTAGGCGTTTAGATATGGCCCTTAATCAACAGCAAAAGCAGGAAATAATGAGCGCACACCAGGTCCATGAGACGGACACGGGGTCTGCCGATTTGCAGGTGGCAATGCTGTCCCAGCGCATTCGTCAATTGAGTGAGCACCTGCAAAGCAACAAAAAAGACTACGCTTCCCGCCAGGGTTTGCTGAAAATGATTGGCCGCCGCAAGCGTCTGTTGGGTTATATTCAGCAACAAGACATGAACCGCTACCGCGAGCTGATCCAAAAGTTAGGCATTCGCGGTTAGGCCCCGCAGTTGTTCGTGCTCGAGTCGCATGATTTGTGACTGAAACTTGTTTTCCTCGAGCCCTCGTGCCTGACATTAGCAGTTCACTGGTATGGCAACAAACCCAAAAAACGAATCAGTAGGCTCATCGAAGGGCGGCAGTGCAGATGGCGCAGAGCGTTTGCCCTTTGAGCCGAGCAAGGGACGCAAAAAAAGGATGCGACTGCGGCAAAACCTGCCCAGAAACCAGAACCCCGACGCCTGAGCCCCGAGGATAAAGCGCTCAAGCGTAAGTCTTCGGATGGAGTTCGGGGCGATCGCAAGCCGACCCTAGAAGAAACCCGCATTCCCGACATTGTTGGCAAACGGATGTTGCGGCGAATGGTGGTGCTTTCGGGCGTGCCTTCGTTTTTGGGCGTCGCGACGTTTTTTGTCGCTTACTGGCTGATTAAACGTGGTGCTTTTGAGTTCCCGAATGAGTTTGTCGTGGCAGTGAGTCTGCTGTTTTTTGGTCTGGGTGTGGTTGGCCTTAGTTATGGTGTGCTCTCTGCCTCCTGGGAAGAAGAGGTTGAGGGAAGTTTGCTGGGGCGCGAGGAGTTTGCGCTGAATTTTGGTCGGATGCGATCGGCTTGGCGCGAGGCCCGAGAGGCCAAAAAGGGTAGAGGTTGGTTTTTTCTCGACCCTCAGACGAATTGAGATGCGTGTATGGATTCTGCATGGAGCGCGGAATATACTTGCGTGCCATGATTCTTGCATGCCATGATTATTGCCAAGACTCTAGACTGGTGACCCAGTGGTTGATCACGGTGATCACCTGCGATCGTCGCGCCTCAAATGTCGCTGCAATCCAAATGAGTACCATTCCCAGAACAATACCGATGGCCCAAAGCAGTAGCGACTCGTCCTGGACAAACTGCCAAACTTGTAATAGCACCTGAATCACAAAAGCAGTTGTGCCAACATAGAGAAAGGCACGAACACGTAGCGTGATACCGGCGAGAATGAAGCCGAAGCTGAGGGCGATCGCCACCAGACCTGCCCCGAAGCCAACCCAAGGGCCAATTCCAACTTGGCCCTGGTATGGGGCTGTAAAGCAAACAATGCCGCTACCCAAGCAGCGCAGCCAGTGGCGGCTTTCCTGACGAGGTCTCGTGCCTAATTCAGGATCGATTTGGGCGACAAACAGTAGGGTTGCCCCCAGCAAACCGGCGTACCAAAGACCATCGGTGAGTTGGTATTGGTCAAACAGTCTGAGCAGTACCCAATCGAGTAACCCCAGACTGATGTAGCTCAGACGGACGGAACGACGTCCCATCAGACCAGCGGCCAGACCTGCATAAAAAACAGCGACGATCAGTAAAGACTGAATCGTGATCTCCCAGGCTGTCAGCACAACCATAATGACGGGCAAGAGCGTGGCCCAGCGCTGGCCGGGCCGGGGAGACCAGCCGAGACTTTGCCAGGGAAAGCGCTGGAGCAGGGCGGCCAAGAAACAGGCGATCGCCGCTGACCCACCCAACAACAGCGGCCAAGGAAATACCAAATGCAGGCCATACCCCAGCGTCGCTAGCCCTTGCACCAAGCCCAGGTCTGCCCAGCCCGCAGCTTGATCTCGATTTTGGCCCAGTGCGTAGGCACTCAGTAGCCCCAGGGTCAGCATCCACAGCAGCTCGCCAGGACGGCTAAAGTCGCCCCCGAGTAGAGCCGTGAGGGCCAGAAGGCTGCCCAGGCCCCAGTGGGCGTGGGTCAATTGCCGAAAGCCTTGGGGGTTAAGCCGTAGGCTGGGAATGAGCCAGCGAGCCAGTAGGCGATCGCCCCAGGCCAGCATCGCCCCCAGTAAAGCCAACGCCACCACGCCGTCGCTGCCATTGCCGCCACTGGCTTGCATGAGTTGATAAATCAACAGTTCATAGGCCCCTAAAGATAGACCCAAGAGTGCGAGATAAGCCATGGGCTGGAGCGATGTTTGACGACGGCTGACCCTGAGGACGACGATCGCGGCGGCCAAGGTCAACATGCCCGTCCAAGCGGTAAAAGGCCAATGCCCTAGACAGCCTGCCCAGCTGGCGTAGGCGATCGAGATCCCAGCCAACCCCATCGGTATGACGGGCTGTTCACCCGCGTTTATTGCCGCTTTCCCTGATGTTAACGGTTGCCAACGTCCCATTTGTTGAACGAGCAACGCTAGTCCTAAATTGGAGATCGCCAATCCCCGTATGGTCTCCGCTAAACTGAGGGATGAATCGACACCCAAGCGCCCTAAACCTAGGCCCAGAAAAAGCTCTGTCGCAATGGCCAAACCCAATGCAGCCGCCAAGTTTCGACCTAGACCCAGACACAGCCCCATCGACAGCATGGCCAAGAGTGCTGTCGCTATGGTCCAACTTCGAGGTGCGGCAATGTCACCGGCGATAGCGTGGCTTCCCAGGCTCGTCACCAGCGTCAAGTGGCTGTAGGCATCCCAATAGAAACGAAGGGTGTCGATCGAGAGCATCAAGAGGACGGGGAGAAAGAGCGCGATCGCCCAACCATTGCTGGCCTCGGCATAAAGCGATTGAAAGGGTAAGGCTGCTCGGCGTAGGTACGCCCAGATGCACCACAGGAGTAGGGCGATCGCCGCCGCCACCAATCCCCATTGATCCAGGCTGCCTAGTTCCGGTTGCCCCCGAAAGGCCAGCACAGCGCTAAACACAACCCCAAACCCCACGGTAAATCCTGCGGTGAGTTGCGTCGGCCCCAGACGGCTGTGCCACCCCATCAGCAGCGTCGCCAAACCCAGACCTGCAATCCGATAGCTGGGGAATGGGAGCATCAAGAGTTGTACCCCGAACAGAGACGCAATCCCAACCCACCGCACTGAACCGGTGTCCACACAGCGGGGGTGTTGTACTAGAGCCATCAAGGCTAAAGGAATTAACCCCCCAGCAATACTCCAATTGGCCAGACTAAACCCTAGGAAAGCGCTGGCTGCCTGGATCAAGCAAAACCCATAGCTCAAGACCGCAAGGCCTAGGCCGGTGTGCCAAGCGCTACGCCGCCAACTGATGGCGCGATTGGCTTTGCCAAGCTCCGAAGAATCGCTCCACCCCCACAAACTCAGCCCCCATTCCACGAGCATGCCGACCAGTGTTAGCGTTAGCCAGTGCTGAAGGCGCAGGTGGGGTTGCCCAACCCGAACCCAGCTGAAGATCGCGCCCCAGAATAGGGCCTGGGTGAGGTAGGGCCAACGGTGAGCACTCAGATTCCGGTGGCCTAACACCCAGCCGAGCGTGAGCGCCGAGAACGTGAGATTGAGCGATCGCATCAGCGGATTGCCCATGCTAAATACCGTGAGTCCAGCCCCCAGCGCCAAACAGAGAAAATCAGCTTGCTGGGATAATTCCGGTTGGTTGCGCCGTCGGAAGCGTTCGCTCCACACCAAAAACAGCAGCAGATAGGGAAAAATAGTTATTCCTACAACCGCAAACGGCATGCCACTCGAGCCCGCCACGGCTGCCACTCGATCGACCAGGACAGTCCGTAATTCCAGCGGTACAAACCGTCGCGCTAGCCAAAGACTTTGGAGGCCAATCAAGAAAATTGCTGCCAGATCAGCAGGGCGCTGCGATCGCTGCAGCCGCGCGGCCAACATCCCCAACGCCAACAGACTCACCGTCAGTGACTGCCAAGGCGGATCGAGTTGTAGGGCCACCAGCCAGCCCAGGGCCACCAGCCCACCGCCGGTGCCAACCCAGAAGCCAGACGCTGACGCGCTGCGCGATCGCCAAACCAACACCGCCCCACAAAGGCCAAAGGCTAGACCGAACTGGGCCAGCGGCACCTGAGCCACAAGAATCGCCCGTCCGACCAAAAGCAAGGCCCCGAACAGACAAATTAATGTCGTGGGAGGAATTGTGATGGCCTTGACCTCAGAATGAGCCTCAGGCTGGGAACGAACCGGTTCATCCCCATAGAGAATCGCGATCGCCGCCCCAATCATGCCAATATAACTGGCCAGTAAAGGCAAAATGGCGATTGCCCAACCCCAGTGGAGCCAGCTTAGGGCCACCGTTGTGATTGCAATTTGTTTCGGTGCCGCGGCGCGATCGAGGCGAGGGCGCAGCAGATTGAGGAGAACCAGGGTGAGGGCGATCGCACTGACCAGGCCCACCCCCCAGCCCAGCGGCAACCGCCACAGCGCAAAACCATCCATCGCCCAAAAATTAATCGGCACCAACATCAGCGTCACCCGCTGCAACATGCGTGAGGTCAGGTGCAAATTCGGCTGGCGACTGGCCCAGCGCCCAGCGCCCCAGAAGGCGAGCGTGTAAACCAACAGAATGGAATATTGCCCCACCGCCGAAAAATTTTGCCACTGGCTCGCCGCCAAGACCGCCGAGGAGATCACGACTAAGAAAACCCCCAAAAATAGCAGCCACAAGACGCTGAGTTCGTCCATGAAGGATTGAAACCAGCGCGGGCCTACCGAGATGACCTGCGGGGAAGAAGGATCGGGGGCGCTCTGGGCCAGCGGGGAAGTGATGGGGGAAGTGATGGGGGAAGTGATGGGCTGACGGGAGGGCGTCATCCATCCGCTTGCCAGTGGATCCTGGACGAGTTCTGGCCCAAAATCTGCTGGCACAAGCTCCAGTACTGGATCGGCAGCCGACATTGCAGATGCTGGCTGGCGATTTGTTTGATTTGGCGATCGCTAATCAACTCTAACCGCAGCAGGGTCTGCAATCCGGTGAGTAGGGCTGGGTTGGTCGCAGAGGTTGTGATTTGGATGGAAAGGGTGCGATCGGGTGCCGGGGCCATGGGCGAAGCTCCTAGAGCGCTAGCTTTCAGATTGCCCTGCTTTGACCAAGGTTTATTCCCATAGGTGACAGTTTACTGATTGTTTCTTTGCCTAGAAGTACAGAATTTTTTCATATTAGGCAGAAGTTTTCGAACTAGCCTAAGCCACCCCCATCCCCCAGCCCCTTCTCCCTTGATGGGAGAAGGGGAGCCGGATCGAAGCCCCTCTCCCGCCCTGGGAGAGGGGTTGGGGTGAGGGCAGCCAAACTTACGCCCTAGTCTACTAGCATCATTGTCGTAGGGGCGAACCGCGTTTGCTCCCACAAGGCGGGCGCGATCGCTCAGCCCTTCTCTTTTTTGTTATCTTCGAGCCGAACTTTGATCCCGGCTTCGAGGTATTTTCCGAGGGCTTTGCCCAAGGCTTCTTCGGGGCTCGGCTTGGGTTCCACTTTGAATAAATCGAGCAAAAAAAGAGTCATTACCGTCGCAGTAGCGATCGTAATTCCGAGTACACCCATTGAGTTTTCCGTTGAACGCATCTGCTAGAGTATTTGGATGGGGATTTCCGAAAATACAATTTTTTGGTCACGATCGCAAAGTCTCAATCTTAGATATGACTGGACGATGTTCTTTTGATGAAGCACCAGTCCATCGCCTCAACTACCAGATCTGAGTTAAGCCAACGTAATCAACGTCACCTCCGGCGGACAGAACAATCGCCCTGGCAAGTACGTCCCCAAACCACGATTAACATAGAGCAGATTGTCGCCGACTTCGTGCAGCCCAGCGGCCCATTCCCAATGCTGGACGATGCGCGTGAGCGATCGCAATCTCCGCTTGAATCGCCATGGCAACTGCTCGACCCAGGGAGCCAGCAGCCCCAGCACCGGTTCACCCCCCGGCAAGCAAATTTGCCCCCCATGGCTGTGACCCGAGAGCTGTAAGTCTACTCGCCACTGCTGCAAAATCTCGGCGCTGTCCGGGTTGTGGCTCAGAACCAGGCGGGGGATGGCTGGGCCGAGTGCTGCGAATACCGTCGCGGGGAGAAAGGAGCGCGATCGCATATCTGCCAGTCCTACTAGCGCAAAATCTGGTTGCGTCTGGTCTGGTTGCGTCTGGTCTGGTCTAGTCACCGCGTTGCCATCCGGCTTTGACCTAAAGGGATAAACAATCTCGTTCCACAACACCCGAACGCCTGCTTGGGTCAGAGCCTCGGTTATCACCTGGCGCGAACCGCGCTGGCCGAGGTCGTGGTTGCCTAGGACGGCGTAGGTGCCGTAGGTGCTGCGCAGTTGCTTCAGGGCCGGTGCGAGGTGATGGACGGGTTGCGGATCATCGGTGACATAATCGCCCGTCAGGCAAATGAGGTCGGGGGATTGGGCATTGGCGAGAGCGATCGCCTGCTGCAGCTGCCTTGGGGAGAGTCCAATGCCGTCAAAATGAAAATCCGAAAGCTGGATAATTCTGAGCCCCCGCAATTGCAGGGGCAAGTCGCGAATTTTGATCAACTGGCGCTCTAGCGTCAGTGGGCCAGTGGAAGGTTTCAATCGGGGTTTCAATCGGGGTTTCAATAGCCGGAGCCATGGGAACTTCACGGTAGGACTCACAATATTAGGACTCACCATCTGCAATGGGTTTCTCCAATCCTCATCACTTCACTCAGATAGAGCTATAGGATAGACCTATTACTCAGGTTTCGGCCCCCGTATTTGCCATGCCTCGCCCGCCCACGCTCAGTTTCGATCGCGGCACCTTGATCCTACATCCGCCTCCTCGGGGCAATGCCTGGGTCGAATTTGTCGAGTGGGACGATCGCATCGAAAAATTTCGTGTCCCTGCCCGTCGCTACCGAGAGCTGGTCGAAACCTTGCGAGCTGCCCATACCGTTTTGAAGACAAAGCCGGTCAATTCGAGCCCCTAGATTTCAAAACCGCGATCGAGATTAACCCCTTTCCCCACCAATCCGAGGCGCTACTGGCCTGGAAAAAGGCCGATCGCCAAGGTGTTGTTGTCTTGCCAACTGGTTCTGGTAAGTCCTACCTGGCTCAGCTTGCTATGGCCTCCACGCCTCGCTCGACCCTGATCGTGGTGCCCACTCTCGACCTGATGCATCAATGGTATGCACAACTGGAGAAATCATTTCCGGGGGTAAGGGTGGGCTTGCTGGGCGGCGGATCGCGCGATCGCACTCCCATTCTTGTCGCCACCTACGACAGTGCTGCGATTCATGCCGAAACCCTGGGTGACCAGTATGCTTTTTTGATCTTTGATGAATGCCACCATTTGCCCAGCGATTTTAGCCGCGTGATTGCCGAATATAGCATTGCTCCCTACCGCCTCGGTCTGAGTGCCACCCCCGAGCGCAGCGACGGTCGTCACGAAGATTTAGCGAAGTTGATTGGCCAAGAGGTCTATCGTAAAACGGCAGAGGAGTTGTCGGGGCAGACCCTAGCTGATTATGAAGTGCGGCAAATCAAGGTGGCCTTAACCCAGGCGGAGCGCGATCGCTATAACCAACTGATTGCCCAGCGTAATGCCTTTCTCAAAAGCGCCAATATCTACTTTGGCAGCGTCAATGGCTGGCAGCAGTTTATCCAGGCCAGTGCGCGATCGCCCGAAGGCCGCAAGGCAATGCTGGCCCACCATGAGGCTAAGGCGATCGCCCTCGGGAACACAGCCAAATTCAAACTGCTTGAAGCGCTGCTCGCTGAACATTACCCTGAAAATACACTGATTTTTACCAACGACAACGCCACGGTATATCGCATTTCTCTGGGATTTCTCATTCCCGCGATTACCCACCAAACCCCGGTCAAAGAGCGCCATGAAATTCTCCAAAAGTTCAAAGCGGGGGAGTACAAAACCCTGGTAGTGGCGAATGTGTTGGATGAGGGGGTGGATGTGCCAGATGCGGCGATCGCTATTTTCCTAGCCGGTACGGGCTCGACGCGGCAGTTTATCCAGCGTCTCGGGCGAATTTTGCGCAAGGGGGCGAAGCCGGGGAAACGAGCGATTTTGTACGAGGTGGTTGCAGAGGACACTGTGGAGGAACAGGTGTCGCAACGGCGGCGGCATCAGGTGAGGCCGGTGGAGCCGGTGGTGGCGAAACAGCAGTTGGAGTTGTTGCCTGGGGGCTTGGGGGGCGAGCATAAAACAACTGCCCGCAAAAAACGGCTCCCAGTTCTCCACAAACCGTTTCTCCCTACGAAATTCACCCCGCTCCTGCTCCCCGTGCTGCCGAAGATGAGGATATGGACTGGTGAAGCCAGGTTTCTAGGTCATCGGCCTGGTTAAATTTCAAGGGGGTAGTGCTCCAAAGGTAAGGACAGCTGAAACCCTTTGCTAACATCGATTTCACCAATTTCTTACCCTCTGGAAGAGGGTAAAAGTATCTGCCGATGAAATGGCCCAGAGTACCTACTATTTCGTGAATATCTTGGCTTTGTAGCTGTAAAACCGTGAGAAAATCCAGGATACTTCAAGTCTATAAAGTTTACTCTAAGCGCTGAAAGCTTTGCCTACACGGGGTTGGGGCTATCCTTACCTAAATAGGACTACCCAAAAACCTTCCTAGCTACAACATTGCTCCAGCTCGTGTAAGAAGGACAGCTGGTAGTGCAAGATACAACGGATTTCAGCCTCAGCCATCACAAGGCGAAGGATGAGGCTGCCGAACCTAGTCCGATGAGCACCCATCAGCATGTGCTGGAGTCTGCGCTGGGGCAGAGCCACATCCGGCTCGAGTATATCCGGAAAAAGCTACTCACTTCATCAAGTCTTTATATTTATATAGAGTCTTTGAGGAGAAGGCGATGGTAATATTTGTTCATTCCTTATTGAGATTTCATTTCAATAAGGAATCGATGTGAGATTAGCCCTCAAGTCTGATTTCTCACTGACTTCTGGTTGTTCTAGCTTAGAGCAGCAGTCTGAGTGGACGCATTGCCAGGTGAAGGAGACTCAGGGATATTCAGGATAGCCTGATACCCATTGCATCAAGTCGTGAACAGACGGGCTTTGCCTTGTTGACTGCGCATCTGTGAATTCTTTTTTTGCAGACGCTCTTTGATGTTGACGTGACCTATTTCTGTCGCGGTCTAGCCATCTCAACACAGCTTTCCCTACGACACTGATCCATGGGGTGTAGCAGCACCTCCATGGATACAGAACCAGTGCCTCAACATCATTATTGGTTACTGAAGGTAACTTAAACAACAATGTCTACGCCAATTGTATCATTTCAGACAGTTTTGGGCACTTTTGATGGAACTCGCGATGAGAACCGCGATCGCATCCTCTCCCCCGAAGTGGTTGAGTTCCTGGGCGAACAGCCCGGCGCGAGCCTCGTCAACTTTATCTTCCAGGTAGAAGGCACCCTTCCGGACGATGGACTGGAAGTTTTAGTCAACGTCGATGCCAACTTTGCGGATTATTTCAGCAACCTGGGGCGATCGCCCTTTGGCGGCGGCGGTAAAGTGATGGGTGCGGTCTATGCCGAGGATGGCATGACTCCCACGGGAATCAGAGTCTTGCTCACCAGCCCCAACGCGCTGTTTTCGCTGACAGCGGCCCAAACCGAAACCGCCGAAACCGATGGCCCTGAGACCCTCAACTTTAGTCTTGCAAGCGGTGCGGGCTACAGCGTCGATGCGGCGGCCCAGTCTTCGGTCGTCACGTTCTACGACACCCTGGCCGATGTGCCGGCACCGACCTCGACGCCCACCGTGGGTCTGAGCATTGACAACACCGCGTTGGTCGAGAGCGAAGGCACCGAGCTGACCTTGACCTTTAATGTTGACGGTGCAATTCCCGAGGGCGGCGTGCTGGTCTATGTGGACAGCGGCGTGCGGGCTGCGGTCGGGGAGTTTAATGTGTTTGGCGGTGAAATCAGTGGCGGCCTGCTGCCGTCGCCGAACTTTGCCATCAGCGGGTTTTACTTCACGATTCTCGAAAACGGGGCCACGATCACGGTACCGGTCAACGATGAGAGTACCAATGACCAAATTCCTCCGGAGGCTGCTCTAGAGGGGGTTGAGGGCTTTACATTCTCGCTGATCGAGGGGCCAGGTTATGCCATCGACAGCGCAGCGGCGGCGGTGAGCTATACCATTGCGGACAATGCTGATTCAGTGCCATTAGTGAGTCTCAGAACCTCTCCGGCGGTGTTGGCGGAGTCTGAGGGCACGGTGTCGGTGCATGAGTTTGCGGTGAGCACGGTGCCCCCGGCGGAGGGGATCACGGTGTCGGTGAGTGCGACAAATCTAGGCGACTTTGACCTCGCCCAGATTGCCGTAACCGGGGGCGAAATTGCGGGGGTCAATGCTGACGGCAGCGGTTTTGATTTCAAGATTACGGCGCAAAACGCCACTATCGAGCTGCCCATTGCCAACGATGGCATGGCCGAGGGGCTCGAAACCGCCGTGTTCACGCTGGAGGCCGGTTCGGGCTATTTAGTGAGCGCAAGCAACAGCGGTGGAACCTTCACCCTGAGCGATGGGGCGGTGGCGGCTCCGCCCAGAGATGTCGAGAGCAACGACACGATCGCCACAGCAGTTGCCACGGGGCTGAGTGCAGAGAATCAGCAGGTCAGTGTTTCGGGGGCGCTGGCTCAGCAGACCAATCCGGCGGTCGATCAATCCGAAGATGTCGATTTCTACGCTGTGGAATTGGCGGCGGGGGATGTGCTGCGGATGGATACCGATGCGCGATCGCTCCTGCCCAGCCCAGCAAGCCCTGACACCGTTATTCAACTATTTGATGCTGCGGGTAATCTCCTGGCCCAGAGCGAAGATGACTTCGCCCCCGACGAAGCATTTAGCACAGGACGCCAGGATTCCTACGCGGAATTTACGGCCACCGCAGCCGGCACTTACTACGTGGGCATTAGCAGCTTTCCCAATGGCAACTTCAGTGACTTTGTTCAGGATGACGGCACGCTGAGCAATGCTCCCTACGACCCCAATCAAGCTGGCAGCGGCACGGGCCGCAGTTCCGGAGCCTATACGCTCAATCTTTCGCTGAACCAGCCCTTCACCGCATCTGAAACAATCATTCCCGCAGGCGACGGCACTGGCCCCCAGGTTTCGCTCACGGCCTCTGCGGCGACCTACAGCCGCGAGGACAATCTGATTGCCAGCAGTCTGGTGCAGTTTGTCGAAAACCGAGCCGCTTCGATTCTAACCCTGGGTCTGAGCACGGAGGGAGCTATTCCCGCCGAAGGCATCGAAGTCTTTCTCAAGAGCAACATTGATCTCTCCACCGTATTCAGCACCAGCACGCCCTTTAGCCCCGGCGGCGGTGCGGAGGTGCTCGGTGCCGTCTACGATGCAACCGGCGCAGCCATCGGGTTGCGAGTCAAGCTGAACAGCAGCGACGCTGTTCTCAACCTCAACTTGGCCAATGCGGCTGAAGCCCCCAGTGATGGCCCAGAAACCGTCACCTTCACCCTAGAGCCCAGCACGGGCTATCGGGTCGGAACCCGCGAATTCTCGACCACGGTCTATGACACCCTAGAAGCGGTGCCCCCCGCCGCCAATCTCCCCACCGTGGGAGTTTCCATCAGCGAAGCGGCCCTGGTGGAATCGGTTGGCAATACCACAACCCTCACATTCTCATTGGATGGACCTCCTCCAGCGGGCGGTGTTCTGGTCAATTTGGACAGTGGCGCACGCGGTGCCTTGGGTGAGTTTGATGTCTTCAATGCCCAAATCACGGGCGGTGATTTCCCCTCGCCGAATTTCCGGGCCAGCGGTTTCTTCTTCAACATGACGGAGCAGACAGCGACCATCACGCTGGCGGCCTTTGATGAGACGACAAATCCTCAAATCCCGGCAGCCAATGCCCTAGAGGGAATTGAAGAATTCACCTTCACGGTGCAGCCCGGTGTGGGCTATGCCGTTGCGCCCGGTGCCAGCGCTGTGACTCTCACCATCGCGGACAACCCCGATTCTGTGGTCATTACCCCGCCCGATGGCGACGGTGGCGGCGGCGGTGGTACAGCACCGGCCATCCCTGTTGAGACCGAGTTCAACGACACGATCGCCGATGCCACGGACACGGGACTGAGTGTCTTCAACACCAGTTTCACCCTGCAAGGTGCGATCAACTCCACCCGTGCCACTCGCAACCTGATCGATGCCACGGAAGATGTAGATATGTACGCCTTCCAGGCCCAGGCAGGCGATACGGTGCGAATTGATGTGGATTCGATTTCCTACACCATTGAAGGGATCGATCGTGAGCAGCGGGTCGATACCGAACTGCGCATCTTCAACGCAGCGGGCGAAGAACTGGTACTCAACACCGAAGCACCCGCCCCCGGCGAATTGTTCACCTCCGGTCGCGATGCCTACGTTGAGTTCACCGCCACCGAAGCGGGTACCTATTATGCAGGTGTTGCACTGCTCAGCAACCGTGCCTACGACCCCAACGTTGCTGGCAGCGGCAGCGGTCGGGTCTTCCCCAACTCCGGCATCAACGTTGGTGAATATACAATCCAGTTTGACCTGGCCCCGGTCAACCCGGTCAGCGTCATCACCGGCAATGGCAATGTCTTTGGTACCAACGGCCCAGACAACCTCGTCGGCGGCAGTGGTAACGACAACCTCTACGGCAACGAAGGCCAAAACGTCCTCATGGGTCTGGGCGGAAACGACCAGCTCTTTGGCGGCAACAGCAGCGACGTGGCCTTTGGCGGCGATGGTGACGACACCCTCTACGCCAACGAAGGTCGCGATGTTCTCAGCGGTGGCGCAGGCAACGACGTGCTGTTTGCTGGTGGCGGCGATGACGTGCTTATGGGCGTCACCGGAGACGACATTCTCTATGGCAATCACGGTAGCGACCTGTTTGTCTTTGGCAACGGCGACGGTACCGACACCATCATGGACTTCCAGATGGACATGGACAGGATTGGCCTGGTTGAGGGCGAGCTAACCTACGCAGATCTCAACATCACCCAAGACGGGCTCGACACCGTTCTGGGCGTGAGCAGCAGCGGCGAAACCCTGGCGATTTTGAAGTACACCCATGCTTCGATGCTGGGTGAGAGCAGCTTTGCCATGGTGCCGGATGTCTCTGATCCAGTCCAGGCGCTGGCGCTGGTCTAATCTCACCTAGCCCGCCCGCCTAGGTTGGATCAAACGCAGTGAAACCCAACAAAACTAGGGCGAAAGCCCACCCACTCTGTTGGGTTTCACGTTTCTCTGATCGGCCTAGGCTTGCGGCGCTGCTGGGTCTGCCGTGGCTTCGTCCTTCGCGTCCTCTGCCTCGTCTAACCATGCCAGCAGATCTGCCAGCACCGCAAAATCTAACAGCGCCTCGCCCAGGTCTTCCAGGGTCTCTAGCTTTAGAGGCTTGATGCGATCGCGCACCGCTTTAGGTAGCTGACCCACCCGCCGAGTGAGTTGACGCAAGATCAGCGATCGCGCCTCTACCTCACGGCCCTCCTCACGGCCCTCCTCACGGCCCTCCTCGCGGCCCTCCTCGCGGCCCTCCTCGCGGCCCTCCGCTTTGATTTCTCGGTAAACCTGGGTCTCCCGCAAGGTAATCCCTAGCATCTCTTCCACCTCCCTTTGGCTAAGTCCATCATAGCGATACACCATGATTGTAGTCACCATGTCCACTAACGTCCGGCTTGAAAATTGCGGTATTTCTGCATCGCTTCTTGACAGCAGGTATCGAGCCTCTGCGGTTGTCTGCTTGGGGTCGATCGCGGTCAGCAGCATCAGCGCTAGCGGCACTGGCAACTGTCGAATGTCACCCAGTTCGTCGAGATACACGCGCTGTACCTGATCGCTGCCTAGCAGATTTCGGTATGGGTGGGTCTCGTTTTGCTCAATTTGACGAGTCGGATAAATCATAACCGCTTGCCAGTCATAGAAGCGATCGCGGTTTCGGTAAAAGTACAGCAATGCTTCGGCAAAGACTCGTTCGTAGAGCCGCTCATCTTTTTGAAACTGCACCTCGCAAAAGTAGATCGTGCCGGGGGGCTCGCCCTCGGGGGGCAAAAAGACGCCATCGATTTCAAATCGAGGTTCTTTGACCGCCACGGAATCAAACACGTAGTTCGCTGCATTGGTAGGGGGCTGGGGCAACAGCTCGAAGAGCAGAGCCGGATATTGCTGAAACAGTTGATAAAAAATGGAGTCTCGACGCATGACGATTCATTCTGTAGGCATTAGCCAACTTGGAAACTTTGATTATGCTCTTACTGTCGCGGTGGGTGACGGCCAACCGACCATTTCTGTGGATCTCATTCCTGGCACCTTCGACGGCGACGGTAACTTAGTGACGCCTCATTTGGTCGAATCCGGTGAGGCAGGCAGTTCGATCCTGAGCCTGGTTGTGCAAGCAGATGCGCCAATTCCTGAGGGCGGCTTGGTGGTTAATATCAATACAGACCTCGCCGACATCACACAATTTATCCAAGGTTCAAACTTTATACCCACCACCTTTGGCGGCCAAGTGTTGGGTGCGGTCTATGGTGACGACGGCAAGGCGACGGGCATTCAGGTGCGGCTCGACAATACCAACATGGTTGTTAATTTCTCAACGGGCTTGGGATTGGATGCAGCGGGGCCACAATCGGTCCGCTTCTTTGTCGAGCCGGGTGAAGGCTATCAGCCCTCCTCCGAGCAGGCGACGGTCACGGTCTACGACAGCCTCGACCAAGTGCCTGTGGCAACTTCGCTGCCAGAGGTCAGTCTGAGCTTCGTGGGCTCAACGATCTTTGAGGGCTTGGGTACGGCAACGCTGAACTTTGCTGTGGAGGGCGAGATTCCAGCCGAGGGCATTGTTGTTTACGTTGATCGAGGTTTCTTTGGTGCTTTGAATGATTTTGACTTGTTCAATGCGCGGGTGCAGGGGGGCGCGTTCCCGGCACCGGATGGTCAAGCAGGCGGCTTCTATTTCAAGATTACTGAGCCGATCGCCAGCATTACCCTAGAGGTGTTGGTCGATGAACTGCAAGAAGGCATTGAGGCAGCGACGTTTACGCTGCAACCCGGTGCTGGCTATAGCGTTGCCGCAGATGCGAGTCGCAGTACGCTGTTAATTGCTGATGGCCCAAATGCTGAAATTCAGGTGAGTTATGCAGCCTCTCCTGAGGTGCTAATTGAAACAGAAAATACGGCTTCGGTTCACACACTCAGCCTCAGTGCGCCGCCCCCAGCCGGAGGACTAACCGTCACGGTTCAAGCCCCCAGCCTGGGTGAGTTTGATACCGCTGGTTTGGTCTTGAGCAGTGGCGTCACCGTCACTGATGTGCGACTGGGTGAGTTTGATATTCTGCTCACCGAACAGACCGCGACGATTGAGCTACCCGTCGCCAATGACGGAGTGGCTGAAGGTCTTGAAACGGCTACCTTTACCTTGGTAGCGGGCGATGGCTATCAGGTTGCAGCCAGCGGAAATGTGGGCAGCTTCACAATTGTAGACAGCCTGGATCAGGTTCCGGCTGCGCCAGTTCAGGAAGCAGGGCAAAACGATACGATCGCTACTGCCCAGGCCACTGGGCTCACGGCTGACAATGCAACCCTCACGATCAACGGCAGAATTTCGGGTAACTTCTTTGATTCTGATCTGTCACTGCGCACGGACCGAACGGAAGATGTGGACCTGTATTCTGTGGAGCTGGCTGCGGGCGATGTTTTGCGGATTGATACCGATGCCCAACAATTTGGCTCCGAGGCCGATACGCTGGTGCGATTGTTCGATGCGGCAGGAAATGCGCTGGCTCAAAATGATGATGCTGCGGCCCCCGATGAGCGGTTTAACGACAGGATTGGCTTTGATTCTTATCTAGAATTTACAGCGAATACCGCTGGTACCTACTTCATTGGTATCAGCACGTTCTCGAACGGTGAGCTGGACTTTATCACCGATCCTTACGATCCAAACGTGGTTGGCAGCGGCAGCGGTGGCAGCAGCGGCGAATATACGCTCAACCTTGCTTTGAATCAAGAGATCATTGCTGAGCCCACCGTGATTCCGGTGGGTGATGGCACTGGCCCTGTCATTGCATTTACCGCGATCCCCAGCACGCTCGATGGCGATGCCATTGTCGCCAATGCCCTGGTTCAGTCGGTAGCCTCAGCGGATGAAGCGGCAGATCTGAGCTCGATTCTAACGTTGCAGTTCTCGGCAGAAGGGGAGTTTCCCGCAGAGGGCGTCGAGGTCTATCTCAATAGCAATGTTGATTTGAGCGATCGCCTCAATGCCGGTTTTGCCCGAGGCTTAACGGTTCTCGGTGCCATCTACGATGAAACCGGTGCGCCGACCGGGCTGAAAATCAATCTGACGGCAACTTCAGCCTTCCTCACCCTGAATTTAGAAAGCCCTGAAACTGTGCCGACCGATGGCACTGAAACCCTGTCACTATCGCTGGTTCCAGCCGCTGGCTATCAGGCAGATACCCAGGGCTTCTCAACGCCAATATATGACACCCTGGCCGATGTTCCCATTTCGGCAACCCCGCCGACGGTGAGCATTACAGCGAGCGAAACGGCGCTGATCGAATCCACTGGCAACACCACAACGCTGACCTTTAGCCTGAGCGAGGCACCGCCTGCGGAAGGGATTTTGATCTATGTTGACAGTGAAACTGAAGGCGTGATCAGCGAGTTTAATGTGTTTGATGCCGTGATTACGGGGGCCGACGCGCCTTTCCCCAACGGCGATGTCAGCGGCTTCTACCTGCGCATGACCGAGCAGACGGCAACGCTGACGGTTTCGGCCTTTGATGAAACCACCAACCCGCAGCTCACGCCAGCGCAAGCGCTGGAGGGCATCGAGTCGGTTACGTTCAGGCTTGCAGGTGGTCAGGGTTACCTCATTTCCCAGGGGAGCAGTACGGTTGCGCTCACCATTGCTGACAATCCTAACTCGGTGGTGATTCCTGGTGATGGCGGCGGTGATGGCGGCGGTGGCGAAGAGCCGGTTAACAACCCTGAGAATGAGTTTAACGACACGATCGCAACGGCGATCGCCACCGGTCTCAGCGCCACAAACCGAACTTACGAGACCCTGGCAACCCTGGAAGTCACAGATATCACGCTCAATCCAGAGGCTCCCGATGACGAGCGGTTGTTCTACGCCAACTTAGTGGATATCACTGAAGATGTGGATATGTATGCCTTCAACTTGGAGGCGGGCCAAACCATCACCCTTGATATTGATGGCGGTGGTACAGGCAATGCAGGCGTTGCAGAATCAACACTCGACTCGATTCTGCGCATCTTTGATGCAGCAGGAACTGAGCTGGCCATCAGCGAAAACGATGCCGCACCCAATGAAGTATTCCAGGCCAACGGCGACACCTATCTTCAGTTCACCGCCACTGCGGCGGGCACCTACTATGCGGGTGTCAGTGTCTTGGGCAACACCTTCTACGACCCCAATGTCCAGGGTAGCGGCAGCGGCTGGATCTTCACGAGATTTGAGCCCGGTGCCTATCGCTTCACGGCGACCTTAGGGGATGCGCCAGTGCCCCTCCCCCAGACCCGCTTCGGCAGCGATGCATCGGAAACTCTAACGGGCGGCAGCGGCAATGATGTCCTCTACGGCAACGGCGGCATGGATACGCTGATTGGCGGCGATGGTAATGACCTGATCTACGGCGGCTCCCAAGCCGACACCATTCTCGGCGGCAGCGGCAACGATACGATCTACGCCAACGGCGGCGGTGATCTGATTGATGCAGGCAGTGGCCTAGACACCGTCTGGCTGGGAGCCGGAGCCGCCTCGATCGCCCTCAACGCAGGGGAAGGTTACGTCACGGTCAAGAACTTCCAGCTTGGCGCAACCCAATTCACGGGTGGCGGCTCCGGGCTTTCGTTTGCAGATAGTGCCGATGGCGTGAAGATCTCCAAAGGTGATGACCTGCTGGCTATGGTGACCTGGCAAACCGCCAGCACCTTCAGCAGCAACGCATCCATGGTTTTCGTGTAAAAGCACCCTTCGTCCACAGACGGCTGATACTCGTTGCCGCTCAGCTTCGGGGGGCGCAAAACCATGGTGAGCGTCCCTCGAACGGGATTGCCATTGGCTCCCATCATAGCTTTCTTAATGATCTGTCCGGTTACAGCCCGTTAGGTTACAGCCTGTTATTTTGTCGTTCTTTCATCCCCCAGAGATTCCGCCATGCAACTCCCCGATCGCGTGATCAGCGCCCTGCAAACCGCCCTCGACACGAATCGTCCCGCCGAAGTCCCTGGAGCTGTCGCGGCCATCCTCACCCCAGAAGGAGAATGGTTTGGAGCCAGCGGCGTTGCCAATGTGGCCGAGAATAGGCCGCTTCGGCCAGACGATCGCTTTGAAGCTGGCAGCATCACCAAAACCTTTGTTGCTGCAACATTGCTGCAGCTCGTCGAAAACGGCCAAATCTCCCTCAATGACACCCTGACCACCTGGCTCACCACCAGCCTCACCGACCCCATTCCCAATGCCAGCGAAATCACGATTAAACAGCTCCTCAACCACACCAGCGGCATCGCCGACTATCTCGATATCTTTACGGCTCGGGCGGTCACCAATCCAACGCTGTTTTTGCAGGAGTGGGAGCCGGAGCAACTGGTGGGTTTTGTAAACGGAGTAGAGCCCTTTTTTGCACCGGGCACCGACTGGCGCTATTCCAATACCAATTACATCCTGGCCGGGGAGGTGATTGAGTCAGTTACGGGCAATGGCTATGGGCAAGAAATTCGCGATCGCATCCTCAATCCCCTCGGCCTCGACAACACCTTCGTCTTTGGTGAAGAAGAGATTCCCGGCGGCTACATTAGCAGCTATTGGGACTTCAACCGCGATGGTGTTCTCGACGATCTCAGCATTACAAACCTCTCCTGGGCCAGTGCAGCCGGGTCGATCATTTCTAATGCCGAAGACCTCGCAGACTTTTTGATGGGCTGCTCGTCGATGGTGCATTGCTAGAGCCAGAAACCCTCAGCCAAATGCTCGATACCCAGCCCGTAGACTCACCCAATTATGACAGTTACGGCTTGGGTATTGGCACCTTGGAATCACGCGATCGCTTCTGGTATGTCCACCGGGGCCAAACCCTGGGGTTTCGCTCTAATCTCTGGTACTCACCCTTAGAAGAGATTACCTATGTGGAGCTGCTCAACGGGCGCTCCAACACCAATCTGGTCAGCGACCTGCTGCCGACCTATCGCCGCGAGATCGAGCAGGACGACGCCATTCCAATCCCAGACCCCGAAAATCAGTCGGGAACGTTTTCAGTTGCAGAAGGAACCACCAGTCTCTTTCTCGACTTCTCCCTGCTTGAGACGGCGGGACTCATTATTCAAAACACAACACCCACCGCTACCCCTTTTTCCAATCAGTTTCAGCTTGGGTTTGAGATCGCAGACAGCACCGACTTCCGGTTTGATTCGGTTCCTTTTGCAGCGTTGGGCGGCAGCATTCAGCATACCGGAGAGATTGAATTCTTGGTCGGGGGTGATGCGCGATTAAGTATTGGGAATTTTGAGATTGGGTTTGATGGCGATCGCATCACCGCGACCAACAGCGGTTTCTTTGTCGCTGACAGTCTCGACGATGACTTGGGAATCGAGATTCTTTTTGACATCAGCGCACCGGGTCGGCTAATTGTGCAGGACGACGAGCTGACGATCGCCGATGCCGATCTCCTGCTTGCGCCCGAGCTTGCCCAGATCCTGGGTCTCAACAATTTAGCTGGAGCAGACGTAGGCGACAGTCGCATTGATGCTTCTCTCCGACAAGAAACGATAAACCGCTTCGGCAGCAATGGAGATGACAGCCTCACGGGCGGCAGTGGTAATGACAACCTCTACGGCAACGAGGGGCAAAACACTTTCATGGGCATGGCTGGAAACGATCAGCTTTTTGGCGGTAACCAGAGCGATATTGCCCTTGGGGGTGAGGGTGATGATGTCATCTATGGCAACGAAGGGCGCGACCTGCTCAGCGGCGATGCGGGTGACGACGCTCTCTTTGGCGGCGGCGGCGATGATGTGCTGCTGGGAGTGACGGGCAATGACACCCTCTACGGCAATCACGGCAGCGACCTGTTTGTCTTTGGCCGTGGCGATGGACTCGACACCGTCGTTGATTTTCAAGTGGGCATGGACAGGATTGGCCTCATTGAAGGCGAGCTGGTCTATTCGGATCTCAGCATCATGCAACAGGGTCTGGATACGCTGTTGGGTGTGGGCGACAGAGCCTTCGCAGTGCTGAAATTTACGAATGCTTCCCGGCTAGGTGAAGATAGTTTTGCTGTCGTTGCAGATGTGTTGGATTTGGGGAAGGCGATCGCCATCCTCTCCAACTAGTACCGTATCAAACCGCAACCGATAGGTTGGGTAACGTGAAGCAGAACCCAACACAGCCTCAGCAAAGACCCTAGGCTGTGTTGGGTTTCATGTGTTTTATCTCAGGAGCAGTGCTGATTGATCCGGATTCTGAGCCTAGAGCTGCGCCCACTCCTCCGGCAGCAGATTTGCCTGGAGCGTAAACCCGCCGCTTCCGTCAGGCGTCAGCACATAGGCAATGCCCTGGGGATCTGGGTAAATACCGGTCGCCGCTTCAAAGATGTCATCGTGACCCACAATCACCTTGTTCTCTCCGGCGGGCGGCGCTTCAGTCAGCAGTGGCATAACGTTGGCCTTCATTTCCTCAACCTGTTCGTCGGTGTAGTCCTCAAACGGCAGGAAATTGAGCTTCGGATTCTTCTCATGTTTGCCAAAAGCCAAATCCGCCGTTTGCCAAGCGCGGCAGTACTGGCTCGCGATCACATCGCCGACCGGAATTCCCTTTGCTTTGAAGGCCCCACCAATGTCTTTGGCCTGCTGAATGCCGACATCACTGAGCTTACGCTGGCTTTCGCAGTCGCTTAGGCTCATGCTAGGGTCAGCCTGGTCAGCATAGTCCTTTTCGGTTTGAGCATGGCGGAAGTAGATCACATGACCGCCATCTTGCAGCGCACTCAACAGTTCTGCACCGCTGAGCTTGTCCTGAAAATCGGCATTGGCTTGCTCCCCAGCGCTGTAGTCACCACCTTCGCCGCCTTCACTGTTTTTAGCTATTTCTTCTACGGTATTGGTAGAAGCCACTTCGCTGCCTTCGCCACTATCTGCCGCTGTCGGGCCGCAAGCAGCAACTGTGGTCGCAAGGCTCGCCGCTAGAAATAGTTCTACAGCTTTGAATCGTTTTGCCATGAGGGTTTGAACTCCTTTCACCAGTTAAATCGAAGTGCTTTGGCATAGTCAAGGTTCGGTATTGCGACCTAATCTTAAAAGCAATCCAAAGATTTTAAGAAAATACCCTAAGAGAAGCTGGGTCAAAAAATGACTTTCTTCAAAACTAGCACCATGCTCGCTAAAGCTTGGGCAACTAAGCACGCAATTATTGTATGTGAGTAACCCAGTATAATCGAGAATGTTTACCAATTAATATGCCGTAAACATAGAGGTAATTGGGCACTATGGGGGAGCGGCAGCTTTTTCGCCGTATTGTGGGCATTCTGAGATTTTTCGCTGTGGTTGCGGCGATCGCGTTGGGCCGCTCGCGGGTGTGGCGTTTGATTGGCGATCGTAGCGGGAGTGGTAAATCGCTAAACCCAGAAGAATTTCAGCAGTTTCAACCTATAGCTCCAGCACCTGTGGATGATAGTCCATCAGCGATTGCCGATGCCCCACACTCACCATCGTCGCCCCCGTCTCCAGCAGCGCTCGGTATAGCAGGTTCTCATTCTTCAGATCCAGCGCACTCGTCGCCTCATCCAAAATCGCGTACTTCGGAGCGCGAAGCAGAAGCCGCGCAACCGCCAACCGCTGCTGCTCTCCCCCCGACAGCTTCAGCGCCGCCGTGTCGGCATCCAGCCCCGTCAAACGCTCCAGCAGATAAGCCAAATTTACCTGTTCTAGCGCGTGCACCAGCGGTTCATCACCAAAAGCCTCAGCTGATGCAGGATAGCTCAACTGCTGCCGCAAGGAACCATCAATGAGATAGGGACGCTGCGGCAAAAACATGAGATCCGCTCTCGGCGGCGTGATGATCTGTCCGCTGCCCTGGTTCCACAATCCCGCGATCGCCCGCAGCAGTGAACTCTTGCCGATGCCGCTGCGGCCCATAATCAGAAGCGATCGCCCCGGCTCAACCGTCACCGACAAATCTCGCACCAGAACACTGTCCTGCGTCGGCGTCATCAGCGTCAGATTCCGAATCTCAATGTGTTCCCCTTCTCGGCGCTCGATCCTGGTCCCTTGAATATCCTGCGCCTCAATATTTTGCGCCTCGATCTGACGCAGCCTTTCCGTCAGCCCCCCCAAGCGTTGAATACTGGCCACAAGGTTTGTCAACTGCTGAAGCTGGAGCACAATCAACGCCAGCGCACTCAAAATAAAATTAAAGGCCGTCGCGGCTTGGGTCACTGCCCCGATTTCTAGCTCTCCCGAAAAATGCGAGGGGACAGGAACAGCGCAGGCACCAAAAATCGAGCATAGCGATAGCTGTTTTGAAACAAATTGAGCGGCAGTTGCCAAGCCACTAAGCGTTTGAAATTTGAGAATGCGGCCAAAAATCGTTGCCATGCTTGATGCTTTTCTGACGCTTGGCCTTGGTAGAGGGCGATCGCTTCCACATTTTCGCGAATGCGGGCCAAACCAAAACGAAAGTCCGCCTCTCGCTTGAGTTGCTCTGTATTGAGGCCAATCAGAATACGACCCAACACCACCGTAGACAGCAGCGTTCCCACCAGTGAATAGACCCCCAAAAATCCCATCAACGGCGGAGAGATTCCCCACAGCACCCCGGCAAAGGCAAGGAGCTGTAAGGCAGATTCCACAACAATAACCAGAAACTTGAGCGACTCTTGCGTCAGAACATTGACATCCTCAGAAATGCGCTGGTCCGGGTTATCCAGCGATCGCTGCATCATCAGGGGATAGAACAATCGCTGTGCAAAACTGCGATCGAGCAAATGCTCGGTGTACCATCGCCGCCAGTAAAGACTCAGCTTGGCCTGCACATAGCCGCTCCAAGAAACCAGCGGTACGCCGATGACCAAAATACCGAGAAAGAAGGCGATCGCACTCAAAAATCGTGCTTGATCTTGATCTGCCAAAGCCGAAAAACTCTCCCCCCCCTGAATGACAAACACAACCTGAAGCCCCGTGCGCAGCAGCAACAGCAGCAATAGCAGCAGCAACAGCCCACCTGCTCGCCACCGCTCTTTTGAGCTCCAGTAGGGCAGTAACACTTGCCCTAACGCACTCAGCACTGAGAGCTTCGAGCGGCTCTGAAGCGAGGTCTGAGAAGGAGTCGGAGGAATGTGCGATGGAATCATGGGTTGGACTGCCAGAAAAGATGAGCTGTTTTCATGTCCCTATCTACGTTCTTGTCTACCGTCGGCTAGGGTTTTCTATTTTCTGGTGATTGCGCTTGATACGTCTGCGCAGACTGCAAAGTCCAGGTTTGATCGTTCGCGATCGCCAACACTCGCTGATGAAATGCGGCCAAACCCGGTTTGTGCCCCACACTCATCACCGCAATTCGCAACTGATTCAACCGCTCATAAAGCACCCGCTCATTTTCTAAATCCAAGGCACTCGTCGCTTCATCCAACACAGCATAGGTCGGTTGGGCCAAGAGCAGCCGAGCAAAGGCTAACCGCTGCTGCTCCCCCACCGACAGCATCTGCGCCCATTCTTCTAGGCGATCTAGCCCTGTAGAGCCACGCTCTGCTAGCTGCGGTAGATTCACCTGTTTAAGAACTTCTAGCAATCGCTCATTCTCTACGCTATGTTCCATTTTTGGATACAGAAGCTGCTCTCGCAGCGAGCCCAAAATCATATAGGGTTGCTGCGGCAAAAACATCACGTCTTGTTGCTGAGGACGCAGCACTCGGCCTGAGCCGAAGGGCCACAGTCCTGCGAGCGATCGCACCAGCGAACTCTTGCCGACGCCGCTCTCTCCCACAATCAACAGGCTCTCTCCGGGCTCCAGTATCAGCGACAGATCTCGAAACAAAACTTTTGGAGAAATTGCTCGATCGGGGGGCTCTGGGTCACCGGCAAAATCAGGGTCAAATGCTCGACCCCAAGCCGTTCCTGTTCGATGATCTCAATATATGACTGCTCTGGCTGTGGCTGTTTTGACCCAAGAGAATCGGACGGATTGTTCTCAATCTTGGATGCTTTTTTCTGTTCCGAGGCATCTAGTGCGATCGCCAATCCCCCTAGTCGCTGAACACTCGCCCCCAAGGCACTGATTTGCTCAAACTGAATCACAACCAGGCTAAGTGACAGCCAGATTCGATCAAACGCAGCCTGAGACTGGGCAATGGAGCCAACCTCCAAGCTTCCCGACAAAATCTGGGGAGCCAGGATCAAGCTGGGTAAGATGAAAGTCAAATACTGATAGCCATTCTGAAAGAAGTCGAGGCCTAGCTGCCACCGGATAAAGCGATTAAAGTTGTCACAGACCCCCTTAAATCGAGAGCTTGCCTGCTTTTTCTCCTGTGATTGGCCCTGGTAAAACGCAACTGATTCTGCATTCTCTCGCACTCGAATTAGGCCAAACCGAAAATCAGCTTCTCGCTGAAGCTGCACTACATTGATGCCAACTAGCGCCTTACCAAAAAAGAACGTGGCGATCGCGCTACCCAAAACCGCATAGATTACTAAGAAAAACGTCAGGCTTTTTGAGATAAACCACAGCACTCCAATAAAACCGAGAAGCTGGACAATCGAATCCAAAAAGATCAAAAAGACAGTTAACGACACTTGAGTAAAGACTTTTATGTCTTCCGCAATACGCTGATCCGGGTTATCGATTGTCGCATTCTTAATAACGGTCGGATTTGAAATTTTGTAGAACGTTTGACCCGATAGATAACGGCCCAAAATCTTGTCAGTTAGCCAGCGTCGCCACTGAAGGCCGAGGCAATCGCGCAGATAAAGGCTTAGGGATAGCGAGGCCGCGCTTGCCGCAAGGATCATCACAAAGAGAGAGAGCGATCGCCCAAATCGAAAACTATCTCTGGCAACCAAGGCCGAGATCAGCTCTCCCCGCTGAAGCCCCTCTATGACCAGAAAAGCACTGCTACACAGTGATACCAGAACCAGCAGAAGCAGGCTCCCCCAAGTGGAGCGTCTATACTGCCAGAATTCTAGAGAAAGTTGCCTAAAGTGACTATCAGAAAAACGAGCATCACGCATTTTGCTATGTTACCGACCTGAAAATAGTCTTGGGAAAAACGTACTCACGAGCCAGATGCTCATTCAGCTCAACACAATATTTAGTTGACTCTTTTCATGACCCTACCAAAAGTCGCCCCTATCGACAATGCACACAAAGCAGGTCATGGGTGATTGTCGGCATCCGGAGGAAACGACCTCACTGGCCATCTATGCTTTACCCATAAGTCTCCAAAGTATTGTGTAGCGTGGTTTTGAGAGTGGATGAAAATCATCTACTCTGGTGATGACGATGCCAGCCAGGAGCGGTGACAAGTCATGCAAAATTGGGCAAAGCAGGAGCTGCAAACAGCAGCATTGACAGACGCTAGACTCAATCGACGCTTGATGGAGATTGTGGATTGAAGAAGACCTAGCGGAGCAGCCGGAGGCGAGTGTGCCGGAGGCGAGTGGCAACTGGGCAAAAACGAAAGCGACCTATCGACTGTGGTCGAACAAAAAAGTGAGCGAAGAGGCGATATTGGAAGGTCATCGGACCTCAACGATGATAGCCACACAGACCTCGCCTGGCGCAACACCGCCACCGGCCAAAACCTCCTCTGGCTGATGAACGACACCCAAGCCACCGCCACCATCGAGCTTGCTCCCATCAACGATCGCATCTGGCAGCTCTCCGGCTCCGGCGACTTCAACAACGACAACACGACCGACCTCCTCTGGTACAACCACAACACCGGAGAAATCGTCACCTGGTCCCTCGAAAACGCTGCGATCAAAGAACGCGCCCAGTTTGATAGCCAACAAACTGACACCCAGTGGCAACTCCAAGGCAGCGGCGACTTCGACGGCAACGGCACCGACGACCTCCTCTGGATTCACACCAGCCAAAACCAAGCCGCCATCTGGTTCATGAATGGCCTCAGCCGCACCCAGCCCCAGGCCATCATTCGCCAAACGATGCAGGCTGGTCAGAATTTGGGGGCGATCGCCGATTACAACCAAGACGGCAAAGCCGACCTCACCTGGTACACCCCCACCGGGCAAAGTGAAACCTGGCTGATGAATGGCAACATCGTCACGCAAACCCTTGGACTGCGATCGCCCGACACCAGCAGCTCCTGGCAAATACTTGGGTAACAAACCTTCAAGCAACGGGCTCGAAAATCCCTGAAGAATGGCTCGGCGATCGGCGGGGGATTTACAAGGGGCAGTGCTTCAGGGATAGTTTCCTTATCAAATCAATTTTAAAATTTCCCAAAATCAGGAGTCATTGCATGAGCTGGACTAAAGCCCTACCCGTTGCCGACCTCGGCCCGAATGCTCGTCAGGTTGTCAATCTGGAAGGCCAGAAAATATTACTGCTCAACCACGAAGGCAGCATCCACGCCGTGGCTAATAGTTGCCCCCATATGAAACTGCCGATGAAAAAAGGCAAAATCGTCGAGGGTGCGATCGTTTGTCCCTTTCACCGCAGCGCCTTTGACCTGTGCTCTGGAGCCGTGCAGAACTGGACGCCGTTCCCTCCTGGCATCGGAAAGGTGATGGGTATGATCAAGGCCGAGATCCCATTGCCGGTCTTTGCGACGAAGGTCGAAAACGGTGAAGTCTGGGTTGATATTACTGCTGCTGCGTAAGTTTGTGCGTAAGCTCGTGAATCAGTCCGTGAATTCTCCCTGGGAGATTCTCGACCCTGGAGACTAGGCTGAAGGCGTTGTGATTGCTTCACGAACTGGTTGCGCCCATGCCGTTTTTTGTGTCCGCTAAGGCAATTTCTTCAGTGGGGTTGCTGTTGGCGATCGCCGGTTGTTTTGCCCTGGGATCTCTGCTGGCGCTGTTCCAAGTGCCAGGTTTGCTGTACGGGGCTGTCTATCTGGGGTTGTTGTATCTCGTGTGGGTCACGACGGAGGCTCTGTTTCTCTCGGGCTGTGGCCTGACGCTGCTGCTGTTGGTCGCGGTGGCTTGGCGGCCCTGGCCGTTGCAGTGGGACGCGTTTTCGGCCTGGAATCAGCCTCAGCTTTGGGCGATGACGCTGCTGGGACTTTGGTTGGCGGGGGCTGTGCTCTTGGTGGTGGTGGCCCAGACTTCGCGCATGTGGCAGCGGTTGGGCGATCGCCGCTTTTGGCGTTGTGCCCTGACCGTGCTGTACGGCGGAGCGATGGGCCTGGGTGTGGCGTTGGAGCAGGTTTAGCCCGTGAATGACTCACTGAATAACCCACCGACCGGAGATTCCAGCGCTTTTCCGCCCGGAGATGCTCGCTCTGGCCAGTCCTTGCGCTCGCCCGAAGACTACCTCGACCAGCTCTCGGCAGACACTCGCGCTGCGCTCAATGCTGACCAACTGGCCGAGGTGCAGCGAGTGATTGCCCTGGCGCTGCCCAATCCGGCTCCCAAGGTGCTGGATGTGCGCTTTGGGATCAATGTATTGTTTGCTCGCTATTTTGTCGTATTTTTCTTGGGTAAGGAGCGACGGAAAAATGCGCGCGATCGCAAGCTCAGTTGGCTAGAACGGCTGGGTAATGGGGCGATCGCGGTCTTGCTGCTGCTCAGCATGAATTTATTTGTGAGCCTATCCTTAGTAATTTTGCTCTATTTAATTAAATCTGCGGTTGGAATTGATTTATTTGACGACAAACATCTGAGTGATCAATTCAACTAGTAGACCCGGGGGCATAAGTTTGGCCACCCCAATCTGACGTCGGGACGAGTCGCCCTTCGCCCCGCTGGTATGGGGCATTGCACCAACTGGGCGATCGCTTTAGAACATGGGGTTATGGTTGGCTTCAAAGCAGAGATTCTCTTTCCAGCGACGCGTTTTTCCCACACAGTCCGACTCGGTTTTAATCCAGGGGAGTGCCGTTGGATGTTGGCTTTGAGTCGGTTGGGCCGAAGAGGCCATGGTTTTTGGGAAAAAATCTGGAACAGTACGACGAGTCCCGTAAGGGTAAGGGAGCTGACGATTGAACTGGCGATAATGAGCCAAAGTCGATGAATCATCGCAACACACGGATGAAGGTGGCTAATCGCACAAGCCTTGCAGGGCAGTCTAGGGTGGGGGCGACCTAGGGGGGATAGCGAATTTCGAGCTCAACAATCCTGACTAGAGCGATTCTTCAGGCCCGAAGCTCTGAGGTTTACAGTCAACCCATTCGGCTGAATGTACTCTACTCTTGTCAGTATAATCTCTATCTTCAGTCAACTATACGGCTAGATTGAGGCAGTGAAAATACTGTCTTGATGCTTTGCAAACTCTTCATGAGCGGTCGTCCCCTCTAGCCCTAACCGACCACCGGACAACAACACGCCGGGTGGCCAGAAAAACTTGTGAGGATTTTGGCTCGACTTGAGCCGTACAGAGCGTAAGAGCGATAGCGGACTCTTGTTTAGAGACGAAGGTGTTATGGTGTGCATAGAGGAGACCATCGCAATCTAATTACAACCGAATCCTTGCCGAGCATGGGTGTTGTGTGCTTTGCAAGCCAACATTTCACCACCGAGGAGCCTCCGCCCCAGGAGTCTACATGCAGCAAACTCAGCTTCTTCTTGCCCAAGCTACCGAACGTAACCCGCTGGTCATTGCAGCCGAAGTCCCTCTCGCCGAGGCTATTTCGTTGATGAATCAGGTGTGGAGAAATTGGTGCGCTCGACCACCAGAACCGCTGGCTGCTGAGCAATTGCTTACTCAGCAGCCAGTTAATCCGTGGGCAGTCGATCCGCAAGGCATTCAATCCAGCGATGGCAGCCCTAGCTCCAATCTTGGCCCCAATTATGACAATTACACGGATCATCGTTACGATCATCTTGAGAGCTTTACGTCAGCCCATGGGTGTGATCAACGCGGCCCTGATCAACGCAGCGATGAGCAGTACAGCCTTAGCACAGAAATTCAATCACCAGGCTGTGCCCTTGTCCTCAATAACAGCCAGCTGAAAGGAATTTTTACTGAGCAAGACTTAGTCCGCCTGCTCACCTCTGGCAAAAGCTTAGAAGGCCTGACCCTGGGGGACGTTGTAAAATCACCCGTCGTTTGTTTACAAACCTCAGCAGACCAAAACATCTTTTCCGCGCTACAGCTATTTGAGCAGCACGGAGTCCAGCATTTGCCTGTCGTTGATGAACACCAGCGTCTGCTGGGCCTAGTCACCCCCCAAAGCATTGAAAACGCTCTAGAACCGACCGATTTGCAAAGCGGCTGTCGGGTCGAAAGCGTGATGACAGCCCGATTCACGCGGGTTCCTGCATCAGCCTCCGTGTTGGAGGTGGCCCAGCGCATGACGGATGAGCAGAGCAGCTGTGTACTTTTGACTCAGCCCTTCGCCGCCAACAAGCCTTTTGACATCTTGGCCCAGCGCCCGGTCGGAATTATGACCGAGCGAGATATTCTGCAGCTGTACCATCTAGGTCCAGACCTTGCCCAAATCTCGGCAAGTGCGGTGATGAGTACGCCCGTTTTTTGCGTCGCACCCCACGATTCTGTGTGGCTAGCCCATCGGCGTATGAAACATCACCGTATTCGTCACCTCGTGGTTACCAGTGCTGAGGGCATTCTCCAAGGCCTCATGACGCAAACCCAGTTGATGCAAGCGATTAGTCCGCTGGAAATGAGACAAGTGTTTCGCTCCTTGCGCCGTCAACATGGCGAGGTTCTGCCACTGCAATTTTTGCAAAATCGCACCACGGCGCTAGTTCAGGATGTGCAGACCTACGCTGAAACGATCAAATCTCAAGTCGATGAAGCGGATATGTTTTCGGCGATCGCTGGACGCATTCAGCAATTTCTCAGCTTGCCCGACATTCTCGATAGTGCGGTGACAGAAGTCCGAGATTTTTTGCAGGCCGATCGCGTCTTAGTTTATCGCTTTGATCCTGACATGAGCGGCACGGTGATTGCAGAGTCGGTGGGTGAGGGATGGCCTAGTCGACTTAATGTGCATATTCAAGATGCTTACTTTAAATTGGAAGGCCGTCAGGCCTATCGGCAAGGGCGCAAACGTGCCATTGACGACATTCAAGCGGCAGATCTCAGTGACTGTCACATTCAGTTCCTGATCCAAAGCCAAGTCAAGGCTAACCTCACCGTTCCGATTCTCTTTGATGACCAGCTTTGGGGGCTTTTGATTGCCCATCAATGCAGCCAAACGCGCCACTGGAAAGCGAGTGAGATTGAAGTTTTGGATAGACTTGCTGTGCAGATGGCGATCGCCATTCGCCAAGCCGAAATCAGCATCGAAAAGAAGCAACTGGAAGAAAAGTTTCTGCGAATTCAACGGTTAGAAAGCCTGGGTACTCTGGCCAGCGGCATTGCCCATGACCTCAACAACATTTTGACACCCATTATTGGCATTGCTCAGCTGCTTCCCACCAAGCTCGATAATATCGATCCATCGACCCAGCAGCTGATTGATATTCTATACCGGAGCGCAAAACGCGGTAGCGATGTTGTCAATCAGATTCTATCCTTTGCGCGTGGACAGGAGGGGAAACGTGGGATTCTACTGCTCAAGCATTCATTACAGGAAATTCATGAATTAGTACGGAATACGTTTCCTCGCTCAATTCAAGTTGAGACACTGATTGCACCAGATTTATGGATGATTGAAGGCAATGCGACGCGCATTCATCAAGTGCTGATTAACTTGTGTGTGAATGCCCGAGATTCCATGCCAGAGGGGGGTAGGCTAACCCTGAACGCCTCTAATCTACGCATCGATGAGAGCTATATTCAAGTGAGCGCTGATGCCCATATCGGGGCCTACGTGAACATTGTGGTGACGGATACTGGCATAGGTATGAATTCTGAGACGCTAGCACAGATTTTTACGCCGTTCTTCACGACGAAAGGAATAGAGGGCGGAACCGGATTAGGGCTCCCGACAGTGCTTGGAATTGTTAGAGAACATGGTGGTTTTGTTACCGTTTCTAGCCAAGTGGGGAAAGGAACAGCGTTCCAGGTTTTCCTACCTGCGGTCAAGACGTCTGCCGCTCCGCTTCCGATTGATCCTGCCCTTCCTGCTGGAGAAGGCCAGCTGATTCTCGTTGTCGATGATGAGCCTGGGGTTCGAGCTATTACTCAGGTGGCTTTGGAAACCTACGGGTATCGAGTGTTAACGGCCCAAGATGGGATTGAGGCGATCGCACTCTTTGCCCAGTATTCAGAAACTATCAGTGTGGTGATCATGGACATGATGATGCCCATTATGGGTGGGGAGACAGCCATTCGAACTCTCCAAAGAATGGCACCTGGAGTTCGGTTGATTGCCATGAGTGGGCTAAGCTTTGCACAAACCCCTAAGGATTTTGTTGCGAAACATTTTGTTGCGAAACATAAGGTGGACGCGATCCTAGCCAAACCCTACACCACTACGAAACTGCTCGAAACGCTGCAACAGGTGTTGCAGGATAAAACAAACCCTCAGGCCATCGTTGAGAGTTCTCAATGATGAACTTTTAAGGCTGAGTTTTCAATCATAAACTTTCAATAGTGAATTCTCAACAGATGATGGATCAAGCGCGCTCTGTGCCATGTTACGCTCGTCAGGAACCGAACAGAAAACAGGCCATGCCAGATCGAAGACGATTTTTCTCACTGTCGTTGGACTTGCTCTGTGTTGTCGGTATAGACGGTTATTTCAAGTTGCTCAAACCGGCTTTTGAGTAAACCCTAGGCTTTTCAATTCAGCAATTGTTTACAGAGCCCTTTATCAATTTTGTTCACCCAGATGATCAAGCTGCAACCCTTGCAGAATCTTAAAAATTGTCCCAGAGGTATCAATCATCGGCTTTGAAAACCGCTGCCGTTGCCAAGATGGCTCCTACCGCTGGCTACTTTGGTCTGCGACTTTCTATGCTGAATCTGGCATACTGTATGCTATTGCTCGAGATATTACCAGTCAAAAGAAAATTGAAAAACGGCTGAACAATAAGGTTCAATAACAGACAGCCCTAGCAGAACTAAGGGGAGCACATCATCCGCTGACCAAAAGAAAACGAAGCTCGGAAAACCGTTGCCACTGCAGGACGAGAAATTAAGGCTGATTATTCTTCTCTGAGCGGATGATGTGCTCCCGAACTAAGCTTGAGTAGCCTGTCTCAGAATCTAGATGAATTTATGCAGCTGCAATCGGTTGCTAACATTCTTTCTAGCAGCATCGCTCGCCAGCAATCTGAAGATAAGATGCGTGAGCAGGCCTCTCTTTTGGATATCTCGACCGATGCCATTGTGGTCTACAGCTTAGATCAGATGATGCCGGTAATGGATGGTAAGGTGGCGGTCTAGACCTTGCATCGGATCAACCCCCAGCTGGGCATCATTATGACCAGTGGGCTGGCCTCTAACCAAAATGAGGCCAAAGCCTTGGGCGACTCGGTCAAAGCCTTTTTAATCAAGCCCTTTACCTCAGAAAAATTGCTTCAAACCATTGCTCAGTTAGTGGGTTAACTTGTTCATTGGATGGAATTGGATGACCCGTGCATGGTGATCGGTTAGCCTAGGGATTGAGAGCGTTGTTCGGGCCAGCACCAGCCTCGGGCAAGAGTAATCCGTTGACTTACCAAACACCACACCATCGCTTACAGCCATTGATCCGATCCTTCCGTCGATACTGCCGCCAAGGCAAAACCCATCGATGCCGAGGGTGGCAAAAACTTCGCCGTGGCATTCTGGGTTTGCTGCTGGTGGGATTGCTGGGGCGATCGCTCCCCTATCTTGCTCCCATTCGCGCTAGCGATATTGTCCAGAAACAAATGGCGGTGGAGTTTCGCGATCGCAACGGACTCCCCCTGGGTACCCTGCTCAGCCGTGACCAAGAACAGACTACGGTTGTTCCTTTGGCCCAGGTCTCACCGCTGTTTCTCCAAGCTATCATCGCGGCAGAGGATCAACGGTTTTATCAACATGGAGCATTAGATTTGCGGGCGCTGGGGCGATCGCTGCTCGAAGCCGCCCAAGCGGGCCACATCGTCAGCGGTGCCTCAACGATTACGATGCAACTGGCGCGGATGCTGGAGCCCAACCCTCGAACGTTGGGGAATAAAGCGCAGGAAATTTGGCTGGCCTGGCGGCTGGTGGCTGGCATGAGCAAAGATGAAATCTTGGCCGCCTATCTGAATCGACTGCCATGGGCAGCAATATCTACGGCGTCGAAGCTGCGGCCCAGGTGTATTTCGGGATTCCCGCAGCAGAACTGAGTCTGGCCCAGGCCAGTCTCTTGGCTGGGTTGCCGAATGATCCGGTGAACCTAGATCCCTATACCCATTGGCAGGCTAGCAAGCGGCGACAGGCCTATGTGCTCCAGCGGTTGGTCGAGGAGGGGCATTTGAGTCGTCCCCAGGCAGAGCGGGCGGCGGCAGAAGAGTTGGCAGTGCGATCGCGTCAGCAAGGCATTGTGGCAGCTCCCCACGCTCTGTTTTGGTTAGCCGCGCAACTCCCGACCGCTCATCCGGCAATGCTGCGCACGACGATTGATCGCCCCCTACAACGTTTCGTAGAAGCCCAGGTGCAGCAGATCGTCCAATCCCTCGCCAACAACCAGGTGCAGCAAGCCGCCGCCCTCGTTATCCATAACCCAACGGGAGAAGTCCTGGCCTACGTTGGCTCGCCCGATTACTTCGCGGCCAATGACGTCAGTCGCAATGATGGGGTTCAGGCGCTGCGCCAGCCCGGTTCAACGCTCAAACCGTTTCTCTACCAATTCGCCCTAGAAACCGGGACGATTCAGTCCAATACCATTTTGCCCGATGTCCCGACTCGCTATGGGATTCCGGGGGCGCGGGTCTACAGCCCTGTGGACTACAGCGAAGTGTTTCACGGCCCCATGCGCGTCCGGGCAGCCTTGGCCAATTCGCTCAATGTTCCAGCGGTGCGGGTTCTAGAGCAGGTGGGTGTTGCTCCGTTTCTGACACGGTTGCGGCAGATCGGCTTCCGCCATCTCACCCAATCCTCCGAGCACTATGGCCTGGGTTTGGCCTTGGGCAGCGGCGAAGTCAGTCTTTGGGAACTGGCTCGCGCCTATCTGACCCTGGCAAGGCAAGGCGATGGGATTGAACCGACATTGCTCCCGAGGGCAGACTGGAGCCGGTCAGATTCTGGTCAGCTAACCGATGCTGCAATTCCAGGTGCTGCAGCATCGTCTTTGGCAGCCCTGCCTCCCTCTCCGACCTGGGCTTTGATTCGTCAGATGCTGAGCGATCGCCACGCCCGTGCCCTCTCCTTTGGCGTCGATTCTGTTTTGAACCTTCCCTTCCAGACAGCGGTCAAAACCGGGACCTCGTCGGATTTTCGCGACACCTGGACCGTTGGCTTCAGCGCCGACTACACCGTTGCAACTTGGGTGGGAAATTTTTCCGGCGAATCCATGCGTCAGGTCTCCGGCGTCATGGGTGCCGCACCCCTTTGGCAGCGAATCCTCTTGCATCTGCATCAAGCCCAAGAGCCGCCCGCCTTCTCGCCCCTCGGAAATGACTGGGTAAAACGACCGATTTGTGCGATTTCGGGATATAAGCCCACCCCAGATTGTCCAACGGTCGTAGACGAGTACCTGGCTCCCAAGGATCTGTTGGAGTATGAACGTTCGGCCCAAAAAGGATTTCAGCTGCCACCTGTTTATAACGAGTGGCTTGCCAGTCAGCCGGAAACACCGGAAACATCCCCAGCGCTTCGCATTTTGGTGCCTCGAGAGGACGATTATTTCGTCTTGGAACCGGCGGCGGGGCAGGCGGCCCGATTAGCCTTTAAGGTCGTCGCTCAAGCGGGAGAGCCGGTGGTCTGGCGATTGAATGGTCAGCCGCTCAAAACGGGTACGGAGCCGGAGTTCTTTTGGACGATGCAGCCCGGAAGCTGGAGCTTAGAAGTGCAAAGTGGCGAGAGGCGCGATCGCGTTCAATTTCAAGTACAGCCAGCTGAGGATTGGGGTGGACGATCGGGTTTCTCACGGATTGAATCAAATCAACCAAACGACCAGCGATAGTAGGCCGACAAAAATGGTACCGATAAGAATTGTACCGATGGGTTTCAGATCAGACATCAATTAGGCTATCACGGGGGAAGTGGCCCATGGGTCATAGCCTGGGAGGCTAAAAAAATGGTGCATCAGCGCGGCTGGAAAAGATTGAAATATGGATTGATTGGTCTCGCCCTGGCGTTGCTCTTTACCGCTTGCAATCTCAGTCGCCCGTCGATCAATGGCCCAACACCCGATGCCTCTATTCCCCTAGAACCCTTGGCCGAAGTTGCCGAAATTGCGGATCCAACGCTACCCGACTGGATTGAAGCCATTAGCCCGACCGGCGAAGCCAAAACCTTAGCCCAGGTGCGAATTCGCTTCAAATCGCCCCTGATTCCACTCGAAAGTCTAGAGAGTCCGACCCAGCAGGCGCTGCTCAAACAGTTTGAATTTGCGCCTAAAATCCCAGGGAAATTTCGCTTTTTGACGCCGCGCATGGTCGGATTTGAGGGCGATCGCGCCCTCCCCAAAGCCACACGCTTTCGGGTCACCCTCAAGTCCGGCTTGAGCGATTTAGCAGGCCACCAGCTCACCCAAGATCTCGCCTGGACTTTCACAACAGAGCCGATCAAACTCACCGATTTACCCGGTATTCAACGCGGCACAGATGCCCAGCTCGATCCTTCAGAACGGCAGCCTAAACTCAGCTTTAATGCCAACACTGCCCTTGACCTCACCTCGCTCCAAGCACATCTTCGTCTCACACCAGAGGGACAAGACCAAGCCATTCCCGTCACTGTTGCCCAGGTAGAAGAGAGTACCGCGAGCGAAACTGACGACGACGCCAATTTTGAGACGGCGAGCGAAACCTTTGATCCGGCACTCAAGCCTTGGCACTATACGATTACGCCCAAGCGATCGCTCGACAAGGCCACGCGTTATGTCCTCGCTTTTACCCCCGGCCTCCGCCCCGCCCAAGGCAACCTCCGCCTCACCAGCAAGCCGGAGCTCACCCGCCAGATCGAAACCTATGCTCCCCTTGCCTTTGAAGGCTTAACCAGCGCCTCGGGCCAGGGTGGAGCTTTGGGTCGGTTTACCACGGGCCTGGGGGAACTCAAATTTAACAATGGTCTTGTCGCCGAGTCTGCCCTCAAGGCGATCACGGTCAGCCCCCCGCCCAAGGAAGCCCCCGAGTTGCTGCGCACCTATGATGGCGATCGCGCGATTAGTCTCAATCCCTGGGCACTGGAGCCTGCAACTGACTACACCTTTACCCTGGGGGCAGATCTAACTGATCAGTTTGGCCAGACCCTCGGTCAGCCCGTCACTGTCCAATACCGCACCGGTGATCTCTCCGCCGATCTCTGGGCTCCGTCTGGGCTGAATATCTTTCCGACCCAGCAAGACCTACAACTGAATATTTCGACCGTCAATCTGCCCGAAGGCAGCTATCAGGCAGCATTTGTGCCGGTTCAGCCCACGGATTTGATCTACACCGAAGGAGCCTATCGCCGTGAGGATCGCGTCAATCTGTTGCCCGATGCTAGCCAATGGCAAACGATCGCCGTTGCCGGAAAACAAAACGAAATCATCGAAAGCGCCATCCCACTCCGGGAAAAGCTCTCAGGCCCCACCGGCATGGTGGCCTATGGCGTGCAGGCCCGCACCATAACCGTGGAAGGCGAGCCCCAGAAACCGAGCTTCTACGGGCTCGTGCAACTCACCAACCTGGGTGTCTTTGCCCAGTGGTTTCCCGACTCGGGCCTGGTGCAGGTGCATCACCTCTCGGATGGCTCGCCCGTGGTTGCTGCCGCCGTGGAACTCTATCAGTCTGAGCTAGAGCGCTCAACGAAGGGAACGCCCAAAGCTTGTGCCACGGGCAAGACCGACGCCAACGGTGTTCTACGGTTAGCGACAGCGGTGCTGAAACCCTGCATGGCGGGGGGAACAAAGTTTGCAGAAGCGCCTCAATTGCTCGTGATTGCTCGTGAAAATCCCGCCAACCCAGACTGGGCCTTTGTCCAAACTCAGCCCTACAGCGGCTCCTACGGTTACGGCATCTACGCTGACTGGGAAGACAACCAGCCTCAGTCGAGGGGGGTAATCTTTTCCGATCGCCAACTCTACCAATCCGGCGAAACTGCTTGGTTCACGGGTGTCGCAGACTATCTCAAAAACGGCGTCCTGACCCAAGACAAACAAGTTGCCTATGCCGTTTCCATTCAAGATCCCGAGGGAAATACGATTGATCTGGGCAAACAAACCACGAATCAGTTTGGTACCTTTGCCGTAGATTGGACGGTTGGCCAGCCCCAAACCTTAGGCGACTATGTCATTCAGGCCAAGAGTGATGCCGGGGTAGAGATTCGCGGCGAGTTTCGCGTGGCCGAGTTCAAGCCGCCGAATTTCAAAGTTGATCTGTCCCTCGGAAAAGCCTCCCAGGACAAGCGTTCGCCAAGCCAGCCCTCATCCAACAAAGACGTACCCAGCGGCTCACCCACCGATACCCAAACCCTCGTCAACTTGGGCGAAACCGTAACTGCAATCACCCAAAGCAACTATCTGTTTGGTCCCCCCGTTCAAGATGCCAATGTTGCTTACTATGTCACTCGCCAACCCACAGACTTCGCCCCCAACGGCTGGGACAAGTTTAGCTTTGGCCGTCACTGGAACTGGCCCGAGGAAAAACCAACGCGATCTAGCGATGTCTTGCAAACCAGCGCCAAACTCGACAGTCGTGGCAGCAACAGCCTCAGTATTGCCGTCGAAGAGGACTTGCCCTACCCGATGACCTACCGGGTGGATGCGGAGGTTGCTGACGTGTCAAACCTGTCCGTGGCAGGTTCCCGAAACTTTGTCGCGCTGCCCAGCGAGAAGCTGATTGGCCTGCAGGGTGATTTTGTCGCGGATGCAGGCCGAGAATTTGCGGTACAGGTAATTGTGACGGATGTGCAGGGAGAGGCGATCGCCGGTCAAATGGTCAACCTCGAACTCCAAAAAGCCACCTACAGCAAAGTCACCCAGGTGATCGAAGGCAGCCGCATCCCCGTGGATCAGGTAGAGTACGAAACCGTTGCCACCACCGAGCTTCGTTCCAAGTCAACCGTCCAAACGGCCAAACTCACGCCCCCTGACTCGGGTAGCTATCGCCTACGGGCAAACTTTCCCCAGGCTAAGGGAGAACAAACGGCGACCGACTTGCACCTTTGGGCCACAGGGGCCGCTCCAGTTTTTTGGGGTGGTCGCTACAACAACAATCGATTGACGATCCAGCTTGACAAGGACAGCTATCAGGTCGGAGAAACCGCCACTGCCCTGATTCAATCCCCCTACCCCGACGCCGATCTCTACTTCTCGGTGCTTCGCCATGGTCCTCTCTATGAGTCCCGAACCCGCGTAACTGGTGGTGCACCCCAAGTTCAGTTCACCGTGACACCAGACATGTTGCCCAATGCCGCAGTGGAAGCGGTGCTAGTGCGTCGAGGCGAGCCCCTCGAAACCATCAAAAACCTTGAAGGCCGCGAACCAGGAAGCTTAGAAAATCTCTCCAGCATCGGTTTTGCCCCGTTTAGCACCCGTCTAGACAGCAAATATTTACAAGTGACGGTGCAACCTGAGCAAGCTGAAATCAAACCAGCTGGCACCGAAACCCTCAGCCTCAGCCTCAAGGACAACAACAACCGACCTGTCGCTGGGCAATTCACAGTGATGGTCGTGAACGAAGCTGTGCTTCAGCTCAGCGGCTATCGCCCACCGGATTTAGTCAAAACCGTCTACGCCGAGCAACCGATTTCGACCCGTTTTGCTGACAATCGCCAGGATGTTGCCCTAAGTCCTTTGGCCTCTCCTCTAGAAAAGGGTTGGGGCTACGGTGGTGGTTTTTCCAATGGCGCAGCCAGTACACGTCTGCGCGAAGACTTTCCTGCCTTGGCCTATTTCAGTGGATCTGTGTTGGCAAACTCACAGGGTCAGGCAAAGATCAGCTTCAAGCTCCCAGATGATTTGACGACTTGGCGGGCAATGGTCGTCGCCACCGACGGCAAGCTAAACTTTGGCCAGGGCGATGCCACGTTTGTGGCGACCCAGCCGCTGATTAGCAATCCCCTCTTGCCACCGTTTGCGCGCCAGGGCGATCGCCTCGAAGCCGGTATCACCATCACTAATCGAGCGAACACCAATGGGAAACTACAGTTCACAGGCCAACTGAGTAACGGTCTCCAGTTTGCCAATCCATCCGACAGCAAAACACAAACGTCTAAAGCCCCTACGGGTACAGCAGCCTATCGATTCACCATGGTGGCCAAGCAACCCGGAGAAGCCAAGGTTGAGTTTCGCAGCCAGCTTGGAGCCGAAGGCGATGCCTTTACGGTTCCGCTGGCTATCAAATCCTTGGAGACGACTGAACAGGTGGTGGAAGCGGGTACCACCACTGATTCCGTCACCATTGCATTGCAAGTCGCGTCTGATGTGGCCCAGGACACGGGGGGCTTGGAGATCTCGATCGCAAGTAATCTCCTCAACGATCTCAAGCTCCCGGCCCAGGAAAGCTTGGAGGCAGACGATTGGCCTTGCTTGGAAAGTTTGGCCAGTCGGGTTGCGATCGCAACTCAACTCAAGGTTCTTTCCCAGCGATACAACCAGTCTCTCACCCAGATCAACCTCGACTCCGAGATCTCACAGGCACTCAAACAGTTGCAGGCACTCCAGCAAGGGGATGGTGGCTTCGCGGCTTGGCCGGGGCTCACACGCTCAGATCCCTTTGTGACGCCCTATGTGGCCAGTGTGCTGGCTCGGGCTCAGGCGGCGGGGGTTCCCATGGAAGCAGGTCTGCTGAGCCGTAGCAAAACCTACCTCAACCAACTCCTCGCGGATCCGGGCCAGTACGACTTCTGCCAGGATGCAAGCTGCAAAGACTCGTCCGACTCGAAGCCCTGAGCGCCTTGGCAGATCTCGGCGACGTGCGCAACCAATATGTACCCTGGTTGTATGGACGACGGGACAGTTTTGACCTGACCGAGCAGCTCAAGTTGGCGCGACATCTGACTCGTCTCCAGGATTGGCAGTCTGAAGCCAATACCTTCGCGACTCAACTCCAGGAAACAATCTACGAAACGGGACGCACTGCTACGGTGAGTGCACCTCAGCAATGGTCGTGGCTCAGTTCTCCGACGGTGGCCCAGGCTGAAGCGCTGCAACTCTTTGTGGCGCGCAAGGCGAAGCCAGAACGGTTAAGTCGTTTGGTGGCAGGGCTACTCGCCCAGCGGCAAGCCGGAACTTGGGGGAGCCGCTACAACAACGCTCAAGCGCTTACGGCCCTTGTGGCCTACGCCCAGCGCCTACCCGCACCAGCCGAGTTTGATGTCACGGTTCAGCTCGCGGGCAAAACGATCGCAACGCGAGCTTTTTCGGGTGATAAAGCTGCCAGTGCAAGCTTCTCGATTCCGATGGCTGACCTACCTCAGGGATCGTCCCAATTGCAGCTGAATAAATCTGGGAAAAACCAGTCCGGTAACGGCGAACTCCACTACCTATCGGCCTATCGCTATCGGCCCAAGGATAATCCACCCGGTCGGCTGAACGGTCTGCGCATCACCCGCAAGCTCTATCCAGCCAACCAATCAGAGGTGTTGCATCAACTCGGTTTACAACCCGCGAAGGCCCCTATCAAGCTGCCCGTGGGCCAAGTGTTTGATATTGCTTTAGAAGTGATTGCAGATCATCCTGTTGATCATGTGATGATTACAGACCCTCTCCCTGCAGGCTTAGAGGCCGTGGATACGAGTTTTCAAACCTCAACCCAGGCCCTGAAGGCACAACCCGATAGTTGGCAGATTGACTATCAGAGGATTTATCGCGATCGCATCCTCGCCTATGCGACCCATCTCGACCCCGGCGTTTACAATCTCCATTACCTCGTGCGTTCTGTCACCCCTGGCAAATTCCTCTGGCCCGGTGCCACCGCCGAACTGCAATACGCACCGGAGGAATTTGGCCGCACAACTGCCGTAAGCTTGGAGCTCAGCGAGGCGAATGGCAAGGTATAGGTCAAAAGAAGCGGTTAAAATTCGCCCTGATGCCGTGCGCAAGCATCTGGCAGGGATTTCGCTCTTGGCGCGAGATGGTTTGGATGTTTCTGGCGCGCAGAGCTTTATGGTCCCGAAATGGGTCAGAAAACCTATGCAAGGCTGTTGGAGCTGGGACTCATGTTGGCTGAGCTTAGGGAAACGGTGATTTTGGATGCCAAGTACGATCGCGTGGCGGAGCGCCACGCGGTTTTGGCGCGGGCGCAGCGTGCGGGAATTCTGGTCGCCATCCTATCCTGTGAAGCGCCTTTGGAGGTTTTACAGGAGCGCTTACACCAGCGCAGTGGAAGATGTTTTTGGTGCAACTGCGGATTTATTGGTGGCGCAGTTTGCTGCTGCGGAGGAGTTTACGGTTGAGGAAGCGTTGTGGGTCACGCATTTAGATACCCAGCAGGATATTACCCAAGCTTTAGAGGATTTTATCCGCGCGATGAGCTCGATCGCTCACCCCTCAATTTCCACCAACGCCAACGGCGTTCTCAGAATTTCCAGAGAATCCGATCGCCGTTGTTGATCCAACACCTCTAGATAGCGCCGCTCATCATAAAATAGCTTTTGAAATTGCAGCACTTCTTCATTGAGTTGTGCATACAACTTTTCGATTTGCTCGTCTGCATCCTCTCCCTCTGCTAAGCCCTGGGTGAGGAGTTGGCCAATGCAATGCTCGATCGTTTGTACTGGCTGACGCTTCCAGGAGTCGAGCAAATGCCGATAGCGCTTTTCTGACGTGATTCGCTCTAGGGTCGCCACTGCCGCACGGATCACCAGCGCCGGACGGGCGATGTCGAGGCGTGTTTTTTCATCGAGATACAGCACCCGCATGACCATCGGCGTCGCCTCGGGGGGAATGTCCGTGATCGCTTCGCGCAGAGGCGTGAGCAAGTCGAGGTCGGTGAATATTTCGCCTAGGGCTTGGAGCTGCGCGAGGTCGTCCGGGTCAAACTCAGCAATTTTGGAACCGAGCGCCTCACTCAACTGCTGCCATTCCGCCTGGCGAATGGTTCCCCACAACAACCGGTGGGCTTGGAAGGTAAAATTAGTCAAATCCCGCTCGCGCATGGCTTGACGCACCGCCAGACGTTGTAGCCGGCAGTGGAGATAAATTTGTAGAAGCTGGGATTCTGCCAATTCTCGGGCGGTGTAGTCGCCGGGACGCTCCCATTTTTTGGACTTGCCATGCCAGCGTTGGCCGCGTACTTGCGATCGCAAATCCTCTTCCAGTCGCAGCGCCATCTGCCCCTCGCCCTGGCTGAGCAACTCTGCACAGCGGTGGATATAGTGGGTTCGAATCGGCGTATTTGGCAAATTTCCCAGCAGTTTGACCAACCCCTGAATGCTGTGCTGAAATTGATCCGCTTTCTTGAGGTCTTGTCCCCACAGCACTCGCTTGATTTGCCAGTCGATCCACAGCTCCGACTTGTCGAGCAGATCGAGATAGTCTCCCAAGGAGTGGGTCTTGAGATATTCATCGGCGTCTTTGCCACCGGGCAGATTGAGTACGCGCAATTCCACTTGCCCCTGGTAGGCCAAGTCTTCCACTTCGCCAATGGCCCGCTCGGCGGCTTTGTTGCCTGCAAGATCCGCATCAAAGTTGAGGATAATTCGCTTTGATTCGGTGTAGCGCAGCAGCAGTTTGACTTGGTTGAGCCCCAGGGCGGTACCCAGGGCCGCGACAGCGTTGGTAACGCCTGCGGCGTGGAGGGCAATCACATCAAAATAGCCTTCGACAATGACCGCGCGATCGTCCTTGGCGATCTGGCTGCGGGCCTTGTCCAGACCAAAGAGTAGACTGCCCTTGTCAAACAGCTCGGTTTCGGGGGAATTGAGGTATTTGGGCTGCTCGTCGCCCAGGCTGCGTCCACCAAAGCCAATCACCCGGCTTTGGATGTCGTGGATGGGGATCATGAGGCGATCGCGAAATCGGTCATACCAGCCATCACCGTTTTTTCGAGGGACAATCAGCCCTGCTTGCTCCACCAGGGCCACCGGATAGCGTTTTTGCTCGGTCAAATAGCTAAACAACGTACTCCAGCCCGCTAATGCGTAGCCCAACTGGAAGCGCTGAATCGTGTCATTGTCTAGCTGACGTTGCACCTTTAGATAGCCCAGCGCCGCCTCTCCCTCCGGCTGGTGCAGAGCATGCTCATAAAATTTCGAGGTCACCGCCAAGATTTCGTACAGCTGTTCCCGCAATGACAGTTTGCGTTGGAGTTCCTGGCGTTTTTCGGGCTCGAGGGTCTGCACTGGCACGCCGTAGCGGTTGGCTAACCCCAAGACAACATCGCTAAAGCTGGTTTTGTTCAGCTCCATCAAAAACTTGATCGCATTGCCCCCGGCCCCGCAGGCAAAACAGTAGTAAAACTGCTTGGCGGAACTCACCGTAAAACTGGGGTTATTTTTGTCGTCATGGAACGGACAAAGCCCTGCAAAATCCTTACCGCGCTTCTTGAGCACCACATACTCGGAGACGACATCGACAATGTCTGCCCGTTGTTTGACCGCTTCGACGGTGTCGGGATGGAGGCGGGGCGTGGCCATGGGCAGATGCAGAGAAAATCACCCCCCTATCTTAAGAGTGAATTTTGCGCTGGGGTGATTTCCGGGACAAAGATTCCGGCAAAGCAGGGACGGGGATCCCTTGATGCTTTGGAGGCGCTGGGAGGCGATCGCGGGACTGGTTTTCTGGCTCTCTTCTGGGCGAGTATTTGTTTTCCGAACCCTTTTCCTCTGGGTTCAGCCATTCATTGTTCAGCCGGTTAAAGTAAAATCGGTAGTGTTGCGATTTGATGCTGCAATCTTTCTGAGTCGATTCTGCTTCAAAACCCCAGGACGCATTTCATGAAAAGGCTGAAGCTTTCAGCGCTTGATTTGGATTCGCTCCAGAGCGTCGTTGATATTGAAGAGCACCCTATTGCCGACTACCCTTGGCTCGACGTCGATCACATTGTTTTAAGGGAAGACGAGCAGCAGCAGATCGAGGCGATCGTCCACTGTCTGCGCAAAAGCTCAACCAACTTGTTCAACGAGGCCACCATTTGGGGCAAAGCAATTTTCCCGCTATTTTTGCTAGCGGAGCAGGGCAATATTGAAGCCTGGACAGAGGTGCCGCTCAGTGCCCAGTACGCTCAGTTTGAGTTGGATGGTATTGCGGATGGGGTGTTGGGGCGCGGCATTGCAGGACGAATCACTGCTCCTTATTTGGTGATGGTTGAGGCAAAACGAGGGATCGATGGTGAGAACCCGATTTTTCGGCTTTATGGGCAAATCCTATGCGGTGCTTGGCAAAATTGGCGGCGGAATAGAGGCGATCCTTCGGAGCTGGGCAAAGCTAATCGCCAGGAGATATTTGGTTGCTATACCATCGGACAGACGTGGCAGTTTGTCCGGGCTGAGGTGGCCGGGTTTGAGGATACTGCTGCGATGCCGGGCGAAGCTCATCGCCCGATGCTCTGGGTGGAATATTCTCAAGAATACCCTGAGACGACCGAGGCGGAGAGGATTGTCCGAATCCCTAAAAGCGTGGTGCAGAGGCACTTGGCAGATGCCGTTTAGGGCGGGCTGCACCAACGCGGGTCGTTGGCGTGTGATTCCGAAAATAGCTGGCAATGCCTAACTCCTGCCGCACCAAACTCAGCGGTTTTTCCCAATTATCTTCCACTGCATAGGCAATCACCGGCTGGCAGGTCTTACCCATCCGCAAGCCCCGCAGCAGGTTGCGCAGGAGGGGCCCAGTCCAGCGCGGATTCGTTAGGCTCAGGGGCACAAAGGACAAGACAAAGACATTCAAGAAATCCCAATACTGCACCAGGGTAAACGCCGCGACGCCAAACTCCCCAAGGGGGTGGGCATCAAACCCGGCAATCACATGGAAGATGTCGTGGCCGATTGCCATGCGCTGATCCAACCAGTCATCTTCTGGGAACAAAAATGCCTTCGGATCCAATCCCACCCGGAGCATATGTCGAGCATAGGAACCCCCCAGGCTCTCGGCAGGAAGTTGACTTAATGCCGTGAGATCGATCGCGATCGTCCGTCCGGCCAAATGAACCGCCTGGTTGGTCAAGCGCCGGTTCACCCAGCCCTGCCAACGGCTATGCCGCTGCGCTCGCAGAATATGCCGAATCCCCACCCCTGCATCGCTCAGAAAGGTTTGGTAGGCCAAGCCCACTTCCCGCCAGTTGATCCCGGCGAGTGGCCCTAGGGACAGGCAACAGCGCGATCGCCTCGTTCGTCGTGTCATGGCTCAGGCTCTCCTTGAATTAAACTTGAACTTGAATCAAACTTGAATTTGATATTCAATATTTTGCTTATGCACTTTTTTGCATAAATTCAGGATATATGCAAAAAGTGCATGGTCAAGTAGACTAGAGAAAGTTTTGAGGCGTTCACGAGTTTTGCGCTGGAGGAGTGGTCATGGCGTTATCCCACGCGATTTTGGCGGTACTGGCGAACCGGGCCTGTACCGGCTATGACCTGGCAAAGCAGTTTGATGGCTCGGTGGGGTTCTTTTGGCATGCGACCCACCAGCAGATCTATCGGGAGTTGACGAAGCTGGAAGAGCGGGGCTGGGTGGAGCTGGAGGTGATTCGCCAAGATGGCAAGCCCGATCGCAAGTGCTACTCAATCAATGGAGTGGGAGAAGCCTGTTTGCGAGATTGGATTGCCTCGCCTACGCCGTTTTTGCCGACTAAGGATGAGTTGTTGATTAAACTCTTTGTCGGGCATTTAGTACCCATGACAACGCTAATAGAGTTGTTGCAGCAGCAGCGATCGCTCCACGCCGAAAGCCTTGCAACCTATCGGACGATCGAGCGCGAGTTCTTTGGGGATGTGGCTGGGTTATCCCTGGCTCTGCACTGTCAGTACCTGACCCTGCGCAATGGGATCCACTATGAGACGGGTTGGCTAGCTTGGTGTGAAGAGGCGATCGCCGAGCTGCAAGGGCTGAGCGATGAGTATTAAATTCAGGTTCATCAATTCCCTAGCGTAGGGACGAACAGCGGTTCGTCCTGCTGATGGCCAAGCCTAGGCTAAGCCTGACTGTGGGGCGAATCCGCAATTGGAGTACGAGCGCGAAAAGCCTGTTCCTCTCGATCGAGGGCTTGCTTCGCTTTGAACAAAAGCTTTAGCCGGGTAACCTCGCTGTTCCAAGCTGATCGAGGCAACAGTGGCAGTGGCTCCGGGGTTGGATTGAGGCTCAGGCTAGGATTGGAATTCATGGGAATCAAACCGCTGTTGTGACTGTGGCTGTGGTCGTGGTTGTTGCAGGTGTTGCGGTAACTATCTCTGCCATGGAAGGCGTTCCTGAAAACCAATCTTCTGGCCACTGGATGCGATCGCCCCCAAACCGTAAGCCGTCAGCCTGGGGCCAGGGCGCATCCAGTGGCTCTTCGATCAGTTGAAATTCGCCATGATCAAAGGGTAACCCCGGTGGATTTGTCTTGGGTACCACCCGTTCCCGCAATCCTCGCTCCGCCTGAACCAAAGCCCGGTGGTGGCAGTAGGGATTGTTGCCCCGTCGGTTGAAAAAGACGTGGGAGGTCCAGGTGCAACCGCCTCGACAAAGTTCGGCGTATTCACAGGTCTTGCAAAATCCCCAGAGATGCTGGGTGCCTTCAGGAGTGCCTGCGCCCAGATTGAAGCGCAGCGCTTCGGTTTCTTCGATGATGCTGTGGAGCGTGCGATCGCGAATATTCCCGCCCGTATAGGCTGCCGTTGGCAAGGAAGGACAGCCCTTAATCGCCCCATCCGCCTCGATGCCCAAGGTCGCCAACCCCGCCGCACAACCTTGCCAAAAGACCCAATCATCCGCCTCACCTCGCCCCCGCAGGAGCCGCTCGTAGGGGCCATAGTAGCCAATGTTATTCCCCGGCTGGAGCTGCACACCTTCGACCGATGCCCGTCGCGCTACCTCGGCAATCATCGGGTAGAGCTCCACTAGCTCGGAGGGTTGTAGCAGCATCTCTGCATGATCCGCCGCATTGCCCATGGGTACCGTCAACTGAATCTGCCAAGCCCGCGCTCCCGCATCGCGAACGCATTGGTAAAGACGAGGGAACTCGGGCGCTGACAAACGATTGAGCTGAGTATTGCAGCCAAAGGGAATGCCCACCGCTTGCAAGTGCCCTAGGGTGCGAAAAGCAGAGTCCCAGGAGCCCGGACGGCCTCGGAGGCGATCGTGGGTGGCGGCAAGACCATCAATCGAAACGGAAACGGTGGCAATCCCGGCCTGGCGCATGCGCTGGGCCAAATCCAGCGAAATGCCGAACCCACCTGTTGTCATCGTGCAGCGCATGCCCGCCTGGCCAATCGCCTCGGCAATCTGTAGCCAGTCCGCGCGCAAAAACGCTTCACCGCCAATCAAGGTCACTTCACGAATCCCCACATCAGCCATCTGACGCACGAGGTCGAGCGCTTCTTCGGTGGATAGCTCCTGATGCCGAGCTTGACCTGCCCTGGAACCGCAATGGCTACAGGCCAAGTTGCATTTGAGCGTGATTTCCCAAACTGCATAGCTGACGCGACGATAGGCCATGACCTCGTGATCCTCTTCAGGCTAGATTTTCGTTTGGGCTAGATTTTCATTCGGGCTAGACTTTCGGGTTACATCAACGTATCCGTGATGACGCCGTATATGGGCTGGACCGCGATCGGTGGCTCAATGACCACGCCATACATGGGCTGCACAATGGGATCAATCGGCACAATGGGGTCGTGATCAATCGGAGGCTTCCCAGGACGAGGTCTGGGATAGGGACGCGGTCTCGGATGGCGATAAATTGGCGGATTGATAATGACGCCATACATCGGCTGAATAATCGGGTAACGCAGGATCAAACCGCCCACGGCCCCCACCAACTCCTCCTGGGTTAACTCGTGAAACTCACCCTGCTCCTTCAGATCCAAAATCTCGATGGTGGCAGACTCTAGCTCTCCTTTTGTGAAGCGGTAGCCTAAAGATTGGAGTGTCTGCTGCACTGTATCCGGTGAGGAGCTCTGCAGCTGTGCCAAAAAAGCCGGATCCTTGACTAATCGAACTAAAAACTCTTTCACGTTCTCAAAGAGAGCGATCGGTAAACCGGGTTGCATGAGCTTTTCCTCCGCTGCTTTCCCTATGTGCTGCTTCTATTCAAGGGCAGGTTGAAGAAAAACACTGGCCAAAATGGCATTTTCTGAAGTCCCGCAAGCCCAGGCTCGGACTGTGCCAATTCCCAAACAGCACACTGCCCCAGCACAAAGGGGCATCAAATCTACGTCATGTGCTATACGCTGTAAACGCATTCTGTGAATGGATTTATGATGAGCCTGCTATCTCAATTACTTGGAACGCTGGGGTCGGGCAGATGCCTGGGTCGGCAGCGAGTGGGGCGGCGGGTTGGGCAGCGGGTTGGGCAGCGGGTGAGCTGCTCGTTGCTGTTTGCGATCGCCCTCTGCCTCACCCACCTCGGCCCCATCCAGGCTCAACTGGCGAGCGAGTCATTGGCAGAATTCTTCATCTCGGCCTTGGATCCCTATCAAAGTACCCCAGATTTCGATTCACCTGAGCCCGTTTTCGGCCCGCAGCGACCATTGCCCACGCTGGGGCCGATCGCCCAAGAGCCCCTCCCGCCCGACATTGATCCCTACCAAATTGCGCCGCCCCTGGACACGCCGCCACCGCCACCGCCTAGGGTGCAGCCTGCTCCAGCGGCTCCAGTTCCAGCGGTTCCAGAGACACCGGCTCCAGTTCCAGCGGTTCCAGCGACACCGGCCCAGGCCACTGCACCCCAGCGCGTTCCACCCCGTGTGATTGAAGCTCCTCCCGCCCAGGCTGATGGCAAAACCATTAAGGTGACGCTGCCAGATCCCTCGATTAAACCCATCAACCTTGCGCCCCCCCGCCCTCAATTTCCAGCGCTACCGCGCCAAGAGGTGCGCGGCGTTTGGATGACGACGGAGGACATGGAAATTTTGCTCGATCGCAATCAACTCCGCAGCGCCATCGATCAACTAGCCAGTGTTAATTTTAATACCCTGTACCCCGTGGTCTGGAATTCTGGCTATGCGCTTCACCCCAGCGCCGTGGCTCGCCGCGTCGGTAGCCCCCACATTTATCGAGGCGAACAAAACCAAGATCCGCTCAAGGACATCATTGAACAGGGTCACCGTGATGGTCTTTCGGTAATGCCCTGGTTTGAATTTGGCTTTATGGCTCCTCCTTCATCGGAGCTCATCATGCAACATCCGGACTGGATTACCCAAAAACGCAATGGCGAAGCCACCTCAGTTAGCGCAGGGGGTGAGGTCGTTTGGCTCAATCCGCTACGGCCTGAAGTTCAGCGCTTTCTGACCGATCTTGTGATGGAAGTGGTCAACAACTACGACGTAGACGGCATTCAGTTTGATGACCACATGAGCCTGCCGCGTGATTTTGGCTACGATAGCTACACTCAGGCTCTGTACAAGCAAGAAACGGGCAAAAATCCCCCAGAAAACGCCGCCGATGAGGCCTGGATTAAATGGCGTGCGGACAAGATTACTGAATTTGTGGGCGATCTGCACGACGCCATTAAAACAGCAAAACCGAAGGTTGTCTTTTCAGTTTCGCCCAACTATCAAGACTTTGCCTATCGCTTCCACCTGCAAGATTGGCTTAACTGGGTGCGCCAAGGGTTTGTGGATGAGATTGTGGTGCAGGTCTATCGCGATGATTACAACAGCTTTATCGGGGTGATCGATCGCCCAGAAATCAAAGAAACCCAGCAAAAGATCTCGACCGGCATCGCCATTCTTTCGGGTCTGCCCCGCCGTCCGATCTTCATGCAACAGATTCAGCAACAGTCTCGGGCGGCCCAGCAGCGCGGCCTAGGGGTTGCCTTCTTCTACTACAAGAGTTTGTGGGACGATGCACCGGAGGCTATGGGCGATCGCAAGTCTGGCTTCCGAGCCCTCTTCCCGAACCCCATGTCTCGGTTGGCAAGTCGGTAAACCTAAGATCCGGCTCTCCTGAACCCATGCGCCCAAGTCTGATCACTCCTGAGCGATCAGACTTGGGCTATTAACCCCAGCGTCTACGTCCCAGCCAAGCCCCACCGCAGGCCAAGCCCAGCAGCATCCATCCCGAGCTAGACTCTGGGACGGATTCGGGTTCTTCGGGCTGGTAAAAGGCATAGTCCGCCGTGAAACCCCTGAGAGGCGTCGCCGCTCCGAGTGTGACATTGTCGAATCCAATCCGACGCGCTGCGCCTTCAAACACGACCGACCGAGCCGTTCCCTGGAAAGCGGTTCCGGCGGGCAAAAAAGGACTGAATCGCCCGGTTGGATCGGGTGCGCCATTGTCGGGGGTCAGGGGAAGGTCAAAGCTGGAGAGGAGGCTGCCTTTTCCTTCTAAATCATCGTAGATATTGACCTTGCCGGGGAGGGAAATCGCTGAATAGAAGAGGGAGAAGCCATCTCTAAAGCCATTGGCAACGTTCATCACGGCGGCTGGGCCAGATTGGAAAAAGAGAATGTTATCGGGCGTGGTCTCACCGCCGAAGTTGCCTGAGCTGCCGCCTGCATCGGCGTCTTTTAGGGTCAGGGCATTGTCACTAAAGGTGATGCCGAAGTCATAGCCAAAATTCTCGCCATTCCCGCCCGGTCCATTGTTATAAAAGTCGCCAATGAGCTCGCGGTCATCCAAGCCCTCAAAGTCCAAGACGAAGGGCGAGGGCGGCATGGCGATCGCCGGTGCTGCGCTCAGGAGTGAGGACAGCAGCAGCCAGGGAAACCATCGAGATGAGGCTAGCAGCACCCATCTGCCGTGAGTGCCCATACCCAAGCGAGTGGTCTTGGTAGTGGAGCGCAACACTTGGGGGAGGGCAGGAAAAAACATCATTAATCAGCCAAATGAGAGAAGTCAACGCACAGCAGGCCCAAAATGGCCCAAGGATCCAGTCCGAGGGTAAAAAGAGCCGATATTTGCGGGTGAGAAGCGGGGCCTGACTCGTTGCTTCAAAAAACGATGAACGGATGGCGATTTGGAGAATTTCCTGAATGCCGAGCACATGATGGACAAAATAGCCCACGCCCCCAAGCTAGCTTCGGCGAATTATTTCTAACAAGGGATTTAAGGAATCTTGACCAAAGCTTTATATAGGTGTGTTGATTAATCTACGTGCAACCAAAAATTAAGACATCAGGGGAAGGTCAAAAGGCTAGTACCTAGTCAGTTGTCAAGTGATGGATAGAGTCGCTTGAGCCTGATGCGTGCATCGGACGTGGAGAATTGCCAATCAACTGTTCTACTGGCCTGATTGCGACGAGTTTCCCAAGCGGCGCTTTCGCTCGTCGGTAACGGTTTATTAGCAATGCGCTGGTCTAAACACGGCTTTGCCAGAACGCTGAGTTCAATTTCAGCCATATTGAGCCAGCTGTCATGTTTGGGTGCGTAGTGGAACTCAAGACGCTCAAGAATTCGCCTAGCTTCCTGGCAGACCACTTTATAAAGCTCTTATGTTCAAACATAGTAATCCGTTGTAAACCAATATACTTTTAGGCTAAGGTAAGACTAACAAGGAAGAACACCTAGTTGTGCATTGACTAAAGTAACGTTCGAGTAAAGAAGTAACGTTCGAGTAAAGACCAATCCAAAAAACATGAAAGGTCGATCATTCATCAGCTTGGGTAGCTTATAAATTTTCTCAAGCCTGGCTGATTCTCTTCGTCTTGGTAGAAATTATTTTCACTTTATAGGGTTTCTGGAGATTAGAAAGTTAATGAAAATTTCAGAAAAAAGAATACAGGTAAACAGGAATCTCTCTAATGCATCATGCTTGCTGCTCTCGTTGCTCATCGTCGATCTCAGTTTTATCCTACTGCATTTCCTAAATACCCTTCTGCCCTGGATGAATTTTCCTTTGTTGAACATTGAACTAGATAGAGGGTATGCAGAGATTTTTCAATATGCAAAGTTCTTCTGGATCATCGCTACTATTATCTCGTTTAGATATTTAGCCCCGTTGTATACAGCGGATTCCACTCTTATGAGGGACAGTAGCAGCAATGTGTAAACCAGTTTTTTAGGTGCTCCGGATTCATCAAATCCAGAGCGGTTGCAATGAGGGTATCAACCATTTTGGGAGTGGTAGGAGAGAACGTTTTGAGGAAGGTTTTGAGCTGAGACCACCAATGCTCAATCGGGCTGAATTCTGGCGAGTAAGGCGAGAGGAACAGAACCTTAGCACCCACAGCCTCGATTAAAGGGGTGATGACATCCGCTTTATGAGCCGCAAGATTATCCAGAACCACGACAGCTCCGGGCCAAAGCATTGGGATTAAACACTGGGTGATAAAGACCTCAAAGGCAGCCGCATTCATCGAATCATCCATCGTCATCACAGCCAGAACCTTGGACAAGGTGATCGCACCAATCACAGTGACCTTTTTCCCCCGATAAAAGGGCTTGAAGTCATAAGCACGGGCTCCAGGTGCAGAGCGGGCGTGAGTTCGCATCAGCCCCAGCAAAACACCCATCTCATCGACAAATACTAGATTTTCCGGCTCTACGTCCTTCACCTGCTCCCAATACTCGACCCTGAGCTGCTGCACCCGCTCGCTTTGGGCTTGGCTGGCACGCATCGTTTTTTTTTACGGGTCAACTCTAGCTTCCCTAACGTTCGACACATCGCACTTGGACTCACCCAGTCCCCCGTCTCCGACCGCAGCATCTCACTGTATTCCAACAGGGTTGCATCTGGCTGACGCTCCACTATCTCTTTGATTTTCTCCTGGTGTGCCATCGCTGGACTCTCTCCTCCTCCTTGCGGAAAAGCTTCGATATGTCCCAATGTTCTCTTACGGGTACTCAATTTCTGAACAAAGTTTTTCCCCACTCCAAATCGCTTGGCTACTGTCCTAATCGAGCCTCCTTCCTCCACGGCTTTGATCACTCGCTCCCTCAAGTCCATCGAATAGGGTCTCATTTTAGCTTCCTCACATCCTCAGACAACTGTACCCCATAAAGCTGGAATCTGCTGTAATGCATTTATATCTAGATGAAATTGAGCTTAGTCAAGGAGCAAACGCACCAGAGTTTTTAATCAAGGCTTCTGCTCATCTCTTAAATACAAAAGAGGGAAGAAATTGGGTTCCTATTGTTGTGCGAGAAGTGGCTGAAGATCGATACGAGGTTATCGCCAATTCATTTATCTATGCAGTGGCCGAAGAGGCTGGACTGGAAAGAGTTTGGTGTATCATCGCGGACGACACTGAAAACACCGCTGTGACAAGCCGAATACTGGCCGGAGAAGAGGTTCCAAAGATTAACCTGTCGAAAGCATCAAGAGACGAAATATCAGCAGCATTGGAATATTTAGCTGCGCAACCAGGCAGCTTACTCAAGTCAATCAAAATTTCTGTAGCCGTTAATCGTATTGATGAAGCCCCTAGGCAGTATTGGAAAACTCTAGACCCGATCGCAAACCTGAAATGCGGTATTACAAGAGGTAAGAAAGTAGAGTCGTTGAAGAAAGTCTTTTATTTGACACCTCAAGAGATGCCAGCAACTATTTCTGACCCTAAAATTCTAGAAACAATGACCACAGTTGAGCTGAAAACTATCGCGAAGAAACGCAATATTTCAGGCATCAGTAAAATGAAGAAATCTGACTTGGTTTACGCCTTAAGTCAAGATTAGTATCTACAAGATAAGACTATTCCAGATTTCAGACAGATGTTCAGTGGGTGTCTAAAAGGTTAGGGCGAAACAGTGTTGGTTAGAACGAAAGTTTTTGGAACAGATCGGCGATCGCCAAGCCAAACCCCGGCACCACATCTTCGCCCTCCAAAACATCAGTCACCTTCAGCAACCGATCTGGCCCTGAAGCCGAGCGATAAACCAACACATACTGCTGCTTGCAATTTATCATCCAAAGCAAATGCGTACCATTCTCAAAATACTCCTCGACTTTTCTATCCATCTCCTCTACCGTATTACCTGGAGAAAGCACCTCAACGACGAGATCAGGGGCACCGTCCAAAAAGCCAGTCGGCAAGACCGTAATGCCCTGTAAACGTTCCTTCGCGAAACAAGAAAGATCAGGAGCACGTTTATTTCCATTGATCATTTTGAATGCCGTACTGGAATCAAACATCGCACCCAGATTTTGCAGACGAACATATCCGCCCAACACAATCATCAACGTGCTACAAACATAGCCATGCAAAGCACCAGAATTGCCCATCTCAACCAGCTCTCCACCGACAATCTCATAACGATGCCCATCATCAGGCAACGCCATAAACGCAGCGTCTGTCCAGACTTTGGGCTCTAACAGACCGTTTGATAGACCGACTTCTGGAGTATTTGTCGTGGGCGATCGCATCACGGCAGACATGGGCACTCTCCTCAAGTTTTAACTCAACGGGTCGCTAACCCAAATCATAGCAATTCACCCAGAAGCAGCCACACCCCAGTCTCCAACGCAACACCCTACTCCATCTGCGACAAACTCATGCGGCTTTTTTGCTCCTTCGTCCCCGTCAGAATTTCCAGCTTTTGCAAAAACTCCTCCGTCAGCTTGGCAAAGGCCTTCGCACCCGTTGCGGTGGGATTAGATAAAATCACCGGCTTGAAGCTATCCACCGCCCGAGAAACCTGAGCGTCGTTGGGGATTTGAGTTTTGAAAATCTGCTGCTCGCTATAGTCCTGCTGAACCCGCTTCATCACTTGGTTGTAGTAGCGACTGGTAAATAAATTGCCAGACATCGTAAACACAATGCCTAGCAGCTCAATCTTTATCGGCTCGCTGTCCTCGTAACCCTGGCGTAGACGTTCGATGCGGCGCTGGAGCAACTGGATACCGGCGATCGAAAGTGGCTCTGGCTTCGCAGGTAAAAGATAAAAATCACTGGCCACAAAACTGCTCCGGGTCAACAGGTTATACCCAGGTGCGCAGTCCAAAATAATAAAGTCATAGTCATTCTGCACAGGCTCCAAAATACCCTTCACCAGCGTGCGCTCGAGCTTCTCCCAAGCGGTTTGAAAATCGTGGTCGGCATCGTCGGCATTGGCCTGCTCATGCAGGAAGGAGGAGACCATATAATCATCATACAAATCTAGATCTCCGGGCAGCAGCGACAGCCCCTTTTGCTCGCAAATGTAGGGACGAATCGCACCAGCGGTATCGTGAATCTGCTCCGCGCTCGAATCGACGGTTTGGCTGATCAGTTGCCGTAGGGTACGGCGCTCCTTGCGGCATTTGACAAACTCCTGGGGTGACATCAAGCTGAGGGTGCCACTAATTTGAGTGTCGAGGTCTACGACCAGAACACGTTTGCCAAAGTTTCTGGCTAGGCTGGCGGCCAAGTTGACGCAGAGCGTCGTTTTGCCGACGCCGCCTTTCATATTGGTAGTTGCGATTACGTGTGCCATGATCCCAGCGTTTACATAGCGGCCAATATACCAGTTTTGTTCACTTCTGTTTTTGGTCTTTTGGTGGGAGTCGCGGACAAATTGCGATCGCCCCTCCCCCAAAAAGTTAGAGATAATACGCAAAATCAGCCCCGTTCTGAGTAACGATTTTGGTAAAACAGCAGGCCCAGCGCAATCGCACGCTTAGACTAACGGAGGCAGAAATTGCCCAACTCCAGCCCCAATTGGGTCGGTTGGTCGAGGCTGTAGCCCGGCCGGGGGTGGAGATAGACTCCGAAATGGACACAGCCCCAGAACAGCAGCCGAATCTGAACAATTGCATTTTGCATCAGGATTTATTTGCTGCGCTGCCGCTGTTGCCCCAGGGCGTGGTTGATCTGTTATTCATTGACCCACCCTATAACCTGACGAAATCCTTTAATGGCCAATGTTTTCGGGAGCGATCGCCCTCCGAGTACGCCGATTGGCTCAACACCTGGCTGCCGCAATTGTTGCCCACCCTCAAATCCACCGCGTCGGTCTATGTCTGCGGCGATTGGCGATCGTCCGGGGCGCTCCAGCAGGTGCTCGCTCAACACTTGTTCCTACGCAACCGCATCACCTGGGAGCGAGAAAAGGGCCGAGGTGCTCAGCGGAACTGGAAAAACTGTTCGGAAGACATTTGGTTTTGCACGGTTTCAAACCAATACACCTTTAACCCAGAAGCTGTGAGGCTCAAGCGGCGGGTGCAAGCACCCTATCGAACCGCCGGAGCCTCGGGCGATCGCCAGCCCAAGGATTGGATGGAGACCCTGCAAGGCAATTTTCGGCTGACCAGTGCCTCGAATTTGTGGACGGATCTGACGGTGCCCTTTTGGTCGATGCCAGAAAATACAGACCACCCGACCCAGAAGCCCGAAAAACTGCTGGCGAAGGTGATTTTGGCCAGTTCCAATCCGGGGGATTTGGTCTTGGATCCGTTTTTGGGCTCGGGAACGACGGCAGTGGCCGCAAAAAAGCTCGGGCGGCGATTTGCCGGCATTGAGCAGGATTTAATGTATTGCTGTCTGGCGCTCAAGCGGTTGCAATTCGCAGACCAAAATCCAGGGATTCAAGGCTATGTAGATGGCATTTTTTGGGACAGGAATGCCCTATAAATGTCGCGACAATCGGTGTCACGACAATTGCATGACAATTTGATCATCAATAATCGTATCCAAAGTCAGCATATCCTCAACCCGAATCCGCAAAAAGCGCTCCCCATCCACCCGAAAAAACACCTGCACCCGATCCAGACCGGGGTTCCCCGGCGGCTCCAGCTGAATGACACGGGCACCTTCGCGATCGTTCAGGGGTTTCACCGCCGACTGGCTGCTGCCCAGATTGCGGGTAATGAGGCGATCGCCATCAAAATACACCTCCGTCGTACTCCCCTCCTGACCCAGCTCCCCCAGCACGACCTCAATCCCCGGCTGCTGCTCCATCGAAGCTCCAAACACCAGCTTCACCGGCTCTGCCATGGGGTAGGGCTGACCCGCCTGAATGACCGGGTGCCAGTCGTGGCGCTGAATGCGATGATTCCAGTAGCGAATGCCATAGCTGTGGTAAAGAAAATCCTTGACTTCGACGCCTCGGTCAAGCTGCAAGGCACCCTGGGCGATCGCCTCAAAGGGACGATCGCTCCGAATTTGTTGCACATCAAAATACTGCTTCACCCAACTTTGAAACGCCGGAATCTGGCTCGTTCCGCCCACCAGCAACACCCCTTCAAAATCCCGAGGTTCCATGCCCTGCCGCCGCGCCTGCTGCACTACCTGAGCGATCGCGCCATCCAACTGCTCAAAAAAACCTCGCTGTTTCAGCAACGCTTCAAATTGGTTGCGATCGATCTCAAATTCATGGCTTTCAAAATTTTCCTCATCAAAATAGGTCTCCTTCGCCTGGTTCCGCTGGGAAAGCTGAATCTTCAGCCGCTCCGCTAGGCGCAGCAACAACGGCGTTACTCCACAGCCATACTTTGCCGCCAGCCAATCCGCCAGCCAGCCATCGAGATCCGTTCCCCCCAAATTCAGCCCAGCCTTGGCCAGCACCCTAGCCGTCTGCACCTTTTGCCCGGATTCCTGGGCAAAGGACTGCTTGCCCCACTGAAGTACAAACCCGATGGCACTTTGCTTTTGGCCCCGATCGAGCTGCACCAAGGACAAGTCCAGGGTGCCGCCCCCAAAATCGATCACGAGGAGCGATCGCAATCCGTCATGCCATAGCCCAGGGCCGCCGCCGTCGGCTCATCCAGCATCCGCACCTGGGGCACGCCCGCTCGCGCCACCACGCCCCCCAACCACTGGCGATAAATCTCAAAACTATCCACTGGCACCGTCAGCACCAACGACTCCAGCGGCAATGGCACCTGGCTCACCGCTGCCAGCACCTGGGTCAAAAACCACTCTCCCACCTGCTCAAAGGTCGTCGATTGACCGTCTAGCTCTGGCAAAAATCCCTGTACCGGAGCGCCAATACCCCGCTTGAACGCCCGAAAAAATCGAGGGTCAGTATTGAGATCGAGGCCGCGATCGCGTACCTGCTGCCCTACCCAGGCCTGACCTAGCTTCGCCGCCGTCACGTAGGCCAAGCTCGGAATCAGCGGCGGATTGCCCGCCTGACTCAGACTCAAACCCGGCAACGAGAGCGTCTCAGGCTGCTGCGTCGCCGGATTCCACCGTGCTACAACCGTATTGCTCGTCCCAAAATCGATGGCGAGGGTCATTCCGAAACACTATCTCCGAAACATTATCTCCGAAGCACTATCTCGGGGCGACATTGCCTAAACGCGATGCTTCGAATTGATTTCCATTCTCTCGTTTTATCAACAAATTTGGCCTTTTGTTACAAAATCCCTCGGTTCTCCTCCGAGGCTGGAGCCCCATCTGCCAGTGTCCGCCCTTTTCTTGAGATGTTCCGAAACACTTGTTCAAGAAACCGCCGCAACTCGTTAACTCTTTTTGCGCATTTGTCAGATTGCAAAGTCGCTAGGGTATCAATGGAATTGTAGATGCAGTCCGGATTTAGGCAGCTCAGCAAGGATCCCAAACTGCGACGTTTCGCTCGCCCTGCAAAATCAATTTCCAACCCCAATCGATTTCGCAAGAACCCATTACGCATCAACAAACGCGTCGACAAACGCGTCGACAAACGCATTGACGAACGCATTGACGAACGCATTGACGAACGCATTGACAAAACCAGGTTGAGGCGAAGGCCCTATGAACTTTAGCAAACAGCTTACGAGTCTGATTTTGGGCTTCTATCGCGAAGATCCTGAGCAATATCGTGCCATCTCGACACTGCAAGCTTGTCAGTTGTCCAGACGTTGGGGGACACTGCGCATCAACTGTGCCGACATCAGAACAGCGGAAGACCTCATTCGGGGTATTGAGTTCATCCGCGAGCCCGTGGCCAAACTGCGTCTGGCCCGTCGTCTCAAAATTGTGATTGATGGAGCCTACACTCGAGTTTTTCCGGTGAATGCTCCAGGCTATGGGGTTGAGTCCTCCAGTGCCCACCAAAAAGGGCGTTCTAGCTTTTTCTTCTAGAGGGTTTTCTGACAAAAGCTTTCCGTGAAAGCTTCCCATGATCGAACTTTTCCGGCAACGAAATCTTCCGGCCAGCCAGGGCACAGAAGATTGAGTTAGGATGGAAAGGAAGCGTTTTTGGATTTTCATGGCAAAAGCTCCCCAGAATTTTAGCTCGGCTCAGTTGATGCAACGTGCCGAGGAGCTGATTAGTGCGGCATCTAACCGCTACCGCATTACCGTCCAGGTTGCTACCCGCGCCAAGCGACGCCGCTATGAGGACTTTGAGAACAACGAAGACTCCGCCATCAAGCCAGTCTTGCGTGCCATCATCGAAATGTCCGATGAGCTGACCCAGCCGGAGATTATTGGCGACTAGCTTAAACGCTCGAACCATGGATCAAAATCGCCAACTGCAAGAAGGAGCCGGCTGGCGACTAGGCTGGAACCCGGGTGTTGTCACCTATCAGGGCTTAGTCGGTGGAGCAAACTGGAGCATTGAACTCACGGCAGCGGAATTGGATAATTTTTGTCGGCTGCTGATTCAGCTTGCGGACACCATGGCAACCATGGCCGCAGAGCTGATGGACGAAGAACGGCTGTGTTGTGAGACAGAAAGCGATCGCCTCTGGCTAGAAGCCGAAGGGTTTCCCCAGGACTACGGCCTGAGGATGATTCTGAGTCAAGGTCGTGGGGCGGAAGGAGCCTGGGCAGCAGCGGCGGTACCTGGACTGCTGGGGGCGGTGCGATCGCTCCCAGCAGAGATGCACGGCTTCTTGTGACTGAGTTCTCGTGACTTGTGCGCTTGGGCGGGTTCTTGTGGCGTTGGGGCGATCGCTATGTTAGGATGATTTCCGGTAACCGGGGCGTAGCGCAGCTTGGTAGCGCACCACTTTGGGGTAGTGGGGGTCGCAGGTTCAAATCCTGTCGCTCCGATGTCTAGAAATGAGGCAGGGAAAGGGTTCTGACCCATCCCTGTCTTTCTAGTGTTAGGGGTCAGAAGAAGATCGGCGAGAGTTTTAGGACAGAGCAGTAAAGCATTTCTGATCACCGCTCCACCGAACAAAATCGTGGGTTGCACAGGCCGCGAAGATAAGCGTTGCTTCACCCATCGGAATCACAAATTGATTCGGCTGCTCGAAAAACTTGAGTGGATTGATTTCGGTAGCTTTCAAGGACTCTATTACCTTAGCCGAAGGCAATTTCACTTAAACTCCATTACAACCGAAATTTACCCACATCGGAGTAAAAACAGGCCCCAGTAGCCTCTGGTTGATGTAGCCCCTGGTTAGTGTGATGCAGCTTGAAGTTGTACTTGCAATTTCAGTGGCGACCCTCACCTCTCTCCAAAGCGACATCACGTAGCCGCGCGGCTTGGGTCAAATTTTGAGCAAAGTTTTGAGCGAGAATAGAACCCCAACCCACATCAGTTAGACCCTCCTACGCCATGGCGAACCTCCCCAACGACCTTAACGAAGCGACCATCCAGGCGATCGCCTCCACCCAAGCCGCCCTCGCCGATGGTCAAACCCGTCTCCAGGTCGAGCTCAAAATCCCCGAGATCAAAATTCAACCCATTGCCCGACAATTTATCTTCGACGGTTTCGCCGATTTGGGCAGCCGCCTGCGCGTCTTTTTCCCCGATGCCGGTTCTGCCGCCCTCGCCCGGCGCGACTGGGGCGAGACGCTCTTTGCCATTCGCGGCATCAGCGACGTTCAAGCCGCCATTCAGGCGGAAGATAGCACATTTATCTTTGTGGAACCTTCAGCGGTCGAAGTCCAAGAGGTCGAAAAACTTTGCAATCAGGCGGGCGATCGCCCCGTCATCCTCCTCAATCCCCAGCTCGAAGATATTTCCATCATCGGTATTGGCTACGCCGGTCGGCAATTGCGCGATCGCTTCCTCAGCACCCTCCAATCCTGCTACTACATCCGCCCCATCGACGATACTGCCGCCGTCTTTCGGGCCTACCCAGACACCTGGCAAGCCTGGTTAGAGACTGACGGTCTGTACAACAAAATCGCAGACTTTGCCGAACGGCCCAGCGCTGAAGCGTTAGATAAAGTCTTCATAGACGCAGATCCAGCGAGTAACGCGGACAGTCGTCCGGTCAAAACTAGCTTCCTGAGAGATCTTCAGCGCTTTTTCAACGCCTTGAGCCGCTAGGGGCTTGCCCTGCGTAATTCTCCCCAAATTCAAACTCCAAGCAGAGTTAGATTCGGTGCTGGCACAGATTCCATTCTTTCGAGGGCACTGTGTAATTTAACAGTGGAGAATTTGAGCGAGATCCCTCGCGTCCTGTGGCTAAAAGCATCAGCCTCGGGGAGAATTCGCATCTAGGAGAGTTATGGCAGCCACTTCAAAGCGTCGCATTATCATTGGCGATGTCCATGGTCATTACGATGGGCTGGTTGCGCTGCTGGAGAATATTTCGCCAGTTGAGGGGGATGAGGTTCATTTCCTGGGGGATTTGATCGATCGCGGCCCCCGCAGTGCCGATGTCGTAGAACTGGTTTGTCACAACGGCTATAGTTGTTTGCTTGGCAACCACGAGCATATGCTGCTCCAGTCGTTCCCTGAAAACGGCCAGTCTGATGCGCTACAACCCTGGCTCTATAGCGGCGGCAATGCCACGATCGCCAGCTACAAGGATTGGGACCAACTGCTCAAGCATATCCAGTGGATTAAAACCCTGCCCCTCTACCGGGATTTAGGTGATGCTTGGCTGGTTCATGCGGGCTTGCACCCGGCCCTGCCGATCGCCCGCCAAACCACCCAGGAACTCTGCTGGATCCGCGAAGAATTTCACAGCATTCCCCGCCCCTATTTTGCAGATAAACTGATTCTCATTGGTCACACCATTACCTTCACCCTGCCGGGGGTCAAGCCCGGTGAACTCGCCCAAGGCCATGGCTGGCTCGGGATCGATACTGGAGCCTATCACCCGCGCAGCGGCTGGCTGACGGCGCTAGACATCGACAACTGGAAGGTCTACCAGGTCAATGTCTTCCAGCGTAGACTGCGCATTCTACCCTTCGAAGAAGTGGTGGCGCGGATCGACTTATCCCAACTCACCGAAGGTCAGCCCACCCGCCTCACACCAGTGTCCCGGAGCGATAGTTCAGAAAGTTTGCAGAGCAGTCGCCAACCGGCCTAGGGCTGTTGCCACGCTGTCTTAGCGGCTGCTACGGGCGTTTCGTAGTGCCTGGGTTTTGCCCAAATAATAGGGAGAGTCTAAGCCCTCGGAGCCACTTGTCTCGGCCACTAAATTTTTCTGGAGAACCTGGACGCGATCGCCCGTTGCCGGATGGGTGCTCAAAAAGGACGGCGGCGCGCCCTTCGAGACTGCCTGCAATTTTTCATAAACGACACCATACCCGCTTCCGCGTAGTTGGCATCGCGCATCAGCCGTAAACCCCGCAAATCCGCATCGTATTCATTGTTGCGGCTACCCGGTCGCCGCATTGCTAGCTCCACGCCAATTTGCACCGCTGTACTTTGGTTAATGCCCGCTGCCGTCATCACCCCCCGTCGCCAAGCCTCACGGCTCATGCCATTGATGAGGTGACGCCCTTCCACATGGCCCACCTCGTGACCCAGCACACCCGCTAGCTCCGCTTCGTTCTCAGCCGTTTTGAGCAACCCCGTTGTCACGTAGACATAACCACCTGCCGTTGCAAAGGCATTAATCGCCTCGTCATCCACCACCTGAAACGTGTAAGTCAGCTTATTACGCTGGCTTTTTTGGGACACCCGAGCCCCTACCTGTTTGACGTAGTCCACAATTTGCAAATCTTTTTGGTAGAGCCTAAACTCTTTCTTGAGCAGCTGGTCATTAATTTGAGCCCCCAGTTTCATTTCTTGCTCATCGGAGAGGTTCGAGAGCTGAACGCCCTGAACCACCTGAACACCGCCCCGCAGAATGTCAATCCAGGAGAGCGCACTGGCCGAAGGTGCTTGTCCAACCCAAATGCCCGCAGACATCGATATTGCGACTAAACCCACGAGGGCGGCTTGACGACGGGAATGGCGAGAGAAAATAAGCTTCTTCATGGCGATACCGTGGGGAAATTCATTGGGGAGGGACGCATTATCCAACCTAAGACGAGAAGCGGGGCGATAGAGTGCCCGAGGGGAAGACCGTCGGTTCGGTAGCCTTCCCTCGGCTTTATTGTTACGAATCTGGGGGGCGATCGCACCCAACCGATCTAATCCGCAATGTTCATACTGTCTAGCCTGACCCTTCAATCTGCCCCCTCAATCTGGCCCTTCATCCCGACAGTGAATCTGCCATCTCCGCAAGACAGCAACCCCTCAGCCTTGTAAAATTCATCAGACTCTAATCGTTCGCGCCAAATTTTGATTTGGCTACAAGTTAAGATGGCTATCCTCGATTCCCAAGGTCGTCTGTTTGGAAAAATCAGCGTGCTGGATATTGGCGCGGGTTTGGTTATTGCAATGGTGCTAGGCGGCATCTTTTTGTTTCCTGGCGCAACCGGCTCCTCCGTTGCCCAGGTGGGCGTCAAGACCCAGCCCGTGGAAGTAGATCTGCTCGTGCGCGGTCTCAGCGTTGCCGACCCCGATGCCTTAATCGACGAGCTCCGCACCACCCAAAAGACCGACATCATCATCCGTAACCAACCCTATGGTTCCGTAGAGGTAGTCAAGGTAGAACCCCTGGCCAAAACCATTGTGGTGCCCCAGCCAGACGGCAGCGTCAAGGTGATTCCTGATCCGCGCCCTGAGGCAGAATTTAGTACGAATATGCGGTTGACCCTAGGTGGCAAAGCCCAAATTAATGAGGGAGAGATTGTTCTAGGCAACAGCAAACTCAAGATTGGTACCCCCATCGAACTCGAAGGGCCATCCTATAACTTCAAAGGCAGTGTGGTTGGCGTCAAGATGCTCAAATAGAACGAAGGCCGCTAAGACAGCTCCATCATTTTTTGGAGCTGTTTAAAGCCAGTGATTTGCAGGACTTGGCGATCGCTATCCACCCGAATCCATCCCCGCTCATCCAGTTTCCCCATGATCTTGGCCGTGTCCTCGACACTGACATCGCTGATATTGGCCAAATCTGTAAAGGGCACATTGAAGATTTCAACACCAGCCTGATCGATCTGCGTGCCGTATTTTCGCCCCAAATCGGTTAGGGTATTGGCCAATCGCTTGACCTGGGATTGATCCTTAAGCTCAAACCGTCGATTCGTTTGCTTCAATCGGGCTCCCATCATTTGTAACATGCGATACTGCATTTGGGGATCCCTTAGCAGCATCTGAACAAAATGGGTGGCAGAAACACTCAGTGCTTTGACCGGTGAAAGCGAGACGACATCGGTTGAGCGTGGCGACTCATCCAAAACCGCCATTTCCCCAAAAACGTCTCCCTTCCCCAGAACAGCGATGGTCACCGCACCATCGCTAGTCAGGCGACGCACTTTAACCCATCCCACCAGGATGAAATACACCGCATTGCCCCAGGCGTCCTCCATGAGGAGTGCTCGGTTAGCAGGATACTCATGCTCCACGGCATGCAAAAGCAACGTTTCTAGAGTGCCAGTGTTTGCCGCCCGAAAAAGAGGAGAGATCTCACGAATAACTTCCGGTTGCATGGATCAGGGGAGTCTCAAATCGGTTGGACATTGATATTAGCCCTACGATCTTACTCTGGGATCTCGCCTTGCGATTCCGATGACGGAAATAGGCGAATTGGCTTGACCACCAGTCCCCACAAAAAAACGGGCCAGCGACACATCGCTAACCCGCTTGATTGGGAACGCGCAGTTAAAACTACTGAACAACCAGCTTCACATTGGCGTTCTGTAGACCAGGACGCTTAACCTCAGCCAAGGTCTTATTAACTGCATACTTCTGATTAATGGAATTGATAAGCTCGGTCTGGTTGTGCTTCTTCGCAACGCCCCAGAGATCCGCAATTAGGTCAAAGGAGCCGTCTGCATTGCGAGACCAACCCAAATCATAATCGCCTTCCAGAATGGCAACGATGTCCGAACGAACCTGCTGACCATTGTAGCCACGAACATCAGCATTGGTTTTCACCGAAATGCCGAGGTCGCGGAGAGAATTGGTCAGGATTTCAGCGTCGGAGATCTTGGTGCGAAGTGTGCTGAAGTGAGACATGGGGATTTCCTCCAGTTAAGGATTAAGAAACGACAGTGTAGTGACCATCTAGACGCAGCCCTGCCACAGGCTGGTTAGATCTGCTGCTGGCGCACCACCCGAGCAAAGACGGGGTATCGAGCGCCAACCTTCCCCCTGTTGGGATCAGGGGAGAAGCCTTAGAACTCCAGCCGCTGGTATTCAGCAACGGAGGATGCTGCAGGACGTGCCCGCTGCCGAGCCCAATCGCGCAGGGCCATCACCTGCTCGCTCATGGTTTTCGACAGGGGAAGCGTTGCCCGAGTTGCCGCAATAATATCCAACTGCGTAAACTCTCTACCTTGGGCAAACGCGTCGTACATCGCAGCAATCAACGCTTGTTCGATTTCCGCCCCAGAGAAGCCCTCGGACACCTTTGCGAGTTGCTCTAGGTCAAAACGCTCTAGGTCGCGACCGCGCTTTTGAAGGTGAATCCGGAAGATATCGCTTCGCTCGTCAGGGGTCGGAAGATCAACAAAGAAAATTTCATCAAAGCGGCCCTTGCGAAGGAATTCGCTGGGGAGTCGCTCCACTCGGTTGGCCGTAGCCATGACAAAGACGGGAGATTTTTTCTCCTGCATCCAGGTCAAAAAGGAACCAAAGATCCGGCTAGAGGTACCGCCGTCGGAATCAGCTGAGCCTGTGCCCCCGGCGAAAGCCTTATCCAACTCGTCGATGAACAAAATCGCGGGAGAAATCGACTCAGCAGTTTTGAGCGCATTGCGCAAATTGGCCTCAGAACGACCCACCATGGAGCCGTCGTAGACTCGGCCCATGTCCAACCGAAGTAGGGCATGCCCCACAAACGGGAGGTGGTTTTAGCAATCAGAGACTTGCCACAGCCTGGAACGCCAAGGATCAGCATACCTTTGGGCTGGGGCAGACCGTATTCTCGGGCTCGCTCGGTAAAGGCATCGGAACGCTGCTTTAGCCAGTGCTTGAGCTCGTCCAATCCACCGACCGAACTGAGGGTTTCGTCTTCCTCCATATATTCGAGGATGCCGTTGCGACGAATCAGCCACTTTTTCTCAGAGAGGATGACGTCCACTTCCTCTTCCGTCAGGCGTCCTCGGGTGACATAGGCCTTGCGGTAAACCTTTTCAGCTTCGTCACGAGTGAGGCCGAGGGCGGCCTTCAGGAGCTTTTCGCGGACGGACTCATCAATGGGACGACTGCGAATCCGGGTCAATTCTTGGGTCAAAACCTGGTTCAGCTCTGCCATATCGGGCAGCGGGAAGTCCATCAGAACGACGTCTTTCTCCAATTCGATGGGCACCTGCTGAATCGGCGACATCAAAATAATTGACTTATTGCTGCCTTTGAAGCTGGCGGCAGCATCTCGCAACAGGCGAACGACAGCGGGGGATTCTAGGAACGGATGCAAGTCTTTGACAATGAACACGCCAGGTTCACGACGATCCATGACCCAGCGGATGGCTGCTTCCGGAGCGACGGTGCTCTGTTGGCCTGAGGTGAGCGGCTGGCCATATTCAGAAAATCCGTAGGTCAGACTCCAGACGAAGATGCGACGTGCCTGACGTTCACTTTGCACGATGGAGGCGATCGCTCGTTCGGAGCGCGCTTCCTCATGGGTGACCAGGTAGATCAAGGGGTATTCGGCTTGAAGCAGTACGCTGAGTTCTTCCTTCATGGAGGTAACCGGTTAACCCAAGTAGTGAGGTCAAGTGAGAGCTTCAATCTCTGCCTAGGCCAGTCGGTCTCGGCCCAAGCCAATCTACAACTAAACCAGATGAACCGCGAACCGCGCTTGCAAGCATAGTCCTGGGGAAGCGATCAACCCTAACAGGAAACCAAGAGCTGCTCATCGGTCTCACCCAATTCCAGGCGTTCGGGCAGGGGCTCGGGTTGGGGAGATTCGTCTAAAGGAACAGTATGAACAGTATCTAGAACAGCACCAGGGTGACTACGAAGGGAGACCAAGACTCCATCCCTCAGGACGACTGAGGCTGAACAACCCGGACAGGTGTAGACCTGATGGATGTGCCCCTGTTCGCTGTGTACCCCGTCCACGACCTCGGGATGAGACAGGTAAAAATCGATGGCACGCTCGGCAATCGCAGACATGGGTTGGGTTTCAACCGCAGCCCTGATCTTGAGCTTTTGATGCAGCTCCGGAGGCAGGTATAAGGTGGACTTCTGCTTATCTTGCATGGGACTTTTCTAATGAGTTACCCGGGTATGTATTGCACTATATCGAGATTATTCGGTGACGGCAAGATGGCAAGACGTCTTGACGTCATTTTTGTGATATTGCGTTACAAAAGCGCGGCGTTGTCAAGGCGTTGCGTCACACCTTGGCATGGTCAGTGGCTCGAGCCATCGGTAATAGGGTGGATGGGGCCGCTAGCCTTCCGGGTCGAGCAACAGCGCGACCTCGAGTTTGAAGGCTTTTTCAAACTCGGTTTTGTTCTGCTCTAGGCTCCAGAGCTCCAAAATGCAGTCATCTTGAAGATTATTCGGCTTCAGGTGTAGAGACAGCCGGTTCAAGCCCGGGTCTAGTTCGCAGCGAACCAGGGCGATCGCCCCCAGTTTGCGCCGATCCATCGCGACCGCCAGCCGCAAAATCGGGTGGAGTTGATCAACCATCTGGCGATAGGTTTTGTCCATGAGGCGTTTGTAATTGTCGTGCTTCGGTTTGGGCGGGCTTTTGCGGTGGTAGCGGGCAAGGTTGGCGATCGTCTCAATTTCGGGTTCTGTGTAGCCCAGCAGTTCGCCATAGCGAATCAAATAGTAGGAATGTTTGTGGTAGGCCGCATTGCTGATGAAGCTGCCGACATCGTGCAGCGTGGCTGCTGCCCAGAGCAAATCCCGAGCTGCTTCGTCCCAGTCGTGGAGTGAGCCTTGGAGTTGGTCAAACAGGGTGACCGCAAACTCGGCCACGCGATCGCCATGGGCGCGATGGGTGCGAAACTTATGGGCTGCATGCAACACGCTGCGTTGGCGAACGGAGTTTTGGTAGCGTAGGCGATCGTCAATCAGGCCATGGGAGAGCATCCAATCCACCACGATGCCTTCGCGCAGGGCTCGCTCACAGACGGAAATTTCGTCGAGCTGAAGGAGAATCATGGCCTCCTGGAGAATGAGCGCGCCCGCCACAATAATTTCTGCCCGTCGCTCAGACATACCGGGCAAGGCGGCCCGCTCAGCATTGTTTAGTTTACGCAGCCGCTGAATGAGTTCTTGGATGGCATTCAAGCTGACGGTGTGGCCTCCGAGCCGCTCGGGAACCTCTCCCGAGGCTTCGTAGGCCAACAGCGAAGCCACCGCTTCGATGGTGCCGGAAGTCCCGACCAAGACTGGGGTTTCCCCTGGACTCAGGTTCTCCCGCAATACCCGCGTCGGCTCCTCTAGCAGTCCTCGAATATAGGCCTGCATCGCCTTGAAATCACCGGAGCTGATGGGATCGCTGGTTACAAAGAGGGCAGACAGCCGCACGGCCCCGACTTTGGTGCTGCTGAGGCTGCGAGGTTCGTAGCCTGCGCCGAGGATGAGTTCTGTTGAGCCACCGCCAATGTCGATGATCACGTGGGGACGCCCCTGGAACTCCATGCCCGAGAGCACACCCAAATAAATTCGACGGGCTTCTTCGACCCCGGCAATCAGGTTGATGTCGAGTCCGAGGTCTTTTTTGATCCGTCGCAAAAAGTCAGGGCCATTGGAAGTTTCCCGAACGGCACTGGTGGCGACGGCGAGGATGGCTTCGACGTTCAGGCTGTGGGCGAGGGTTTGGCATCGACGTAGGGCTTTGGTGGCACGCTCCATGGCCTCTTGGGTGAGGTCGCCGGTTTCGGGATCGCGATCGCCCAATCGCACCGTTGCCCTTTCCTTGGCGATAATCGTAAATGCCGGTAGCTCCGGCTGAATTCTGACCACCACCATATGAATCGAGTTGGTTCCCACATCGATCGCGGCCAGAATTCGATTCACCATCTTGCTTGAGTTCCCAGGGATGAGGTTCAGGCACGACGAGACTCCAGAATGATCGTCATAAAAATCACTTTAAACTCGTCGCCGCCGCTATTCAGCCTAGCAAGGTGGATTGCAATTACAAAGGAGATCCACAAAAGGATAACTGGCTTAAGCATGGGGCGAAGAATTGGGCAAAGATTCCCGCAAACCGGAGGAGAAGCCCTTGGGAAAGCACACGACGAGTACCCGGTTGAGCCAAATCCGAGAAAAAGATTGCAGCGCTAGGATTCACCCTTGCCTGACCTGTGGTTCAATCAAGCCGTGAGAGATTGCCGTGAGCTCAATCAGGGGAGGAACATTGTGGCCGACCAAAACCACCAGAACGATGCTTACCAGGTCTTGGGCATCGCACCGGAAACACCGATTAAAGAAATCCAACAGACCTATCTCAAGCTCCTAGAGACCTGGAAGCCGGAGGCGATCGATCGCACCGCCAGCCCAGCGCTGTATGAAATGGCCCTGGCGAAGCAGCAAGACATTACTGCGGCCTACCAGCGGATTGCCGACCAGTATGCGCCTGCTCCGACCGGAGCGGCTTTAGACGGGACGGTCACGGCCCAGCCGGGGGATGAGACCCAGCTCCAAGGTCAGGGTGCTCCGATGCCGTCGGAGGGATCGACCCAGACCGGATCTGCGCCGCCGCAAACGCCCATCTCTGAGGGAGAACGCCCCCAACGTCCTCCCGGCAAGGGCGATCGGCGAGTGATTTTGCAACCGGCCCTCGCGCCAACCGCCATGGAAGATGTGCCCGATATGATGCGCGATCGACGCAGCCAAGCTTCGCAGGCTCGTCACCCCTCCGCCCCGGCCCAAAATAGCGCGGCTTCGGTGTTGAGTTTGTTGCGCTGGAACAAACCGGCAGGCCGTCTCATTCTGCTGCTGCCAGCGCTTTGGGCCGCTTTTTTGGCGGCGGGCAATACTCAGCCGACCTGGAGAAGTCTACTGATTATTTTGTTGGGCAGCTTGGCCACCAGTGCCGTGGGCTGCGCGGTCAATGATCTTTGGGATCAAGACATTGATCCCCTGGTCGAACGCACCCAGGATCGACCCCTGGCAGCGGGAACGATGTCGAGGGGGATGGCCATTGGGGTGGCGGTAGTGGCGGGGGTCGTGGCCATCGGCATTGCGGCGCTGCTCCAACCCTTGAGTTGGGTTTTGTGTGCTCTCGCAGCGGTGGTGATTTTGCTCTATCCAGCGGCTAAGCGATTGTTTCCGTTGCCCCAGCTGGTCTTGGCGATCGCCTGGGGGTTTGCCGTGTTGATCGGTTGGACGGTGGTGGCCAATGCCCTGCCGCCTGCTGCCTGGATTTTGTGGCTGGCGACAGTGCTCTGGACCTTGGGTTTTGACACGGTTTATGCCATGGCCGACCGAGAGGATGACCAACGCATCGGGATTCAGTCCAGTGCGCTGTTGTTTGGCGATCGCTCCCCCCAAGCCGTCGGTCTGTTCTTTTTGGGCACGGCGCTGTTGCTACTGTGGCTGGGCTGGACCCAGGCCCTGGGCGTGTGGTACTGGATTAGTCTTTCTTTAGTCACCCTGGGCTGGCTGACCCAATATCGCCGACTCGATAGCCACCGCCTACGACCCACTTCACAAATCTACGGTCAAATTTTTAGCGGGAACGTGGGGTTAGGCTTTTTGCTGCTGTTGGGGATCATTTTGGGGCGCGGTGCGTTTTAGTATGGTCGATTCTGGTTCCCAGTTCTATGCCCAACTACCACCGCCGTTGAAACCGGGCGATCGACTCATGGCCGTAGCCTCCAGTGGAACCCTGCGCGAACGCGACAATTTTGTTCGAGGTGTTGGCCTCTGGCGACAGCGGGGCTACCAAGTCGAACTCTGCCCTGGCTACGACGGTCGCTGGGGCTATCTGGCCGGAACCGACCAGCAGCGGCGCACTCAGCTCCAGCGGGCCTGGGCCGATCCCGACTGCAAAGGCGTACTGTGTGTGCGCGGTGGCTATGGCGGCGCACGATTGCTCGAAGGCTGGGATTGGCCCTCCAGTGAACCTAAGTGGTTGATTGGCTTTTCGGATGTGACAGCGTTGCTCTGGAGCCTGAGTGCCCAGGGGATCGCCGGACTTCATGGGCCTTTGTTGACCACCTTGGTCGATGAGCCCACTTGGTCAATTCAGCGGCTGTTTCAGTGGGTGGAAGGCCAGTGGGATCTACCGCCGCTCAAAGGCGACGGCTGGGTGGGTGGCAAGGCCCAAGGGCGGCTGCTCCCCGCTAACTTGACCGTTGCGACCCATCTGCTCCATACCTCGGTTCAGCCGCCCCTCGACAACATTATTTTGGCGTTAGAAGACGTCACCGAAGCGCCCTACCGCATCGATCGCCTATTAACCCAGTGGCGCATGAGCGGAGCGCTCGACCAGGTGTGCGGCATCGCCCTAGGCCGCTTCAGTCAGTGCGAGGCTCCTCCAGGTGTGCCCAGTTTTGGCGTGGAGGAAGTCCTACGCGATCGCCTCTGTGACCTCAATATTCCCATCGTCGCCGGGCTACCCTTTGGCCACGATGGCGTCAACGCTACCTTGCCGGTGGGTGTACTCGCCAAGATCGATGGCGATCGCGGCACTCTCAAGACCATTATTCCTGGGGCTCCATTGCCACCAACCTAACCGCAAATTCTTCCCAGGTTAGCCCTTGTTCCAGATACTGAGGTTGGTCGGGTTGATAAGGGCTGCGCAGACGGGCGATCGCCACAATCACCGACCGTTCCGGTAGCACCGGAACACCGGGGTCAAATGCCGTGGGCCGCACCAGCGAGCTGGAAAAGCCCCGAAAAATCAACACTTGATCGGGCTCTCCTGCAATCACCGCATCGACCAGCAGAACCTCTTGAGAGTGCTCTCGGCTGTATTGCTCTAGCTGGTATTGCTCTAGCTGGTACTGCTCGTTACCCGAATCGTTCCTCAAACCGTCATTCGGAGATTGCTGGTTCTGTTCCATAGGTTGGTGTCCGGGGAGTCGAGTCTTGGGCGAACCTAATATCCAGAGGCCGACCGCCCCTTACGGCCCAGCTTGACCAGCAGAAAATAGGCAAAGTAGGCTCCGTAAACCACCAACGCCACAATCCCCAAGAAACCCAGCAAACCCGGCGTTGCACCGCGATGAAAAATCGTTTTATAGCCCCAAGGCGCATCAATCCAAACCCGACAGAGGGAATCGCCCAACACAGACGCTTGGGTTAAAAACGCACAACGCACAAACACGAGACTAAACGCTGCACTCAAAGCGCAATAGAACGTCATCGCCCAGCGCCAAGCATTGAACCCCATTCGCAAAGGCCGCCAGGGCTGCATATCATGGATATCATCGTTAATATCTACCCAGAACCACAGCGTCACCAGCAGCAATAGTCGCGCCAGAGTCGCCGTCAAAAAGCCAATCGGCAAGGCCGCAATCATCAAATAAACCGTAATAGCCAGCAGACTCGCCACCTTCCAATACATGCCCATAAACCGCTGGATCGCATCGAACTGCTTCACCATGGCCCAAATCCAAAACACGAGCGGCAAAACCACCGTTAGCAGCAGCGCCAAGCGGTAATCCATCCAGACAAAGGGGCGCAGAACGGCTTCAGTCATGGGGCTTTTAATCAACGAACGACATCTGGGAATCGGGGCAAAACAGAGAGGTCGCAAACGAACCCCCGCCGCATATTGTACGCGCTCAATCCGGACTGTCCACGAAACGGGCTTCTGCCATCGTCAGAGCCCGTTCGCATCGGTCTGCCTAGGTTGGTTTAGTCTTCGTACAGGCGGCACTCATCCGCATCAGGGTTATCATCGCAATATTGCTGGAACGGAGTTTTCTCTGGCTCCTGCTTTTTGTGAGAAACCTCTGCCTGGAGCTCCTCGACGGCGTCCCAAGCCGCAGCGCATTCAGGGGAGTTGGCTCCGTTAATGTCGCAGGCCTGACGCGCTTCTTGGCGTTCTTGATCGATTTGCTTTTGGAGGTCACTCATGACTATGTCCACCTCTGTGAATGGATTCTAAAATACTGTTAACGTTCGGCGATCGGAAGATTTGAATTGCTCCCTCCTCTATCCTAGAGACACGCTTAGAGATTGACCATTAAAGTTTCCTAATGACTGTGAAGACAAGCGTGAATCGATCCCATCGATTCGTGGCCTAAATCATGGGAGACTGGAACGCGAAGGAAAGCAGTAGCGACTCCGTGTTCCAGGTGTGATGGTGGACTCAGCTCTCAGTTCTATGAAGTGGGTCAGCGCCCTCTCAACCCGTCCTTCCCTGGAGGCGGCAGTTGATGAAGTCATCGCCGCGACACAGGCAGCACTGGGCGCGACGCCTCATTTAGGGTTTGTGTTTATTTCTTCGACATTTGCCAGCGAGTACCCTCGGCTGCTGCCGCTGTTGAATGAACGATTGCAGTTGCCTGCGCTGATTGGCTGTGGCGGTGGTGGCGTCATTGGTAATCAGGTCATGGCGACAAGGAGGGATGGTCGCGAGGCTCAGAAGCCTGCTTCTGACGGCGGCACGACCGCAGACAGGTTTACAGACAGGGTTACAGACAGCAAGTCGCTGGTGGAACTTGAGGATGAACCGGCACTGGTTCTCTGTCTGGCCCATTTGCCGGGGGCGACGGTGAGTGCTTTTTGGCTGGATGAGGAAGACTTGCCCGATTTAGACTCGCCTCCCAGCAGTTGGGTGGATTATGTCGGGGTTGATCCCAGGAGCAGGCCAGATTTTGTGCTAATTGCCGACCCGTTTACCTCTAAAATCAGCGACTTACTTCAAGGGATGGATTTTGCCTATC
>JAAUOP010000182.1 GCA_012034805.1 Synechococcales cyanobacterium CRU_2_2 | reverse complement strand
TTGCCTGGAGCACAGTGGAAGCCTGAAAGCGTTCCTCAGATCGCCTCCCTGCGATGCGCTTATCTCAATGGGTTGCTCGACTTCTGACCTTCGAATATCCCTGTTCTTTCAACTTTGGGATGCTCCCTCAGTCATAGAGCTAGATCACAGCAATTCTAGAAAGTTTTTCAGCACAATCGAGTCATTGTTACGATGCCAAACAATCGAGATCTTTCGCTCTATCTCCAACCCCTCAATCTCACAAAAAGCGACTCCTCGCCGCTCTAGATTGAGTACATTGCTGGGTAAGATTGCAATACCAACCCCTGCAGCGACGAGGCTGAGCAGTGTCAACATCCAAGTTGCCGTCGTTTGCTTCAGTACTTTGGGCTGAAAACCGGATGCGGTGCACTGCTCCAAAAGGTTTCATAAAAGGGGAACGCTTGCAAATCAGGTAGAATCAAAGACTGCTCTACCAAATCTTTTAGTGCAATCTGACCTGAACCAGCCAATGAATGGGCTTCTGGTAGCGCAGCTACCAAAGACTCTGCCTGCAAGAATCGATGTTCTAGATTGACATCTTGCAAGACGTCAGCGAGAAAGACCTCGATACCCATGTCGATGCTACGGTTGTGTCGAGAACTAAATTCTGTGTCACGCAAAGCCTCCCGCTGTTGGGCTGCGGTTAGCTCATGCAGCTCTAAATGGACGTGGGGGTAGCGATCGCAAAATCTCCGAATCAGCTCTGGCAAGATGCCATTCGCCGCAGAGCTGGCAATGCCAATGGACAAATGGCCAATCTCACCTTGGTGCATTTTCTGGGCTTGGGCGATCGCCGTTTCAATCTGCATTAGAGCAAGCCGCGCCTCTCGCTCAAAAACTTTTCCAGCTGCGGTCAACTGGACTGGCCGACGCGTTCGGTCAAAGAGTTGAACGTTCATCCGCTTTTCGAGCGCACGAATGCGCTGACTCAGGGGGGGTTGTTCAATCTGAAGTCGCTCTGCTGCCCGACTAAAGCTGTAGCCAGTATCTACGATGGTCAGAAAATAGCAAATCTGGCGAAGTTCAACAGTGCTGAGCGCTTGGAAATTCATCGCTGATGAAATGGGTAACGGAATGGACAACGAAATAACTGATAAGCCTTAGTATATCTCTGGAGGTATCTTAGAGTTAAAAATTGACTATTGCTCATCGTTTGGTTTTCTCATAAATTAAGGTCAAGGCAGTGATGCCCAGGCACGTCTGATATCAGGAATTAGACGTTGTATTGGGGACAGAAAAATGACAAAGCATTCTAGCCTGGCGCAGCAGTGGCAATTTTGGATCGATCGCGGTGGTACATTTACCGACATTATCGCCCAGCGCCCCGATGGCTCGACCGTCATTCATAAATTGCTATCTGAGAATCCCCAACACTATGACGATGCACCCTTACAAGGCATACGTGAGTTGATGGGCCTTGCTAATCATGCGCCGATTCCTGCCGAGCAAATCTCTGTGGTGAAAATGGGGACGACCGTAGCGACCAATGCCTTGTTAGAGCGCGAGGGCGATCGCACCCTCTTGATCACCACCGCAGGTTTCAAAGACGCCTTGCGCATTGGTTACCAAAATCGTCCCGACATTTTTGCTCGACAGATTATTCTGCCCGAGATGCTGTACGAGCGAGTGATTGAAATTCCTGAGCGCATCGCAGCAGATGGCACCGTTATTTTTCCTATTAATCATATCGTTGAAACGGTATTAATCGATAGCTTAAAAACAGCCTACGAGGATGGTATTCGAGCTTGTGCGGTGGCTCTGATGCAGGCTTATCGATACCCAGATCATGAACAGCAGGTCGCACAGATTGCCAGACAAATTGGCTTTGAACAAGTGTCTTTATCCCATAAAGTTAGCCCGTTAATCAAGTTTATCAGTCGGGGTAATACAACGGTAGTAGATGCCTATCTCTCGCCAGTTTTGCATCGCTATGTCGACCGAATTGATCGAGAATTGTCGGGCGAAAGGATCGATCAAAAAACTTCAGAACGTCCAAAATTGATGTTTATGCAATCGAATGGAGGTCTGACCAACGCTCGATTTTTCCAAGGCAAGGATAGTATTCTGTCTGGCCCAGCAGGTGGTATTGTAGGCGCAGTGCAAACCAGTTTGAGCGCAGGATTTAATCGGATTATTACCTTTGACATGGGGGGAACCTCCACTGATGTTGCTCACTATAATGGCAGTCAACATAATGGCAGTCAACTCGACACCTACGAACGTAGCTTTGAAGCCGAAATTGCAGGTGTGCGGCTACGTACGCCCATGATGTCAATTCATACCGTAGCGGCGGGAGGTGGTTCGATTCTCCACTTTGATGGCGTGCGCTATCGAGTTGGGCCAGATTCTGCTGGAGCCAATCCGGGGCCTGCTTGCTATCGCAATGGAGGGCCGCTGACCGTGACGGATTGTAATGTCATGATCGGCAAAATTCAGCCTCAGCTCTTTCCCCAAATATTTGGACGAGAGGGTCGGCAGCCCTTGGATACGGAAACTGTGCGATCGCAGTTTCTCACCCTTAGCCAGGAAATTGCTGAAGCAACCCAAACCGAGCCAATATCCAGATCGACAATGCCCGAAGCGCAGAGGTCTAGACCCCAGACTCCTGAGCAAGTCGCTGCAGGTTTCCTAGCGATTGCCATTGACAATATGGCCAACGCGATCAAAAAAATATCTGTCCAGCGGGGCTATGACATCAGCGACTATGCGCTCTGCTGCTTTGGAGGCGCTGGAGGCCAACATGCCTGCCAACTCGCCGAAGCACTAGGCATGAAAACCATCCTGATACATCCCTACGCCGGGGTACTTTCCGCCTACGGCATGGGTCTAGCCGATCGCCGAGTGTTGCGAGAGCAATCAGTCGAAATTGCCTTAACCTCTGATCAAATCTCTTCCCTTCAACGAGCCATTGAGCAGCTGATCACCGCAGCCCAAGACGAACTCGAGCGCCAAGGAAGCCAAGACATTCAATCGCGATCGGTGCTGAGACAACTCCATCTGCGCTATGCAGGAACTGACGCAGCCCTTGCCGTGAACTGGGCCGCGTTGAGCGAGATGCGATCGCAATTTGAGCAGGCTTACCATCAACGTTTTGGTATAACGATGGCTGAAAAATCAATTATCGTCGCTACAATTTCCGTCGAGATCATTGGGAAAACTGCGATTCTCCACCCGCTGCCGCCGCTGCAGTCACGCCTTTGCCAGCTAACCCCTATCACCACTGTAGCTGTGTTCTCAGGCGATCGCTGGCACAAAACCCCTGTCTTTCAGCGCCAAGTTCTGCAGCAGGATGACCGCATCATCGGCCCTGCCATCGTTCTTGAACCCACCGGAACCAACATGATTGAGCTGGGCTGGGAGGCCGAGGTTCGCGGTACGGGAGAACTGGTCATCACCCACACAACAGCTCAAAAGAAACCACAGCCTATCTCAACGGAGGATACGAGACCCGATCCGGTTCGGCTGGAAATTTTCAACAATTTGTTTCAGGCGATCGCTGAACAAATGGGTTTCACCCTGCAAAATACCAGTTCTTCCGTCAACATCAAGGAACGACTCGATTTTTCCTGTGCCCTATTTGACAGCAAAGGAGATTTGGTTGCCAATGCACCTCATATTCCCGTTCACTTGGGTTCCATGAGCGAGAGCGTCAGAGCCTTAATGGCCCAACGCACCCAAATCCCGTTTCAGCTCGGCAACGTTTTCGCCTCCAATAATCCCTACAACGGCGGCACCCATTTGCCCGACATTACCGTCATCACCCCCGTATTTGTGGGCGAGGTGATGCAGCCAGCTTTTTTGTGGCATCGAGGGGGCACCATGCCGACATTGGTGGCATTACGCCCGGTTCGATGCCGCCCCATAGCACTCACCTTGATCAAGAGGGGGTATTGTTGGATAATTTCCTCTTAGTTGATGGCGACAAGTTTCAGGAAGAGCAGTTGCGATCGCATCTTTCCTCCGGCCCCTATCCCGCACGCAATATCGACCAAAATATTGCCGATTTGCAAGCTCAGATCGCCGCGAACAATAAGGGTGTGCAAGAACTTCAGCGCATTACAGGCCAGTACGGCCTTGGTACCGTTCAAGCCTATATGCAGCATGTTCAAGACAACGCTGAAGCTGCCGTTCGTCAGGTGATTGCTCAACTGTGTCAGCGAGAGACTGGGCATAGTTCTAAGCCATCTCATTCTAATCTGCCTCATTCGCAGGAATCCAGCACCTACTGCGTTCCCATGGACTGCGGCGCACAAATCCAAGTGGTCATCACACTCAACCCCCAAGACAACAGCGCCATCCTCGATTTTGCAGGCACTTCCCCTCAACAACTGAGTAACTTCAACGCTCCTTTTGCGGTTTGTCAAGCGGTGGTTCTGTATGTGTTTCGCACCTTGGTGGACGAACCGATTCCACTGAATGCAGGCTGTATGAAGCCCCTAGAGATTCGTGTTCCCAGTGGTTGCTTACTCAATCCTAATTTTCCAGCTGCGGTGGTGGCAGGCAATGTCGAAACCTCCCAGGCGATCGCCGACTGTCTCTATGCCGCCCTCGATGTCATGGCGGCCTCCCAGGGCACCATGAACAACTTCACCTTTGGTAATGAGCGCTACCAATATTACGAAACCATTTGTGGCGGTGCTGGTGCTGGCGCAACCTTTGCGGGTGCTGATGCCGTACAGACTCATATGACCAATTCTCGGCTGACTGATCCTGAAGTGTTAGAATTGCGATTTCCTGTTCTGATAGAGGAATTTTCGATTCGCCAGGGCAGCGGTGGCAACGGTCAACAGCGTGGCGGAAATGGCGTGGTGCGGCGGATTCGGTTCCGCGAGGCCATGACTGCAAGCATTCTCGCAGGCAGACGGCAGACTGAACCCTTTGGCCTGCACGGTGGGGAGGCGGGGCAATGTGGTCGCACGAGTGTGGTGCGCCGCGATGGCCTGACACGGATTTTAGATGCTACAGCGACTGTTGAGCTGAATCCAGGCGATCGCATCATCCTCGAAACACCCGGCGGCGGCGGCTACGGGACACCCAGCTAGGCGAGTCATCAACAAATTCATTAACAAATCCATTAATCCATCGATCCACCTTACTGTGCGGCCAGCCCCATCCTTGGGCACACTAAGACTGGTTAGGGTGCAGCGAAGTCCTTTCTTGAGAACTTTCTTTCGCTGCAATGATAAACCCCAAGGAGCTGCCAGCAGCCTGGATAAAAGGGCTAACGGCAGCGGTGCTCATCGGTGCTGGAACGCTGTATTTTGGTCACGATTCGCTCTATTTTCACAATGGTTTTGGCGGAGAGCAATGGAAAATGGGTGCGGCTCAGGTCAATGCGCTGGATGCCCACCAGGCGCGATCGCCCCAGCAACTGCACGCCAAGGCGCTGGCCTTGGTCAACCGCGATCGCGAGGCCAATGGTCTTCCTTCACTCATCCTAGACCCTGCTTTAGCCCAGGTGGCCCAGCAACAGGCTAAGGACATGGCCCAACGCAGCTATTTTTCCAGCCGCTCGCCTGAGGGTAGCGATATTGGCGATCGCCTCCGGGCCGCTGGAATTTCAGCCCCAAGCCAGGGTGAGAATCTGCTGTTTGGCGAGGGATGGGGGCAGCAACTGGCCTATCGCCAAGTTGAGCTGCTCGAGCGTCAAGGCATGTACAACCGAGTTCATCGTGAAAATTTGCTCAGCCCCGCCCATACCCACGTGGGATTTGGCTTTGTGGCTGATCTGAAAACCAGGGATATTTACGCTGTTCAGGTTTTCCGAGGTGAAGCGTCGGCAACGGTCTCACCTGCAACGGTCTCACCTGCAACGGCCTCACCTGCAACAGCCTCAGCGGCAACAACCTCATCGACAACAGCCATTCAAGATCCCTTTCGAGCAGCAGTCAATGCGGCAACGGTAGCGGCTCAGCTAACCCAAACGGCGCGATCGCCCCAGCAATGGGCGGCGGTCGCTGAGCATTGGCACCGGGCGATCGCCAACATGCAAGCCGTTCCCCCAGAACATCCGCGTCGGGCAGTGGCCCAGCAAAAAGCTCAGGAATATGCTAGCAATCTGGCCTATGCCCAACAGAATGCCGGAGGTCGTCTAGGGGGGAAAGCGATCGCCCCAACGTCGAAATCCACCGGAACCGCTCTGGCTACAGCGTCCCAAATCGTTGCACCGAAGGCAAATCAGCCAAAATTTCAAATCTCCCAGTCTGAGGGTCTCAAGTTGCTGTTGATGCTCCTGGGCGGTACAGCCTTGGCCCTGATCCTCAGCGTTGGACCTTTGGGGTTGTTCAAGTCCGAAGACCAGGCCATGCCAACACCCCCAAAAAAGCTGAAACAGCCCTTGCCCTGGGGGTTGATTATCTCCAATGCAGTCCATGATCTGTGGGGTATGCAACCATTTTTCAAGACCGAGCGGGTTTACAAAATGACAGCAGCGACCTCAGCCCACAAGCTCCAGCGCAAGCCCTACCGACGACTGCTCAATCTAGCCGGGGATCAGGCCACGGCCATGCAGCTGATCAAGGAAAATCTGCGCCGTCATCCTCGTCAGTCCGCCGACTGGTGCTGTGAACAGGCGATTAAAGACCTGGAGAAACAGCGGCAGCGAGAAAATAAGATGCAGCAGGAGGGATAGGAGGTGCTGGGAGTTGGAGAGTTTTGAGGAGTTGGGGAGTTTTGGGGAGTTGGATAATATTGCGGTTGGTTCTGCGAAAGGATTTATCCTGGAGAGGCTGTTGTTGTGCGCTGATCCAACTTATGTCTTCCGATTCCGGCCCCAACCCCGATCCCCAGCGTCCACCTAACTCCCTAGAGGAGGCCTTTGAGACTGCCAGCCAAGCGGCCCACGCGGCGGTCGAAGCCGCAACCCAGTTGCTCGGTGAAGGGGTCTCCCCGATCGCAGAGAGTCCCCTGTTTAATTTTGCTGCCAGAATTCCTGGGTTTGGCTGGATGATGGCGGCGGTGGGCCAGGTGAATGTCGGCAAAATTGAGGCCGAGGTGGCCCAGTTGCAGGCAGATCATCCGCTCGAGAGCCTGGAGGAATTGAGCGATCGCATCATCAAAAGTGCTGCCATCACCGCAGGTGGCATTGGACTCGTCACCAACCTGGTGCCGCCGCTGGCACTAACGCTCTTGGCGGTGGATTTGTTGGCGGTGGCGATGCTCCAGTCGGAGATGATTTTTCGGATCGCGGCGGTCTATGGCTTCTCGTTGAAAGAACGGGAGCGGCGGGGCGAGGTTTTGGCCATTTTTGGCGTTTCCCTCGCCACCTCTAGCGCCGTTAAGGCGGGTTTGAGTGCCGCTGAGCTGTTGCCTGGCATTGGGGCCGCGATCGGTGTCACGGGCAATGCGGCGCTGATCTATACTCTCGGCAATGCGGCACGGCAGTTTTATCAGCGCAAACAGCGCAAGCCCTGAGGGATGGGCATTCAATTCACCCTGCCTCGAACCCAAATCTATCTGTTGGGGCGAATTGCGTTGGTCTGGCTGCGGGAATTGGCTTTGCATCAGCCAGACGAACAGCGGTGTTAGGCGACACACAGTTAGGTTATGGAAAACGAGATAGAAGTTGTACCTATAAAACCTCCGAAGTACTAGCAAGAGATCTATGACTTTAATTTCACAGCTTATTAATGATTCATATCCTGGCTCTGTCTTTTTTTGGCGCTTAGCAATCTTCCAGCTTCCATACTCCTTTAACATAAAGAACCGCTCTTCAATGACTCTGGGAAAAGAATCGATGAAAGGGCAAACCTACTACCTTCGCAATCGCGGGCAACGATTTACGTTTTGCCTCTGATATCATTCCTGCATGTAAATGCTTGAAGGAATCGAAGCTTCTCACCTCAGAAAACAAATCTCGGTAATCGGCAACTTTCGCAATAGTCATCCACGAACCTCACTGTCGGCTTCGCTGCACGCGTCTCTATCATTTGCCCTGTCTTGCTTTCGTCTTTCCTATTCTAATTTATCTACGCATCTATGCCTTACCCACAAGTGGTTAAAATGCAGACACAGAAAGGGTTTTGCGGAAAGAGCAAACGTTCTTTTTCTCATCAACACCCTCTTCTTGCAAACCTCCGAACGGAAGAATAAGGGTTGCGCTT
>JAAUOP010000042.1 GCA_012034805.1 Synechococcales cyanobacterium CRU_2_2 | reverse complement strand
CGGTGAAAGTCTGTGGAGCGAACGTAAGACCGGATAGGCATAAGTCTGAAGGCAGTTGCAACGAAACAGAAAGGTCTAGGAAGTGATTCTTAGAATCCCCGCGCGTTCACGCCGGGGAGGATGTCAAAAGCCTCAACCATTGTTTGCCGCAAGCTCACCCACCTTCGCCTCCACAACAGTAGTCTCACGCCCTTTTCCTGGGGGCATCATCATCACAGAGCAAGGCGCATGGTGGATGACATAATTACTCACACTCCCCAGCAGCAATTCACTCAAACCGCTACGTCGGCGACTCCCCACCACAATCAGATCTGCATTCCACATACACGCAACATCACAAATCCGGCGACCCGGAGAGCCAAAGTTTTGGCTGAACTCAGCTTCAAGACCGGCTTCTTGAGCCTGCTGCTGAAAAGCACGTAGCTGCTCCAAACCTTCTTTTTCACGGGCTTGCCAGCGGCTGGCATAGGCCTGCCAAGCAGCTGTAGTCAAACCCATCGAATAGGCATCAGCACCGGTCGGGTCGGGTAGCGCGAGACTGCTCTCTTCATCCGTAAGCACGTGCACCAACATGAGAGAAGATTGGCTGGCGATCGCCAACTCAAGCGCTCGCTCAAACACACTGACACAGGCATCAGAGTGGTCAACAGCAATCAGAATCTTATTAAACATAAAACCTCTAAAAAGTTCGGAACAAGACGAAATTCAACCGAGAAAAGCAGGGAATCGACCCGATCAGGGCATCACAAAGGGTACTGAACAATGTATTGGCTACGAGAAACCGGTTGATCCAAAACCAGACCCTCGCCACCGAGGGGATACTCTTGACTAATCAACTGACCCTCCACCGCAATCAGAACAGATTCATTGGGATCAACGCTGGAAGCCGTAAAAATCACTTGACCGACACGCTCGATCATCGAAGCACTCCCGCCGCCGGAGGCAAACTCACGGGAGAGATTCACATAGACGCCTGCCGGACGAGTTTCGAGATCGAGCAGCTTGGTTCCGGTCGGAATCGCACTAAATCCGATATCCGTTGGCCCACTCAGTAGATCCGCAAAGGCAAGTTTGAGCGCACTTTCCTTGCTCAGACCCGCCGCGATCTCAATTGGCTTTGGCATCAAAACCATGCCGTCACCCGTGGTCTCGACCCAGTAGGTCTCGACGGATAGCCGAGCAGCTTTGGCAACAGGGCCTATGACCTGGGATTTCTGATTGGAGTTGGTCGAGCCCTCTGTCCCCGGTAGTTCCAGCTGAGGTGGAGACACCACCATGGGCATACGGTTCTCCGTGCGGCTGGCACCCATAGACCACCACAGACTAACCCCCACCGCACCTGCCAAGAACCAAGCTAGGCCTTTGGCCCAAGCATAATCATGACGAAGTTCGTTGCGTTTCATGGGTAACCTCACTTTGATCCATGCGACTTGAGAATTGCATTTCTCCTCTGTCTCAAAACTAGGTTAAAAGTCTGAGGAAGTTGTGAGGAAGGCTGAGGATTGTGAGCATCACAACTTCCTCAGATTTGTGTCATACAGTTCGAGCTAGCACAGCAAAGTTCATTGCAATCCAGAACAGATTTATAGCCGCTAAATTATTCAGAGGTGTTTGACATGAGTAACAGAAACCTTCGCGCTTCTAGCCCCATTAAGGGCGATCGCCACTCAAACCAGAATCCCCTTCGTAAGCCCCATTGGCAACAATCTTGGCAACAAGAGAACAATCAGGCGAACAGGCGTGCAGAACACCCAAATGATCATCATTCCAGCAGCAGCGATGCCAGTGATACTCATGCCAGTGATACTCATGCCAGTAATGCTCATGCCAGTGACAGCCACACCAGCGACAGTGTGAGCCCGTCCTTGCGGCCTGCCATAGAAACCCAGGAAACAGCTGAAGCTTTGTACATCGATATCGAGCTCCCAGGGCTGAGTTGCCAGAGCATTGAGATTCGTGTCGTCGAGCAAACAATGGTCATCCAAGGCAGACGAATGCCGAGGCTTCAGATTCCACCCAAGGCCATACTGGAATCCGAGTTTTTCTACGGCACCATCGAGCGCAGAATCGATTTACCAGAGAGGGTCTGCGAAAGCCAAATCAAGGCTGAATACATCAATGGAATTCTCAGAATCTGTCTGCTCAAATCTCAGCTGTCTTGCATAACTCAAAAGAATGTAGTCGAGCATTAGCAAGCCAGTCAAAGATGTGCTCTAGCATTTCTAGGGTGATAAATCCATAACGCCATAGGGTTACTGAGAGCAGGCAAGGATCGGTTTCACCACAGCGTAAGACAATGTTCAGTTCACTGTCAGAAATTTGTAATTCTTCTTGAAGAAATGTGATGAACGCGGGACGGCTTCGGTTTTCCATTGTGGTCTATTGTAAAGATCCTAAGTTGCCTCATCACCCTAGGACTACAATATGAGGAAGTTGTGAAGAGAGTTGACTAGGATCAGCCCAATGCCTTAATTCTCTCTGGGCCAACCCAAAATGGTTACAATCTGAGCGGACAGAGCCAAGGGGTCAAAGGGCTTAGCAATAGTTGCCTTAACACCGTAAAGGGTGGGGCGATCGCCTTCAGTCCCTCCAGCCGTGAGCAAAATCACAGGAATTGCTTGGGTTTTAGGATTGGCCTGAAGTTGTTGAATCGTACTCAAACCATCGAGTCCCGGCATCATCACATCCATCAAAATCACATCCGGTTGCTGTTGGCCCACCATTTCCAGACAGGCCATTCCCGATTCTGCCGTCAGCACCGTCCAGTCCGTTGCAGCTTCGAGGCAGAGCCGAGCCACCTCACAAATGTAAGGTTCATCATCAACAATCAAAATTCGCCTAGTGTCCATGCTATCCCTGCTTGCTATTACTGCCGATATTTTCGACTGCTATTGTTGGCTGTTATTTCCTGACATCATTGACCGATGCAATGGGTTCTCCAAGGGTCACCGGAACCACATACCCTTGGACTTTGTGGTCGTGCAGCGCTTGTTCTGCAGCCTGATAAAGCGAGAGTAGGTCGAGGGTTGCAGCGGTGGCCAAAGCAACCCCGAAGCAACAACTCGGGTGAATCATCTCTCCACGGGTTGTGATCATCCCCTGCTGCTCAATATGCTGAAGCAACTGTGATAACTGCGCGATCGCCGGCTCGCGATCGCGTCCCACGATACCCACAACAAACTCTTCCCCTCCCCAACGAGCCACCACGTCCTCTGGCCCCAGACCCCGCAACAGACTCTGCCCAAGATATCGCAAAACACCGTCTCCGACGGCATGACCATAGCGACGATTAATGAAACGAAATCCATTCACATCGAGTAATGCCAAACAAAAGGGATGATGTTCCCGTTGACTCGCCTCCAAACGCTGCGTCAGTTCCATCGAAGACTTTTGCCGGTTGAGCAAGCCGGTTAGTGGGTCTGTATTCAAAAGCCGTTGAAGTAACTTTGTTCGCTCTAAACGGTTGACGACCCGAACAACCAGTTCCGGGCCAACAATAGGTTTGCGCAAAAAGTCAATCAGCTCCTGCGGCAAAAACTCGTCCCACTAAATCCGGATCGGTTTGGGCCGTTAGACACAGAATCGGCAGATTACTCCAGCGTTCGTCATTACGAACAATTTGGCAGAGTTCAATACCAGTTATGTGAGGCATTTTTAGGTCAAGAATTAACAAGTCAGGATCTGTTCGCTCCAGAGTTTCTAAAAACTGTCGGGGATCAGGTAAGATTTCCACATGCAGTCCCCAGGGTTCTAAGAGCTGTCGTAGAGCGATGAGAATGATTGGGTCATCATCCACGACCAGTACACGTCCCTCAGTCGGTTCCAGGGCACGCAAGGCTTGGCTCACAGCTCGCATGACTTGACTGGGATCCGTCAATTTATCCAGAAACCGCCGTCCACCATGCTGGGAAATCGCCAGTCGCTGCTCAAGTGAACGATGGGTCGTCCAGACAAAAACCGGCAGTAGAGGCTGGGCTGTTGTGAGCTCTTGCAGGAATTTAAGACCCATGTACTCAGAATGGGCGATCGCCGGATCAAATAAAATCGCATTAGGCAACATCGCATCAGGTAAAATCAAATCCTTAGCCTGAACTTGCTCCTGGCGCAATTGTTGTCGAGCCATCGCCAAACTGGTAACATGGGAAATGCGCAGGTTCCAGCGATCAGCCTCCAGCTTAAGTCCCTTCAGCTGAGATATCTCTGCATCTACAATCAGTAGCAAGGGCTGCTCAGTCTTCAGCTCAGACGGTGAATTTGAAGTCGCCCAATCGGATAAATTGTCGGATAAATTTTCGGATAAGTTTTCGGACAAATTCTCGGCCACTTCCTGTCGTAAGAGCACAAGATTTTGTTGCAGCTTTGCACAGAATTCTGCATCCCAGGGCTCTAGCTCCAGTAGCTTCAAAGATGCCCACTGTCGTTCTAGCTCTCCGGCAATCGCTGACCCCTGAGGTAAACCAAACATCCCCAAAGCTCCCTTGAGCGAATGGCAATTGCGTTTTGCCGTTTGATGGAGTTCAGCTGATAGCTGGTGCTGCACGAGAGCGGCGGTCGCCAGTTCTATCTGCACCAATTGTCCTTCAATTCGAGGTTGAAACTGTTGCCAAATATTCGCAATGGCGCTGCGGGTCTGTTGTTCAACCTCGATCACGACATCAACACCTTGTCTTTTCAACGGCCGAAGACGATAGCCAATCCCATAAACCGTTTCGATCAGGTTACTGGGTGCTCCTCCCTTTTTCATCTTTTGGCGCACACACTTAATGTGCGTTCGCACGGCATCTTCTCCTGGGGTATCGTCGTAGGCCCATAAATGCTCAATTACCATGCCGCAGCTAAACACACGTCGAGGGTTGCGCATGAGTAGCTCTAATAGTGCGTATTCCTTGGGCGTCAAAGGCAACAGCCGATCGTCGTAATACACCTCACAAGCCTCAGGGTCTAGGCACAGCTTTCCCCACTCCAACTTGGGAATGGCTGCCGGGGTAGCGCGACGCAACAAGGCACGAATCCGAGCCATCAACTCCTCAGAATTAAAGGGTTTGGTGACGTAATCGTCTGCTCCAGCATCCAGTCCCAGGGCTTTGTCATGGCTATCATCTTTTGCCGTTACCAGCATGATGGGCATGGAGTACTGGTGCGATCGCATACGCCGACACAACGCCACACCGTCCATACCCGGCAGCACAACATCGAGCAGCACTAAATCATAATCAAATATTTCAACTAACTCCCAGGCCGATTGAGCACTAGTCGCAATTTCAACCGCGTAATTCTGATGTGACAAGATGCCTTCCAGCGCTCGTGCTGTGAGCTCATCATCTTCAACCACTAGAATTTTCACAGACCCCCTCGATCGTCAAGCATCCCGATGACCAGCTACCCTCAAAACTAAATGGCCAATGGGCTCTACAAGCAGACGGTAACCTGCGCCCTCTCTTGGCCTTGTCTTATTCACCGTTACTTCTACTCGCTGTTACTCCTACCCACCATTGTCTCACTCTAGCTTGACCGAAGTCACTGCAAAAACCGAACTGCAATAAACTAGCTGCAATCATTTGTTGTAATAGTTCATGATAGTTTATCGTTAGTCCAATTCTCTCGCCATCACTATTCAAACTTGTCGTCAGTATTCAAAGCAAATCTTAATCAAAGGTTGTAATAAGGAATACAGGTTCCCTTAGTTTCAGAATTACCATGATGGTTTAGTCAAATGATTATGGCGACTGAAATGCCCCATAGCAGCATTCCGACCTTGGCCGTGCCTTTGGCCAGGCTGAGCTTCTGCAGTCTATTAAATCTCGCGTGAGATCTGTGCTTCGAGGTTTTGGGAATTTTTTTATGATTTTTTGTGACCTCTTATGAGGTATAGTCCGAAACTGGAAGGGGAGTAGTTTCGGAATCCTGCAGATTTCTGGCTTTCGATCAACATGCTGGCGATGAGCCTGGTTGATAGCACACCGAACCGTTTGCAGCCTTGTTCTCAGTAAGAGTTCGGGCGTGCGTGGCTTAGGTGTAAGCGAGACCTTCACGATGTTCACCGGTTGGGGTGGACAGAGTGGAGTGTCTTGACCAGGTTTCGACGTTTAGAGTTCACCCTTTAGAGTTCAACGTTTGAATTTACAAGTCTTTCCCTCTGTTGGCCCCGCCACTTCATTTGGCCAGCGAGGATTTGACCATGTTAGATAGCACAATATTTTTGACCGGATTTACGAAGTCTTTAATTGCAATTACCCTGTTTGAACTCGGGGACAAAACCTTTTTCATTGGCGCGCTGCTTGCAACAAAACATCCCCGTCGCTGGGTATTTGCTGGTGTGATAGTAGCCTTAGCTGCCATGACGATTCTATCGGTGATGTTTGGTCAAGTGGCGGCACTGTTGCCAGAACGCTGGGTCAAACTTGCAGAAATCATTCTGTTTGCTGCCTTTGGTTTTAAACTCCTCTACGAGGCTTGGCGTCTGGCCCCCCAGGCCCAAAATCGTGACGAATTGGAAGAGGCCGAAGCTGCAGTCGCGCTGGCCGAAGCTCGGTTAAAGCGCACGGGGCCGCTGGCGATTATGGTGGAAGCTTATACGCTGGTGTTTGTGGCGGAGTGGGGCGATCGCACCCAATTCACCACCATTGCACTGGCCGCCGACTATCCTGGCCTGAGTGTCATCCTGGGAGGAACCCTAGGTCATGGGGTTTGTGCCGCGTTGGCGGTGGTGTGTGGCCGCTGGCTCTGCGGGCGGATTTCAGAGCGTATGCTGACCGCGTTGGGGGGATTGCTCTTTTTGGTGTTTGCGGCGATCGCAGGCTATTCGTTGCCGACCTAAACATCGCGCCAATCCAGACAACGTCGGCCTTCACCGATACAGCATTAAATGGGATACCCTACGAAAGCAGGTTGGGTATCTGCGGCAACGGTTTTAACCGCCTCTGAGTCTCATGGAGCATTAACAGACAAATGATTCTTTTCGCAATTCAGGTTCTGGTGGAAATCCAAGTACTGGTGAAAACTCAGCCAAGTTTTTGGTTTTACTGGTTTACATTTTGTGGAATTATCATGGGCGGTTACTTCGTCACGGCTGCGAGCATTTCTGGATTGATCGCGATCGCAGCCAAACCCAAGGATTCAATCTTGGCAAATTCGACCTTGGCAAATTCAATCTTGGCAAATTCAATCTTGGCAAATTCGACCTTACCCAATCCAAGCTCGCCAGCGAAATTACAAACAACGACAAATCAGCAAAAAGGCTATCAAACCATCGTCGCCGATATCAAGCTCTCCGTTTTATCGGTCATTTTCTTTGCCTTCGGAGCCGCCTGCTTCATGGTTTTCTACGGATGGGGGATCACCAAGGTTTATACACAGTGGCAGATTCAAGGATTACCCTATCTTTTTATTAGCTATTTTGTGGTCTTGTTGTTACAAGACACTTATTTCTACTTCACCCATCGCCTATTCCATCTGCCGATATTTTTTAAGTTCGTTCACCAAGGGCATCACCGCTCCCGTCCCCCAACGCCCTGGACTTTCTTTGCCCTCGAACCTATAGAAGCTTTGGCCCAAGCCTCTTTTTTACTCCTGATCACCTTGGTCATTCCCTTGCATGTCGGGGTGCTGCTCGGAATTTTATTCACCATGACCATTTGGGCAACAGGGAACCATCTAGGCTTTCAGATTGTTCCCTACTCGCGCTCAAGTTTTGAGTGGGGGAGATGGTGTATCGGCTCTGCCCATCACCTCGTGCATCACCAACGTTATACCCACCACTACGGTCTCTACTTCACCTTTTGGGATAAGCTGCTTGGCACCCAAGACGCAGACTATGAGGCAAACGTCGAGGCAGTCTCCTCACGCTCCAGCACAACGGTGCCAAGTAAGTTTATCCATGACCATGGCTTTCTGAACTATGGCTTTCTGAACTATGGCTTCCTGAACTATGGCTTTCTGGGCTGCAGCTAGCTCGCAGGCTGACTGGCCGCAGCGCTCTCTTCTTGTGAAATCCCCAGCACCTGGGTATAGGCTCCGCGCGCTTGGGTGACTCCGATGGTTCGGTGCGCGGCTTCAATCATGGGGCGGCGGTGGCTGACAACGATGAACTGGGCCTGGTCGGACTGGGCGCGGATAATTCGGGAAAGGCGCTCGACGTTTGCCCCATCCAGGAAACTGTCTACCTCGTCGAAGGAGTAGAAGGGGGACGGGCGGTAGCGCTGGAGGGCAAAGATAAAGCTGAGCGCCGTAAGCGATTTTTCGCCTCCGGACATGGAGGCAAGACGCCGCACGGCTTTGCCCTTGGGGTGGGCAACGAGGTTAAGGCCGCCGTCGAGGGGGTTATCCGGATTGTCGAGCTGGAGGTGGCCTTCGCCGTCGGAAAGGCCTGCAAAAATCTCTTTAAAATTGTCGTTGACGGCCTCGTAGGCCTCCATGAAGGCTCGCTGGCGCAGCGTCGTGAAGTTTTCGATCCGCAGCATCAGCTCGGTGCGCTCGGATTCAAGCGTCGCGAGTTTTTCACGCAATTCGCCGAGGCGTTTTTCGGTGCGTTCGTATTCTTCGAGGGCCAGCATGTTGACCGGTTCCATGGCTTGGATACGTTTGGCCAAGAGACGGAGATTATGTTGCAGCGCGCTGACGCCCTCGGCGCGGGCTTCCTCAGGAATCTCGGGCAGGGGTTGGGCAGTTCGGCGGCTTGCTCGGCCAGGGTGACCTGCAACGTCTGGAGCTGGGTGCGTTGTTCTTGTTGGGTTTCTCGATTTTTTTGTAGTTGCCATTCGAGTTGTTGCTTTTGGCTCTGTTGTTCGCGCAGGATGCGTTCGGCTCGATCGCGTGCTTCCTTTTCCGATCCCAGTTTCTGCTCAATCACCGCCAGCTCACCGCGCAATTGCCCAATCAAATGGATCAACTCGTCTCGCTGTTTGCTGATGCGACCTTGCTGGTTAATCTGCTCGGTCTGCTGCTGACGCAATTCCTGCTGTTTGGCTTGGGTTTGACTGAGGCGTTCTTGCGATCGCTGGATTTGATTTTGCAATTCCCGGAGTTGTTGCTCGGCCTGACGTAGGGCCGTGTCCTGCTGCTGCAACTCAACTTCGCAGATTTGAACGCGCTGTTGGCGCTGTTGCCATTCACTGTGGAGCGGCGATTGTTCAAGTTCGGTGAGCTGCTGACGCAGGGCTTGGAGTTCTTCGTCTTTGCCCGGTAGATCGCCGCTGAGGGACTGGAGACGCTGGGTCGCGATCGCCTGACCTGACCGGTTTCGCTCGACGGTTTGGCGCAGTTGGGTCTGTTGCTGGGTCAGCCGACCCAGCAGGGTGTGGGCTTGTTCGGAATGGAGCTGCTGGGTGCGGTGCTGATCACGGCTGCGAGTGAGGGTCTGGGTGCGATCGCGCAACTGCTCCGATAGGGTTTGGATGTTGCGATCGCTATGGGCCAAAATGCGCTCGATTTCGGCAAGGCGTTGGCGCAACCCCAGGACTTCATCCGATTCCGTCGCCTCGGCTTGACCAAAGCTGAGGCCGCCCGACTGTCGCCGAATGCTGCCGCCGGTCATGGCACCACTGGCTTCCAAGAGATCGCCCTCCAGGGTGACGATGCGAAAGCGGCCCAGGTTTTGCCGAGCTGAGGCCAAGCTCTCGAAGACGACGGTATTGCCAAAGAGGTAGCTGAAAATATCGCGATAGCGATCGTCAAACGCCACCAGATTGACCGCATGGTCAACAAAGCCTTCTGGGGTTTTCCAGGCGGGGATATCGGCGAGCTTACTGCCCCGAATCTTGTTGATGGGCAAAAAGGTGGCTCGCCCGCCCCGTTGTCGCTTGAGCAACTCAATTCCCACCGCCGCGACGCCGTCGTCTTCCACCACCATGAAGCCCATACGGCCTCCAATCGCGGTTTCCAGCGCCAGTTGATAGCGTTTTTCCACTTGGCCCAGTTCCGCCACCAGGCCGTGGACGCCGGAAATCCCTGCCTGCAGGATCATGCGACTGGCTTGGGTGCCCTGGGTTTCCTGGATGGCCTGGGTCATGCTTTCGAGCTTGTCGAGCTCGCGCTGCTTGTCCCGTTGTTCTCGCAGGAGGCGAGCTTGGGTTTCCTGCTGGAGCTTGAGGTCTTGCTCGGTGGTAGCCACGGCGGTTGCAGCGGTGCCAACGTCTTCGGCGAGGCGATCGCGCGCTTTCAATCCCTGCTCGACCACCTGCTGCTGCAGGACAATTTCTTGGTCTAGCTTGGCGAGTTCCCCCTCCTGCTCTGCTAATTGGGCGTTTAACTGTTTAGAGCGCTCGTTGAGCTGAACCTGCTCGGTTTTCTGCGGATCGAGCGACTGGGCAATGGCATCGATGCGCTGGCGTAGCTGTTGCTGTTGCTGCACCCAGGCTTGGGATTCGGTGGCGATCGCATTGGCCGCGCTACGGCTAGACTCCAAAGCCAGGTGCGCTTTATCTCGAGCGACCTGAAGCTGGGCAATGAGATTTCGTTGGTGAGGCAACTGAGTTTGTCGGGACTGACTGAGTATACTTTGATGCTCTTGCTGTTCCTGCTGGGCAACGGCGAACTGTTCCAATAGCTTTTGGTCAGCGACTTTGAATTCAGCCAGTTGGCGCTCCAACTGGCGCTGCTCGGCTTGGTGGGTCGCAAGGGTGGATTGCAGGGCGATCAGTTCCGCTTCGCCGAGAGCTTTGACCCGTTGATTGAGGTCTTCGAGGGTGACGGTACTGGCGGTGATAGTTTCGCCAAGGGCGGTGATGCGCTGGGTGAGGTCGGCTTGCTGGCGATCGCCTCCCTCAATTTCCCCTTGTAGCCGCGCAGCCTGCTGCTGACCTGCCTCCCAAATCAGCACTGCCTCCCATTTTTGCTGCGTCTCTAGCTCTTCTCGCAAGCGCTTGTACTTTTCGGCCTTAATCCGATCCTTGGCCAAGCGTTGGAGCTGTTCCTCAAGCTCTCGCTCGACAATATGGCAGCGATCCTCTCGTTCCTTCACCTCATCGAGCTTGCCCATGGCCTGACGAATTTTTCGATCGAACTGGGCCACCCCGGCCATCTCATCAATAATTTCCCGTCGCTCCCGAGGGTGCATCGAAATAATCCCGGTCACGTCCCCTTGCAGGACAATGTTGTAGCCCTCAGGGTAAATTCGCAAACGCCGCAACTGCTCGTGTAGCTGGGTGAGGGTGCAAGGCTCTTCGTTGATGAAATAACTAGAGGTGTAGGTTCCCTGAGGGGTTACCCGCAGCCGCCGGGTGACGCTCCATTCTTCTAGACCGGGGCAGACTTCAATGCGGCGTTGGCCCTCATCGCGGGGTTCCTCTAGTTCTGTGGACAATTCGCCCTCAGCCGTCCAGTCGGCGAGGCAAAAGGTAGCCGTAACGCTTGCTTCAACGGTTTGGCGGCTACGAGTCGCATGGCTTTGATTGACCAAATCCGGCAGTCGATCGGCCCGCATCCCCTTAGAAGACGACAGGCCCAGGGCAAACATCAGCCCATCCAAAATATTGGACTTGCCCGAGCCATTGGGGCCAGTCACGACAGTGAAACCCGTCAGCAGGGGCACATCTGCCGTTCCGCCAAAGGATTTGAAGTGGGATAGTTGTACGCGCTTGATGTAAACCAAAGAGCGGGAGCCAAATCGAACTCTATCTGGGGTTGAGTGTAGAACAGATGTTGTCCTCTGCCCAGGGGGAAGGTATAAAAAGTCAAGTTCGGTCTAGGAACTGCGCTGATTAAGATCGATTACGGGATCAATTATGGGATCAATTACGGGGGTAATGATGGGATCGATTACTTCGGCAAAGGAGGCGCGGCCATCTTGATCTTGACGTTGCCTTGGGCATCGGTTTCGAGGACGCCACCCAGTTTTTCGATTTGTCGAATGGCAATTTCTCGGGTGGCTGGGTCTCGGGCCGAACTGAGCACCATGGTCCAGGCGCTAATTTGGGCGGCGCTGCTGTCCGGATTGGTTTCAAGGAATTTGACGGTTTGGAGCGAAGACGCGGCCACCGCTTGTCCTTCTTCACCGGGATAGGCTTGGGCCCAGGCGGCGGCCTTGAGGAAAGATTGCCGGGCTGCAGCGGTATCGCCCAAAAACAACAGTTCGTCGATCGCCTTATAGCGCCAAATGTAAAAGGCTTTTTCCGGGGTGGTCGGAGATAGCCGGGGCAGATGCCGATTGATGATTTCGATAGTGCGATCGGGGCGGCCTGCAAACATCGAGGTGCTGCCCGACAAAAAGAAATAGCCGTCGCGGAAGTAGGGGTCGCGATCGAGAATGACATCGAAATAGTCTGGACTTAGGCTGTAATTGGTGCGTTGACGGGCTTCTTCATCACCAAAGTATTGAAAGAATTTGAGCAGCGTCCAATCGGCCCAAAGATTGCGAAAGCCCAGGTCTGGCAGTTGCTTCAGCAGGGCGAGCTGCTGTTTTTCCCGTTCGAGGTCGCGCTGCAGTTGGACTTGGCTGAGTTGGTCGGAGCTACGCGATAGCTGTCCCAGGCGTGGCATCTGAACCCATAAAACGGTGCCGAGACAGGCGATCGCCAGCAAGATCAACATGCCGCGCGATCGCCCAGCGGACGGACTAGCCACCGAGAGCGGGAGCAATGGAGGGGGGGGATCAAGTGTCGTCATGGTTGTTTGGGGCTCATGGTTGTTTGAGGGCGATCGAAACAGCATCCCCCGGTTTAAGGCCAAGCTCTGCCGCGAGGCCGCCCCGCAGTTCAATCACACTGTCCACCAATTGATCCATCGGGCCGTAGGTGGGGCAAGGATTGCGATCGCAAGGGGGCACCTGCGCCACAATCTCCACGATCTTGCCCTGGTGCAAAAACACCATATCGAGATTGATCACCACATTCTTCATCCAAAACCGCGCCGTCCGAGGCGGATCAAACCGAAACAGCATCCCCCGATGATCCGGCAATTTCTCCCGGAACATCAACCCCATGGCCTGCTCTTCCGGCGTCCGGGTTACTTCCAACTCAATGACTTTATCGCCGAGCTGCACAGTGCCACCCACCGGTAAAATTTGGGGCTGGGTAAAGACTGATTGTCCAGGTTCTGATTGTTCGGGGGCTGATTGTTCGGGGGCTGGCCCGCCCGCCGGGCTTTCCGCCGTAGACGTTGTGCAACCCATCAGCAACAAACTGGCCAGACTGAGCGCGATCGCAACGAAAACAGCCGAACCCATCGCCCTAACTTTCCCGTAAAACATAACCCACTCCTCGTACAGTTTGAATCACACGCCTACCCCCGCCATCCTCCAGCTTGAGGCGCAGGTATCGAATATAAACTTCAATCACATTCGATTCGCCGAGAAAATCGTAGCCCCAGACATTCTCTAAAATTTGATCTCGGGTCAGCACTTCGCGGGGATGCTCCATCAAATACTTCAGCAGCTCAAATTCCTTCATCGTCAACTCAATCTGCTGACTGCCGCGAAAAGCCCGCCGCGTCGCCAAATCCAAGGTCAAATCGTCAAACCGGAGCTGCTCACGGGCGGGCTGTTCCGACCGCAAATACAACCGGATACGACCGAGCAGCTCATCGCTCCGATAAGGCTTCAGAAAATAATCATCTGCCCCAGACTCTAGGCAAGCCACCCGATCCTCCACGGCATCGCGCACCATTAGCATCAACACCGGAGCCACAAGCCCCGTCCGACGCAGCTGCTGACAGAGCTTCAGCCCCGATTCTCCACCCAACATCCGATCGATCACAAGTAAATCAGGTTGGTTTTGGGTCACCTGCTGAATGGCGCTCTGGGTATCCTCAGCGACCAGGGTCGTGTAGCCATTGTCCTTGAGGTCGAGACTGATACTGTCCGATAACAGCGGTTCGGTTTCCACAATCAAAATGCTGTGGGTCTTCGTAGGGGTAGTCTTTGTCAGATTGTCCATCATGACCTCTGGGGGACGGCCCGATTGGCCTCTCGGGGCAAAACACTCCTAGGGTAGTTCAACAGAGGTCGGTTTTGCGATGTGGGGTAAACCCCAGCCGAGTTTTTCCCGGAGGACACGGAAAAATTCTGGGGGCTCCAGACGGATAAAGCGAGCAGAATGAGGCGATCGCTCCACCTGCACCCGATGCTCGGACAAAACCGCACAGCCCGCATTGCCATCCACCACCATCACCATGGGCTGAGGATTGGCCGGAAAAATCGTCACCCGCTCCGTGTTCGCAAACACCAGGGCGCGAGAAGCCAAGGAGTGGGGACACATGGGCACGAGCTGCAACACGGGGACATCCGGCGTCACCACGGGGCCACCGGCGCTGAGAGAATAGGCCGTGGATCCCGTGGGCGTTGACAAAATCACCCCATCAGCGGCAATGTCCACGGGGGCGTGGCGACCGATCTGGATTTCGAAGTGGCACATGCTGGTCAGCGGCTCCCGATGTAGCACCATCTCATTGAGACAAAGCGCTTCCCACAGCACGGTATCCTCGGCGCGCTGGCCAAAGGCCGGGGCGGAGTGGCCTTTGGGGGTGAGGAGTTGGACGGTTAATAGCGTACGCTGCTCGACGAGGTAACGACCTTCCAGGAGGAGATCGATCGCCTGGGGAAGCCCATTGAGGTAGGTTTCGGTAATAAATCCCATGTGGCCTGTATTGACCGCCAAGATCGGTACCCCTGCGGGCGAGACCAACCGACTGGCCGACAAAACGGTTCCGTCTCCGCCCAGCACGATGGCAAATTCCATCTCCTCGTCAAACCCAGCGGGTACGAGGGAGGCGATCGGTCGATGCGCACCCGGATGCGCCGGATGCACATGACCCAGCATCCCCCCCTGTCCATCAATGGCCACCACCCGCCATCCCGCCAGGGTCAAGCGGGTTTCGAGCTCTTGGGCCGTGCGGCGGGCAACGGGTTTGCTGTCGTTGTAAATGATGCCAGCCTTAGGCACGGGAGAAGAGGTTGAAGTGTGAACCGCTGAACCAGGTGTCGCGTTGAGGCGATACCCTCGCTGAGTTTATCTTAAAAGGATTTAAGCACCTTGGGCGTGGCATCGGTCTGCATCCTAGACTTGTAGAAAATCTGCGGGGAATCTATGGGCGATCGGTGACGAACACAGGCAAGGGATGACGATCGAGCAGTTTCTCAAGACTCGTTTTGCTCCATTAGGCCTCTTGCATGAAGAAAACAGTCCCCTCATCCCCCAGCCCCTTACTTCCAAAAAGGGAGAAGGAGAGCCATTTCACAGTCCCTCTCCCCCGGTAGGAGAGGGACTGCGGGTGAGGGTTGTGGTTTGTGCAAGAGGTCTATTAACTAGAAGGGCAGCTTCTTCTGGCTGTTTTTCTTGCTGTCAAAGTTGAGTTCTTTGAGCTTTTTCAGGATGCGATCGAAATATTCGCCCAGGTAGTCTTCGAGGGAGGTCGTATCCTTGGGATCAAGGTCAAAGGTCTCATAAACCGAACCCATCTCTGCATCCAAAGGCTTACCCGTCGTGATCACATCTGTAAACGCGAGACGATCAGAAAGGTTTTTGCCCCACTTAAAAAAGCCTACGACCTTGCGCATCAGCCGCACGGTCTCGGAGGGCATCCGCGCAACTTTGGCGTCTTGGCCCGAAAGCCGCTCGCACAGCCTAATAATTTCGTAGCCGCCCCAGGGACGGGTGCCGACGATCGGAAAGGAACGATTTTCCGTAGCGGGAACCGAGAGCGCGCGCACGGCAAACTTGGCCACATCTTGGGTGTTGATGTAGGCGATTGGACTGGCTTCGCCGGTTACCCAGACGGTTTGGCGCTCAAGTACGGGAATGGCATATTGGCTGACCAACCCCTGCAAAAAACCGCTAAGGTGCAGGATGGTGTATTTCATGCCCGATTCCGCCAGGAATTTTCGGTGCAGTTTTTGATTTCCATCAGGGGAACCTGAGGGTATTGATCGGCATTCAAGATTGAAAAAAAGATGAAGCGATCAACACCCGCTTCAGCGGCAGCTTGGATCAACGCGACTTTTCCATCCCAATCCACCGGACGAATGGCATCGGTGGGCCGAGCCGTGGCCGTATCAATCACGGCGGAAATCCCTTCTAAGGCATAGGGCAAAGACTCAGGTTTGCACAGGTCTGCCTTGACGATTTCTGCGCCCCATTCACGCAAAAATGCGGCTCGCTTGGGGCTCCGCACAAGGCAACGGACTGGATATCCCTCATCTAGGGCGCGACGGACAACCTGTCTTCCTAACGTACCGGTGGCACCGACGACGAGAATAGTCATGAGGGATTGATCGGTTTTTCGTAAACTTTTGTAAGAATTCTATCAGAAAGGGAGAAGTTCTGAGGAAAAGTGCGCTCCAAGTCAAAAGAGCGGCACAAAAAAGGGCAGTGCTGCCTGTCAGCACTGCCTTGGGTCTGGTTCATGGGGCTCGGTTCAAATTTGCTTGAGGTGTCCAAGCGAAACCGAATCGAGCGGTCTTTTCTCGGGCGATTCTTTCTCAGGCAACTCTTGCTTGAGTTACTCTTTCTCGACGCCCTGGATTTTGAGCAGTGCGGCACCGAGGAACAGACCCAGGGGAATAATGAAGAAAAAAACGGCTGCGGTTCTAAAAATTTCTCCGCCCATGGTGCGTGCTCCTTGCTTAAAAACTGAATTTAATCTGTCAGGCAATTTTTTGGGATGCCTGATGCCCAATAATTTTACGGCAGGTTGTCCGCTTCGCACAGCCTGGGTTGGGTAACTCTGAGTCATGGGGAGGATCGCAATGCATCCAGTGGTTTCGGTGGGTTGGCTAGCACAGCAGCTGGCAGATCAAGGCCTAGGCAATGACGAAGACCATGGTGGGCACCATGGCGATCTCGTGATCTGCGATTGTCGTTTTGCGCTGGCCGATGGAGGCTTGGGGCGATCGCAATACCACCACCAGCATATTCCGGGAGCCCACTACCTCAGCCTCGACCAAGACCTGTCTGGCCCCGTCCAGCGCCACGGCGGACGCCATCCTTTGCCAGACCTAGAAAGCTTTACCGCGAAGTTAAGCAGCCTGGGCATTGGCCCCAATACGACAGTGATTGCCTACGATGATAGCCGCTTGGCCTTTGCGGCTCGGCTCTGGTGGTTGCTGCGCCATTACCTCGGCCATGAGCAGGTGGCGGTGCTAGATGGCGGCTGGAGCGCTTGGGTAGCGGCGAGCCTGCCCACAACAGCCCAATTACCTGAATGGTCTGGGGTTGTCTCTGTAGCGACTCCGGAAGCGGGTTCTGGAACTGCCTCTGGGATATGCCTCGTGCCTCGGTCCACTCCCCATCGCTGGGTGACAATCGCCCAGGTTAAGTCACGGCCCGCCACGACAATCTTGGTGGATTCTCGAGCCCCCGATCGCTATCGCGGTGAGGTAGAGCCCATTGACCCGATCGCGGGCCATATTCCAGGGGCCGTGAATGCCTTTTGGCAGGACGTAACTGATGAGCAGGGTTTTGTTTTGTCGGCTGCAGGGCAGGGCGATCGCTGGCGGCGTGTGGACGAAGCGATTCTGCCCAACGCTGCCGCTAATCCCGCCCATGCACCTGCCAACGTTATCGTCTATTGCGGCTCCGGCGTCACCGCTTGCGTTAATCTGCTGTCGCTAGAGCTAGCTGGAATCACCCACGCTCGGCTCTATGCGGGCAGTTGGAGCGACTGGTGCTCTTATGCTGAAGACTGCAGTCAAGCCTTAGAAAGCTGATGACAAGACTCGAACTTGCGACCGGCGGTTTACAAAACCGCTGCTCTACCAACTGAGCTACATCAGCAAAAACCAGTGATCATTGTACAAGGGGATGAGAACTTGCGACTCTCTCCCCCTGAAACTGATGGGAACAGACCGACTCGAGCCTCGGCGAATGTCCCCTAGAAGCAACCTAGCAAGGGCTAGAGGCTCTAGGCCATGTTGTTTTCGATCGCCCAACGGGCCAGTTCGGTGCGGTTATGGAGACCTGTCTTGCCCAACATGTTGGACACGTGGCTTTCAATCGTCCGCTGACTCACGCTGAGCTGCTCTGCAATCTCCCGATTGGCCATGCCTCGAGCGACAAACTGAACCACCTTTTGCTCAGTGGGCGTCAGCTCGACATCAAAGGGTACATGAATGGTGGGCTCCGCATCGCCACGGCCCGATTGGCGCTGGCTGAGACGGGAGGCCTGCTTGAGCGAGGACTCAACTTGCGCCACCAGCTCTTCGGGCTCAAAGGGTTTGACCATGTAAACATCAGCCCCAGTGGACAGACCCTTGACACGATCCTGGCTCTGACCCTTGGCAGACAGGAAGAGAACGGGAATCCAGCTCGTCTGCGGATTCTCGCGAACATGCTTCACGAAGGAATAGCCATCCATTTCTGGCATCATCACATCGCAAATAATCATGTCTGGAGTGAGGTCCTCCAACGCTTCCAACGCCGACCGACCATTCTCCGCCGTAACGACGGTGTAACCCCGAAACTCAAGGTAGTCCTTAACCAAGAGAATGAGGTTAGGGTCGTCGTCAATAAGCAGAAGTTTTTTGTTATCTCCCACGCTCGATATCCTTCATGATGCAATGTCCGCGATCGCACGTTCAAATATCAAAACAACAGAGCTGGAGTCAGCACGCATCGATTAAATATTTTAATGTGGCAACTATATAGTACCCAAAGCTACCTATATTGACCAACTTGAGTTTTTAGGGTTCTGACAAAATTTCGAAGCCTGGCAGACTTGGCTAGAAAATCTCGACCCGAAAAATCTACCCGAAATCCCTATCACCTCCAATAAGCTCACAAGCCGTCGCCTTTTATTTTTTGGATTGTTAGCTAAGTGTAATCAACTAACAAAAAGCAAAAAACAGTCAAATAAACAACCGTTTTATCACTTTTGCGTTTTCCTTCAGAGCTTTTACGAACGCAAAACTAAACCGCGATTGCGGTTTCTACTGACTTCTAGCTTTTCGACGGGGGCGAGACGACTCCGGAATTTTTCCCGCGAGACGTAAAAATCATTGACCATGAGGAGCATAGTTGAATAGATTTTTATCTATGACACGCCAATTCTTATTGGAAATATTTTATGAATTTGGGGTTGAAGGGCAGGGGATTGGGGATGAGACTCCAGGGAGTGGATGTCTGAGCACTATGTTTTGGATTAGGGGGCGATCGCCCAGCAAATGCTCCTGAATAATTTGCTCTAGGGTCTCCGGGGTGGCGCTGTGGTACCAGATTCCGTCTGGGTAAACCAACAGAATCGGCCCCTGCTGGCAAAGGCGTAGGCAGTCGGCCTTGGTGCGAAAAATACAGTGGGGCCGATCCGGGGTGGGAGTATCGAGCCGGAGTTCTTTGAGGCGGCGCTTGAGATAGTCCCAGCTGGCGGCTCCGGCAGCTGGGTCGCAACACTTCGGCCGGGTCGGGGTGGCACAAAGGAAGAGGTGGCGCTGGATGCGATCGCACCCCAAGGATGCGATGGTTTTGGGGACAATAACCGTATTAGGGGTGGCTTCAGAACTGGCGGCTTCAGAACTGGCAGCTTTGGAGCCCGTTGTTTCGGGACTGGAGATTGGGGCAGTATTTTTTTCTAGCATGGGATTAAGGCTAGGGCATGGGCAATCACTTCGGCACCGGCACCGGGCTTGCAGGCCTGTTCGGTGATGTGACGTTTCCAGGCTCGGCTGCCGGGTTGTCCGGCAAACAGCTGCAGCATATGTCGGGTGATGGGGTGGGGCTTTAGCCCTCGGCTAGACCAGGCGTCGAGGTAAGGGAGCATGGCCTCCGCCACTGCGCGCGATCGCGGGGCGGCTCTGGCCAATGATAAAACCGAGCATCGGCTTCGGCAAATAGATAGGGCGTATCATAGGCCGCTCGGCCAATCATTACGGCGTCCACGTCTCCCAGTTGGTTCTCGGCCTGGTCGAGATTGAGAAAACCGCCATTGATTTCAATAAACAGCTCGGGCATAGATTGTTTTAGGCGATGGACGTCTTCGTAACGCAACGGCGGAACGGTGCGGTTCTGTTTCGGATCTAGCCCTTGAAGCCAAGCCTTGCGGGCATGGACGGAAAAATATTGACATCCGGCGGCGGCGACCGTGCGGACAAAGGATTCCATGTCTTCATAGCGATCGCGATCGTCGATCCCAATTCGGTGCTTGACGCTAACCGGTAGCGAGCTGGCCGCTCGCATCGCCTCCACCGCCCGCGCCACCCGCTCGGGCTCAGCCATCAAACAGGCTCCAAAGTTGCCGCTCTGCACTCGGTTGCTCGGGCAGCCAACATTGAGATTGATCCCGTCGTAATCCCAGTCCTCGGCGATGCGGGCACAGTCGGCAAGGGCTTTGGGGTCATCGCCACCCACCTGGAGAATCAGAGGTTTTTCCTCGGGGGAAAAGTCCAGCAATTTGGGCGATCGCCCCTCAGAATCGCTGGAGCCGTAACCATTTCGGTGTAGAGCAGCGTTTTTCGCGTGATTTGTCTCAGAAAGTACCGAAAATGGCGATCGGTTCGATCCATCATCGGTGCGACGCTAAGGGGATAGATGCAAGAACGTGCGACGGTTTGTGACATGTGACTTCTAGCCTGTAGCTGTTCTAACCTGGGATAGCTCTAGGCTGTGACAGGCTTGCACAGAAAACCCACCGATAGAACATCAACTGACAGAACATCAACCGACAGAAGATTAACGGACAGAAGATTAACGGACAGAACATCCACCTAAGGACGGCGTTTGAGCTGCTTTGATCGCTCCAAGGGAGCCGAACGACTAGGCAGGACGGTCAAAATGGCAAGCACCAAGGTCAAGGCGAGGACATCCATGGATAAATCAGTGTGCTCCCGATTGGGGCAGGCGATCGTGACGGCGCATTTAGAAGCGAGCCACTCAGTTTTGTGAGGGGTTTGCAAGGGCTCTGCTAGCCGACCTCGCCGAAGGCTTGCATAAAGACTCGGGCAATGTTTGGGCCAAGAGAAGCTGACGTTGCGCAGGAAGACAGTTTTTCCGCAGATTTTCGAGCGCGGCAACGACCTTCACCTACCTGATTCTACTCAATGATGGGCAATCTTTTATCTTTACCTGGGGAGCAATCCTTTTATGAAGCCCATAGGTAAAGCCAATCTATAAATCCTGGGGAGATCAGCCTAGAGGCGCAGACCATCGTTTGTCGTTGGTTGACTTTGGCGATCGCTAGGCAGGGGCAAAACCGAACCTTGAAGGCGTGTTACCCGACGCGGAGAAAAGGCTGAGAACTCGCTAGATTGAAAGGACGAGCTGGGCAAGTGGGAGAGCCGGATGAATAAGCTAGACAATCCATCGGAATTGATGGGTACTGAGTTGGATGAATCTGGCGCGGCAGTCCCTGATCTGGCCGAATCCAAACCGCCAGAGCCTGAATTGCCAGAGCCTGAATTGCCAGAGCCTGAATTGCCAGAGCCTGAATTGCCGGCGTCAAAACCGCCCAAAATCTCTTGGCAAAATTTGCCCCGACTTCCTGCCAAACTTCCCGACTGGGCTGGGCCGCCAAATCTGCCTGAGGCAATGCCACAACCGATCAAAGGACTTTGGCAAGTCGTTGCCCAGCGGGTAGCTCGACTGCCAGTCGGTCAGCTGTCTAAGCGGGTGTCGAGCACAGCAGTGAGTTGGTTTAGCGTCAGCGAAGTGCGAGTTGCGGAAATTTTGGCGACGGTGCGTTCGGAGCTGCCAACGACAGAGGCGCTGCTGTTGGGCAAGCCCCAAGCCGGGAAAAGTTCGATTGTTCGGGGACTCACGGGGGTCTCGGACGAAATTATTGGCCAAGGGTTCCAGCCCCATACCCAGCATACCGAACGCTACGCCTATCCTTCGGCAGATTTGCCTCTGCTGATTTTTACCGATACGGTGGGGTTAGGGGATGTTAATCAAGATACGCAAATACTGATTGAAGAGTTGCAGGCCGACCTCAATCAGGAGAGTAAGGGCGCGCGCCTATTTATTTTGGCCGTTAAGATCAATGACTTTGCCACAGATACGCTCCGGGCGATCGCTCGTCAACTGCGGCAGCAGTATCCCGCGATTCCTTGTCTGTTGGCGGTGACCTGTTTGCATGAGCTGTACCCGACGCTGCAAACCGAGCATCCGGTTTACCCGCCCACCTTTTTGCCAGATTTTGAGGCGATCGCCCGTGCCTACGACGCCATTCAAGAAGATTTTGCAGGTCTATATGATCAGGCTGTTTTATTGGACTTCACTCTAGAGGGCGATGGCTATGAACCGGTGTTTTACGGCCAAGAAGCCCTGAGAGACACGTTGGCGGAGTTGCTGCCAGACGCAGAAGCTCGGGCCATTCACCAGTTACTCGATGAACCGGTGAATGATCAACTGGGCAATCTGTATCGGGATGTGGCGCGTCGATATATTTCGGCATTTGCAATCATGTCGGCAGCGCTGGCAGCTGTGCCCCTACCTTTTGCAACCATGCCGGTGTTAACAGCATTGCAAGTGTCAATGGTAGGAGCGCTGAGCCGGTTGTATGGCCAATCACTAAGTCCCTCCCAGGCTGGGGGGGTGGTGAGCGCGATCGCCGGAGGGTTCCTCGCCCAGGCGATCGGTCGGGAGTTGGTCAAATTTATCCCAGGCCTGGGCAGTGTAATTGCGGCCTCTTGGGCCGCAGCCTATACCTGGGCGCTGGGGGAGGGAGCCTGCATGTATTTTGGCGATTTGATGGGGGGAAAGACGCCGGATCCAGAGCGGATCCAGCAGGTCATGGCAGAGGCATTTTCCGTCGCAAAGGAGCGGTTCAAAGATGCCGCCTAGAGAACGAGCAGGAGTTTTGTATCACACCCTAAGCATCGCGTAGGGGCAAACCGCCGTTCGTCCTACAAAAGCCAAAGCCACGGCTTGTGCCCCAGTTCCTAAGCGCTGAAATACTTCGCCACTGATGGTACGTCACCAGCGCCGTCGTCGATTCCTCCGGATAGAGCTGCTCGCTTTCGTCCATACTCATACCGATGCGATCGACCCCCAAAATATCCAACTGCTTTGCCTGATCCGCCACATTGGGGCAAGCCGGATAACCAAAACTATAGCGGCTGCCCTGGTAGCGCTGAGCCAACATATCGCGAATATTGTCCGGCTCCAAGTCCCCGTAGCCCAGCTCCCTGCGAATACGGGCATGACACCACTCGGCCAAAGCCTCGGCCATCTGAACCGCCAGACCGTGGAAATAGAGATAGTCCGTGTATTGATCCTGGGCAAACAGTTCACGGGCATAGTCGGCGGAGATTTGGCCCACCGTGACCGCGTGCATTGGAAAAACATCGAATTGATTGCGATCGATCGGCAAAAAGAAATCGGCAATACACAACCGCCGCAGCGATTTCTGACGAGGAAATTCCCAGGTGAACACGGGCTCAGCCTCCTTGGGGGTCAATCCCTGCTCAATGACCGACGGATCGTAGACATGCACCGAGTTACCCTCAGCCGCACAGGGGAAATAGCCATAGACCAATTGCGGATGCAAGAGATTTTCAGCTTTGATTTTTTGCTTCCAATCCTCGAGTACCGGATAGACCGTCTCAGCCAAAAAGGCGTCGTACTCCTCGCGACTCTGGCCCTTAGGCTTGCGGAACTGCCACTGGCCTGCAATCAGCGCCTGCAAGTCCATATACCAGTACAACTCGTCAAGATCAAAATCCTCAGGCCCAAGCACCTTGCTCCCCCAGAAGGGAGGCTGGGGCCGCTCAATGTCGATCTCGACGGCTTCAGAACGTCGAGTATCGATGATGTCTGGCGCTGCTGTCTTCTCGGCTTTGGGTGGCCCATTGAGTTCGGCTTCGGCCTGCTCGATCGCCTGACGACCCTTCTGGTTGTACTGGGAAAATTCCCCCATAAAACCTGCGTCATTTTGCCAAGCTGATACCTGTTTCGCGGGCATCAGTCGATCCATAAACGTCAGATCTGCAAAGGCATCTTTACCGTAAATCACCTGACCCTTGTAGGTATCTTGACAGTCGCCATAGACGAACTTGGGGGTCAGCGCGGCACCGCCCAAAATCACCGGTACGTCAATACCCTTCTCGTTGAAAACAGCTAGGTTTTCCTTCATAAACGCTGTGGATTTTACCAGTAGACCACTCATGGCAATGCAGTCAGGCTGATGCTCTTCGTAGGCCGCGACGATCGCATCCACGCTTTGCTTAATGCCAAGATTGATCACTTTATAGCCATTGTTGGTCAAGATGATGTCGACGAGGTTTTTACCAATATCATGGACATCCCCCTTAACCGTGGCAATCAAAAACTTACCCTTGCCGGAGTCGTCCCCTGGAGCTTTCTTCTCCATCAGTGGCTCCAAAAATGCCACTGCAGACTTCATCGTTTGGGCGGACTGGAGCACGAAAGGTAGCTGCATTTGCCCTGAGCCAAATAGTTCACCAACTACTTTCATGCCATCGAGCAAAAAGGTGTTGATAATCTTCAGCGGTGCGTAGGGAACGGCTAGGGCAACCTTGAGGGCATCTTCTAGTCCAATGCGCTCCCCATCAATGATATGTTGTTTCAGTCGTTCTTCGATGGGTAAATCTGCCAAGCTGGCGGAGGAGCGAGCATCTTTGGTGGTGACACCTTCGAACATTGTGGTGAGCTTTCCCAAAGGGTCGTAGGTGCAAATATCACCGTCGAATTGGCGGTTGTCGTAGATCAAGTCTCGACAGATTTGCTGATGTTCTGGGTCGATTTTGATTAGGGGCAAAATCTTGGCAGCGGAGACGATCGCGCCATCCATCCCTACCTGGGTGGCCTCATGCAGAAACATTGAGTTAAGCGTGATTCGTGCCACGGGATTGAGGCCAAAGGAAACATTAGAAACGCCGAGCATGAAGTGTGCCCCCGGCAGATTTTCCTTGATCATCCGAATCGAGTCGATCGTGGCTTTGGCATTTTCGCGATCTTCTTCAATACCAGTAGAAATGGGCAATGCCAGAGTGTCGAAAAACAATTCGTGGGGTGGCAGGCCATAATCCAAAGCATCACGGTAGGCCCGCTGGGCAATTTGAAACTTTTTCTCGGCGGTTCGCGCCATTCCATCTTCGTCGATGCAGCCAATAACAATGCCTGCACCATAGCATTTGGCAAGTTCCAAGACTTTGAAGAAGCGTTCTTCGCCATCTTCATAGTTGGTCGAGTTGAGAATACATTTACCCCCCGCCACCTTCAGACCCGCTTCCATTTTTTGCCACTCGGTGGAGTCAAGCATCAAGGGCAAGGTGGCGTTGGTGACGAGGCGCGAGGCGATTTCATGCATGTCGCTGACGCCGTCGCGTCCGACAAAATCGACGTTGACGTCGAGGATGTGGGCTCCTTCCTTGATTTGCTGCTTGGCGATCGCCATCAACCCATCCCAATCCTCTTGATTGAGTAAATCTCGCACCATACGCGAGCCGCTGGCATTGAGCCGTTCGCCCACAATCAGGAAGGAGTTGTCTTGATCGTAAGGCTGTGCGCCATAAATCGATGCAGCAGAGGGAGTATAGTGGAAGGGCGACCGTATACCGCTTTTGTTGGGCGATCGCACCGGCCTTTCCTTTGGCATGAGATGCTGGGCCACTTCTGCCAGAGCGGCAATATGCTCGGGTCGAGTGCCGCAGCAACCGCCAATCACCTGGACACCCAGATCTTCGACAAAGCGATGCAGTGCCATGCGCAGTTCCATCGGCGTCAGCTTGTAGTGGGCGTGACCACCAATGTTCTCGGGCAATCCCGCATTGGGAATACAAGAAATCACGAAGGGCGCGGTCTCGCTGAGGTACTTGATATGCTCCTTCATCAAATCCGGGCCGGTGGCACAATTGAGACCGAGAATGTCGATGGGGAAAGGTTCTAGGATGCTGACGACAGCCGTTATGTCTGACCCAACCAGCATGGTGCCGGTGGTTTCCATTGTCACCGAAACCATGATCGGACAGCGACAGCTGAGCAAGTCACCTGAGGCCTTACTTTTTTTTTCAAACACAGCTTCGACGGCATTGAGGGCCGCCTTAATTTGCAAGACATCCTGACAGGTTTCAATCAAAAACAAGTCCACGCCGCCGTCGTACAGACCTTCTGCCTGCACCATGAAGGCTTCGAGCAGCTCATCGTAGGAAATATGTCCCAGGGTGGGCAGCTTGGTTCCCGGCCCCATGGAGCCTGCGACAAACCGGGGTTTTTCTGGCGTGGAAAACTCCGCTGCACAGGCCTTGGCCAGCTCTGCGGCCCGCTTGCTAATGTCGTAAGCTTGTGCTTCTAAGCCATACTCAGCCAAGACGAACGTGCTGCTGCCAAAGGTGTCCGTTTCAATGACGTCAGCCCCAGCACGGAGAAAATCCCGGTGAACCGTGGCCACCGCATCTGGCTTGGTCACGACCAAATATTCGTTACAGCCTTCATACTCCGGCCCCCCAAAATCCTCTGCAGTTAGCTCTTGGTCTTGGAGATTCGTACCCATGGCTCCATCAAAGACCAAAACGGGACGCTCAGGGCTGTGGAGACGTTCTAGGAAGGTGCTATGCATAGGAATAACGAGAAGATTTTAGGATAAGCGTTAAGTTTTATTAGTGATTATTTTACTCAACCTTGCCCAGGAACTGGCAAAATCCATCAAGGCTTTATGGAGAGTAGAAAACAACATAGCGGTACCACCTGGAAAACCCCTGGATATTCCACTGGTGCTCTGAGTCAGGGCACCAGTGCCTGGGACTGGTTCTCACTCCAGTTCAATGATGGCAAAGTGCTGATGCTCTGCAGGTTAGGCCAGTGGGACGGCGACTTGGGCGATCGCCACCCCAAAGTTCGACGGTTCGATAGGAAAAGAAATGGTTGCGGCCAAGGGCGACGCGAAACTGACAAGCAACACGGATCGTCTGGATTCGATTTTGGCAGCTTCACGCCAGGCGAAAAGTAGGCCGTTCGCCAATGGGCGGAGCAGCCGATGGACAGGGCCGTGACTAGGGGACTAGTCCGGCACGCAGAGCCCGCACGGCGGCTTGGGTGCGATCGTTGGCTCCCAATTTATCAAAAATTTGGGTAAAAACCCCGTCTTTCTAGGACGGCTTTTCTTGTTCCCTAATGTAGCGCTTAAGCACCTCTAGCGGAGCGCCGCCAACCGATGAGACAAGATAGCTAGGACTCCATAGCGCGTCTTTTCCGTATGGCTTCGGGTGCCCTGCTTGCCCGTACCGCCGACTGGATACTCCTTTGACTGCATTAACCATCTGAGAGATTGACAGTTTTGGCGGATACTCAATCAGGCAATGGATGTGATCTTCCTCCCCATTAAATTCATTCACCTGGAAATCCATCTTCGTCGCCACTTCTTTGAACGACGTTTCAATCACCGCAAGGCTTTCAGCCGTAAACACCTTTCTTCGGTACTTAGTGACGCAGACCAAGTAGATCTGTAAGTCAGACACGCTATGCCTCTCTTTACGAAAACGGGTTGTCATTTCTTGCAGACCAATGTAGAATGTAGTTACAGACCAATCATAACACGACCAATGAAAGCTAGGTACCAGTTCCGATTCTACCCAACAGACCAACAGCGACAGAGCCTAGCTCAGTTGTTTGGATGTGTTCGGGTGGTCTGGAATGATGCCCTAGCGCTTTGCAAACGTTCTGAAAAGTTGCCAGGGCTCAACGCGCTTTCAGCGATGCTCACGCAGTCCAAAAAGACCGATGAGCGGCAATGGCTAAAGGATGTGTCGTCTGTACCTTTACAGCAATCCTTGCGTCAATTGGATACTGCCTACCGCAACTTTTTCAACTCCTGCAATGGGAAGCGGAAAGGCGGAAAGATGGGTTCACCACGATTTAAGAAGAAAACCAATTCTCAATCAGCGGAGTTCACAAAATCGGCATTTTCAATGAGCGGCGACACCGTCTATCTCGCAAAGATTGGAGACTTGAATCCAGTGTGGTCACGGGATTTACCTTCAGAGCCTAGTTCTGTAACGGTGATCAAGGGCTGTGCTAATCGCTACTTTCTCAGCTTTGTTGTCGAAGTCGAGCCTGTTCAAATCGATGCCAAAAACCAAAGCATCGGGATTGACTTGGGGATTAAGACTTTTGCGATGATGAGCAATGGGGAAAGGGCTGAAAGCCCTGATTACTCACAGCAAGACCGTAAAATCCGCAAGCTCCAGAAGCGTCTAGCCCGTCAGGTCAAAGGGTCTAATCGTCGCCACAAAACGCGACTTCGGATCGCCAAAGTCCACAACAAGATCGCCGATACTCGGAAAGACTTCCTGCATAAGCTCTCAACCAAAGTCGTAGCGGAAAACGCCGTCATTGTTTTGGAGGATCTGAACGTGTCAGGCATGGTCAAGAATCGCCATCTCAGCAGGGCTATTAGCCAGCAAGGATGGCGTGAATTTCGGGTGCTGTGCGAAGGTAAATCTGAGAAATACGGACGTGAGTTCGTTGCTATCAATCGATGGGAGCCAACTAGCCAAGTCTGTTCAGATTGCGGCTTCCGGTGGGGAAAATTGGATCTTAAAGTCCGGTCGGTCAAGTGCCTAAATTGTGGTGCTGAACACGACCGGGATGAGAACGCAGCGAAGAATATCGAAAAAGTCGGGATGGGGAATCGCCACGACTCTAAATGGACGCTGAGGGATTGTAAGACTACTTCGGTAGCGAAACCCAGTGAAGCGTCAAGAATCACTGTCCCTTTAGGGCGGTGAGTATTTCAACTTTTGCACTCCTGTTTCTTCGATTCTGTTTTCAAATTGCCCCATCCCTCGGAGGTTCTATAATGGCAACCGGCGATCTAACTCTGTCTTTTGCGGGCCATCAGATCGTACTTGGCCCCCTCAACATCGTCGAGGGCAAGGTGTTGCGCAAACTTAAGTATGAGCAGACGCTTGACCGCACGGCCACGGGCGAGCGGCGATACGAAGGCCCATTTCATGTGAACCCGTTCGTCTACGAAATCGAGGCCCGGCTAAGGGCAGACCAAGTAGATGCACTGGAGCTGTTTTTCGCTGGCTGGAGTCACATCATCGCCAAGCAGCAAAACAATGCGATCGCCCCAGGGGAAAGCAATCCAGCGCTTACTCTCAAGGACGAGAGACTCCATTTGAAGCAAGTGGCCGTCTCCGCCCGCCGCCCAGTAGTTGCAGGACAGCCGGTCGAATCATTTATGTTTGGCGTCCGCTATTACCCGCAGCTCAAGGTCGATTTCGCCTCTGAGCCTCAGATCGTAGATGGGGCTTTGGGGCAATCTTCCACCGGGGATTGCTTTTACTCAGTCTCGTTCAGCCTTGAAGAGCAAGACCTAGACTGAGCCAGGCGGTTTTGACAACTCCCCTGCCTAAAGGCGAGGGGATTCTTGGTTTATCGGGATAGCTCATGCTACTTGCCCTCCCCAAAATTCACTGCGATGTGCCCCACCGCTGTATAGCCACGCTGCAAAACGACTTGCGCCGCTGCAACATCTCGATTTGTCTCGTATCCACACTCAGAGCATTTATGCACCCGTTCAGACAGTTCCTTCTTGCCTGTATGCGTTTGGCATTTGGGGCAAGTCTGGCTAGTGCCATTCGGATCTACTTTGGCGAAGAATGCACCTCGCTTAAAGCTCACATGACCCAGAATACTGAGGAACTGTCCAAACCCTGCATCAAGAGTGTGCTTACATAGCATTCCTGCTGACATGGCTTTAAGATTCAGATCCTCGGCGAATATAGTCTGTCCTTGGTCGCACAAATGATGAGCGGTCTTAAAGTGAAAGTCTTTGCGACTATTCGAGATGTATTCGTAGTGCTTGGCAATTTGATGATGTAGTTGACGAAACTTCCTAGAACCTTTTTTCTTACGCTTCAGTTGACGTTGCAGCAATTTCAGCTTGCGTTGTCCATCCACAAAGAACCGAGGTCTATTAATCAACTCACCATCAGATGTTGCCAAAAAATGGTTCAACCCTAAATCAATGCCCAATCCATGCCCCGATGGCAGGGCTTGAGGGACTTCGGCATCGCACTGCAACGTGAGCATGGCGTAGTAGCCAGATGCCCGTTTCACAACACGAATTTGTTTCACCTCAAAACCTGCGGGAATTGGGCGAGACAGATGCATCTTGACTAATCCAATCTTGGGAAGATTGACCCAATCTGCATCATCAAACCGCTTCACGGATTCCAAATTCAACTGAGGAAACACAAATGAGCGCATCCGCTTTTTGAATCTAGGGAATCCATGTCCTCTCTCCCACATGGCGACAAATGCCGCTTCCAATTGGCGCAACACCTGTTGCAAAACATGCGTGTGTGGAAGTTTCAATTCAGGAATTGATTTCTTTGCTTCTGCCAATGTTTTACACTGACGTGCAAAGGTTGGACGTGGTGCATCAGCAGGGATGATGTATTCCTGCTTGATACTGCATGAGTTGATATCGCACTTACGAGAATTAACCCAGTCTTTTCGTTCTCGCAACGCATAGTTGTAGACCTTCCGGCAAATCTCTAGCCAGTGGTCGAAGGTTTCGCGCTGCGCGTCGGTGGGAATGAGCTTGTACTCGTAGGTTAGATTCAACATTCCACTATCATAACACTTGCTTGAATAAATGAGTGTGTGTTTGTTCAAAGCCCTCGATGAGGCATCCGATCCAAAAGTCCCCCTAAAGGGGGAGGCTTGTACCCATTATTTCGGTCACTTCGGCGATCGCCAACCAGCAAGCACCGCGATCGTCACCACCAAAGTAACCAGCAGAAGCGCAACCCGCAGCTTCAAGGCCCGATTCTCAGCGCCGAGCACGGCAATGCGATGGGTCGCAGCCCGCAACTGTTTCTCTAGCCGAGTGCGATCGCGATCGAGCCAACCAAACTGCTGGGCGATCGCCTGCTTCAGGGCTGTGATTTGGTCGTCCGGATGCATTTATCCACCCGCCAAAAACGGTAAAATCAAAGGGTCGTTTTTTCGGAGAAGCTAGGTCTTGACTGACAAAGTACATGTTGCTCGCGATCGTCCCCAACTACTAGGCGATCGTGAGCTTTTTAGTTTTTTAATGATGTGCAGCCACATGTTGCCCATCGCTGAGTTCAACTCGCCGCGCCGATAGATTTCGGCGGCGTGAGAGACACTGCTTGACGCGACACAAGCTGCATAGATCCCGTAACTGCTATAGCTTACGTCGTCTCCACTGTTGCGTGTGTAGCTCCAGCTCAGGAAGTCAAACTCGTACCAAGGGTCTTCGGCATTAAAGCGGTAACTGAGGGCCTTGGGGTCAGCACTCACTCGGCTTAAGCCAATTACATGGCCCGACCCGGTAAAAAAGCCATGAGTGATCAGTTGGAAGCCAGCTTCAAGCGCTTTGCGTGCATCGTTAAGCGACGCCGTCAGGCTAAACCTGTACTCTTGACAGTACTTTCCCAAATATTGACCCATGTTCCAGGGGTCGCCTGCATCCCGTCCACCTTCGGTTAGCAAATGGCGGATACTCATTACGTCAGTGGTGCCAAGCACGCGGGCGATCGCAGCACTTTGACAGGTGTAAGCATCGGGCTGCTCAACGAAATCTAGGACTTTGCTTGACATGTTTACCTCGGTTTATACTGTGGCTAGCCGAAATTTCACATCTCCAATGTGCCTCTAGGACAGCTCGCTCTCTCGACTGTCCTTTTTTATTTGAATTGCGCCGAATATCCTCGGCTTGTTTTTGTGATCTCAATTATCCTCTCTCCCTTGATAGTGACTTTGGTCAAAGGTTGATTGAGGATTTTTGCGAGGAATCGGCCCAACGCGATCGCTTGCCCCGCCACATACTTAGCCGAATCCATATCATCCAAACCCTCAGAGAGGAGTCCTAATTTGTCGAAGTCGGCGATCGGATTGCCTTTGTCCACCCTGCCCCTCCAAGATGCCGTAGATCGCCTTTGCTTTGACCAAATAACGCTTGCGGGCTGATAGGTGAGTCAGCCCGCCATTGATCCACCTTGTCACCGCCTTAATATCGTCATTGGCGGCTAGGTCGCCCAATTTATTGTCTGACCAATACACCCCTGCCGACAGAGCCGCCCATGGGTAAGCCTGCAATACCTCAGGCGAGTTGAGGCAGTTGCACGCCAAGACACGTTCAGCCCGCCCGTAGTTTGGACGCCAAGTTGTCATCAGCCATCCACGGCCACAGTAGTTGCGATCGCCGTCAGCGTAATCAGCCAAATACTTGTCGCTGCCCATCTCTTTGAGCCAGCGAAACTCGCCGGTTTCGTGGGCGGCTTGAGCCAAAAATGGGCGCGTTGGAGTCGATTTGCCAATCCGTCGAATCGAGCGAAGGTTGCCTCAGCGGCCTGCGCGATCGCCTCTCTCAGCAAGGTCGGGGATGCCGGTGCCAGATAAAGGATATCGGCTTGATTCAAAGCGCCGGGCTGGGCCGGGAGTTGGGGCATAACCTGCTGTCTCCATGTCGGGATCGGGTTGAGGGATGGCCTGAGGGAAAGGCGCAGACGTGCCTGACTTGTTGCGACGCGGATATGCCATAAAGGCGCTACCGCCAGCGATGATTAGCTGGGCAGCGCCCTCTGGACTGCCTATTTGCTCGTAAATTGCCCGAAGGAAATCATTGGTCTTGGTCGTGTCTTTCACAATCCCTACAGCTGTGGCGGTCAGCAGGCTGATGGCGATCGCCCCAAATGCAACCGCCATGGATGACTGGATCTGCTTGGCGAGCGCATCAAATCGCTCGCCTGACCCGTGCAGCTCATGAGCGACATGCTCTAGAGTTTGGCGCGTGCGCTCATCTAGCGCCTCATTTTCCTGGAGTCGAGCTTGAACTTCGGCGATCGCCCCCTCGACGCAGCTCAGCCGCTCCAAAAACTCAGCCGTTGGGCGAAGCTGGGGGCCAGCGAAATCGGCCAATCGGGGCAGAGCTCCTGGGACAGTCGCCTCTGCGTCAAGGCAGTAGGTCGCTTGCGCTTTGCCAAGTCGCAGCGTGTCCCCCGGCGTCAAAACCACAGGTGAATCGCCTACTTGAGTCCCGTTCAGGCTCAAAGCATTGCTCGTCGTCAGGTTTCGGATCATCCAATCGCTTACCTCGTCGCCCCGACTAAGCTCGGCATGGTACCGACTAACTGACAAATGGCGCAACGGGGCGATTGTGGCACTAGCACGACCAAGTTCCGCCGACTTGCCGCGCAAGTCGAGACGAACATGCCCCCCTCCGGGCTGACGAAATCCAAAAAATACAACACTGGCCACCTCTCCAATACCTGTCCCCAAGATGCCTTAAGAAAACCTGTAATGCGGGCGAACGCGGAGCTGGATCCCACATTTTTGCTACAGGAGAGCGAAAATGGGCACTGAGTCCCCAGAATCAGTAACGGGTGTGCAGGGCAAGGAAGAGGCTAGAGTCGAATTAGTGATTTCTGCGGGCAGTGAAATGGCGGTATGGTCTCAACTGTTGCCCATCCTTTGTGCTGCCAAAAAGGTGACGTTAAAAGAAGCCGCCAACGGTATCCAGGGGGTTACCTATCGGCGGCTTTTGGCTATCAAACAAGGGACGACCAAGGAGCTGGGCCATCAAGAGGCGATCGCCATCTTGCAGTATTTTGGCCCCGCGATCGTCCATCTTCAGTTTTTTGGGCGCTTTAGCCGCGTGGAAATCGATCGGCGGGGGAAGCGGTGGTGATTTGCAATCACGGGCCTTTAGCGGTATCCTATCGCCACGACTCTAAATGGACGCTGAGGGATTGTAAGACTACTTCGGTAGCGAAACCCAGTGAAGCGTCAAGAATCACTGTCCCTTTAGGGCGGTGAGTATTTCAACGGCTCAGAACGGGATATCGGCCTCATCAACCACGGGGACGCTCAGTTCGGCGAGGCGATCGCCCACCATCGCCGCAACCAAGCTTTTTGCCCGCCCAACATCTCCCGCATACCGAGAGATGCAATCAAGCTGCTTTCCTTTGTCAGCCCATTCTGCCCATTGCTGGATCTGTCCTGGGTTTTCTGATCGCCGCAACCCGTCTTCTAACAACCTCAACGCTCGTGACTCGCTGTAGCTGCCAGCAGCACCCAGCCTCTCCACCGCTGGGGCAAACGGGTCGCCAGACATGTATAGCTCATCCAGATCAATGTCCCGGCTTTTCCATGCCGCGATCGCCTCAGCAGGTAACGCAGAAGGGGGTGACGGAACTACTGAGTACTCGGTAGTCAGCCCCTTGCCGGCACGATTGATCGTCAGTTGGTACCCGCGTGGGTGCCCCCACTGCGGGTCTTCTGCCAGCGCAGCGATCGCATCTTGAATAGACCTCTGGGTGATCTCCCAAATCTTGACAGAGGCCTTATCCCAAACAACGCAAGCCCAAAAATGCTTTGGTTTGTCCGGCTTCCCGTCGTCGTTAAGGCGGATGCGATCCGGTACACCCTCGGGACGCTCGCGCGATCGCTGCGGCTTGTTGTCATCGCTCCAGTAGAGGTATCCGGTGATCACGTCTGACAGCACCCGTACGGTGTTGCGTCCGTCTTGCAACTTTAGATAGTTGCCGCCTTCGGCCTTTAGGAACTTTGTAGTTTTCGGGTAAAAAAGTCATGGCTTTGTGGTTTGGTGGATTCGGCCCGAGGGGGCCGCAAAAATC
>JAAUOP010000181.1 GCA_012034805.1 Synechococcales cyanobacterium CRU_2_2 | reverse complement strand
TTGGATGCCGTGAATGCAATTGCTTCTAACGCAAGCTGCATGGTCTCCGACGCTGTCGCCGGTATGATTTGCGAAAACCAAGGCTTGATCCAAGCCGGTGGTAACTGCTACCCCAACCGTCGCATGGCTGCTTGCTTGCGCGATGCTGAAATCGTCCTTCGCTACGTGGCTTACGCCCTGTTAGCTGGTGACGCTTCCGTGCTTGATGATCGCTGCTTGAACGGTCTGAAGGAAACCTACGCCGCTCTGGGCGTGCCCACCTCCTCCACCGTGCGTGCCGTGCAAATCATGAAAGCACAGGCTGCTGCTCACATTAAGGATCAGCCCAGCGAAGCTCTTGCTGGTGCTCGCCTCCGCAAGATGGGTTCTATTGTGACTGAAGATCGTTGCGCTAGCCTCGTTTCGGAAGCTGGTAGCTACTTCGATCGCGTCATCTCCGCCCTGAGCTAATTAGCGCTCTGAGCTTAAAGCTGTTGCTTGTTGGCACAGCAATTTGACACCTCATTTACAAGAAAAATCCATTCGGGAGATCGAACATGAAATCTGTAGTTACAACGGTAATCGCCGCTGCTGACGCCGCTGGCCGTTTCCCTAGCACCTCTGACCTGGAATCCGTCCAAGGTTCTATCCAACGTGCTTCTGCTCGTTTGGAAGCTGCTGAAAAGCTGGCTGCTAACCTCGACAACGTTGCTAAGGAAGCTTACGATGCTTGCATCAAGAAGTATCCCTACCTCAACAACGCTGGCGAAGCTAACTCCAACGACACCTTCAAGGCCAAGTGCGCCCGTGACGTCAAGCACTACATGCGCTTGATCCAGTACTGCCTCGTTGTGGGTGGTACCGGTCCTTTGGACGAGTGGGGTATTGCTGGTGGTCGTGAAGTCTACCGTGCTTTGAACCTGCCCACCGCTCCTTACGTTGAAGCTTTGAGCTTTGCCCGTAACCGTGGTTGCACCCCTCGCGACATGTCTGCACAGGCATTGACCGAGTACAACGCACTCCTCGACTACGCTATCAACTCCCTGTCCTAGTGACTTGGAGCGACGACTAGACTAAGCGCTAGTTGAAGCGATCGATCCCCGGTTTCTATTATTTAGAAGCCGGGGATCTGTTTATGTAATGCTGCTTTACCTGTTTGTCCCATGAATAATCGCTTTGCCAACCTTTTTGGACTCTCCGAATCTGACGCGATCGCAGTCTTGGACAAACCCCTTGATCAACTAACAGAGGACGACTCCCGCTACATTGCCGCCTCTCAGTTAGCTTTTTTTCCCTCCGAAGAATCGATCGCGGCACTCACTCGGGCCATTGAAAATCGCGAGCCCAGCCTCGACAACCGGATTGTCCGCCGCAAGGCCATCGAATCCCTCGGCAAACTCAAGGCCAAGAGCGGCCTTGCCACCATTCATGGCTGCCTCACCGAAACCGACGACACCTATACGATCGAAAATGCCGCCTGGTCGATCGGCGAGATCGGTACTGAAGACTCAGCGATCCTAGAAACCCTAGCCCAACTCCTCGCCGTCCCAAACCAAAGCTACCGGGCGATCATCCACACAATCGCCAAGCTCGACTATCATCCGGCCCTGGATCGCATCCAATCCTTCACTGAATACGAAGATAAAACGATCGCTAGCGCGGCCCTGGCCACCGTCTATCGGTTTACCGGAAATGAAGAAGTGATGGAATCAGTAATGGAGTTTCTCTTCCATCCAAACGTCTACACTCGCCGACTCTGCATCCAAGATCTGATCGACACAAACTACTATCCAGCCATCCCCTACATCAGTCAGGCCCCTGTATCTCTAGTTTTCAGAATGCGAGGACTCAGAATGTTAGCTGAGGTAGGATTGCCCACCGGAGCACTTCAGGCAGAAGTCATCGGACCAGAACTTGAAAAGGCGCTGTATGACCATCCCAAGGACTTGCAGCTAATCCATGCCTACGACGACACCCCAGCGATCGATCGCCTGATCCAAGAACTCTACGAAACTGACTTTGCCCGCGCCTATTTGGCCACTAAGACCCTGATAGAGCATAGCGATCGCCCAGCCGTCGGCGCAGCCTTACTCCAAACCTATCAAGACAAGGCCCGAGAGGACTACGGAGCCCACTATCATGTGATGAAACTACTGGGCTGGTTACGCTATGAACCGGGTTACGATGTTTTGGCAGAGGGTTTGAATATTAGTCAGCCCCAGTTCCAGAAGTCCCGCGCCGCTGCCGCCATGGCCCTCGGCGAACTGGGCGATCCCAAGGCCATTGAACTATTGACACCTTGCTTGGAAAGTCCGCTGTGGGATCTGCGCTATGGTGCCATCCTCGCCCTGGACAAGCTGGGTGATAGAAGTGGGTTCGACCGCCTAGCCGAAGACCCCGATTGGTCGATTCGAGCCAAGATTGCCAGCCTTGTTTAACAAATCTCCTAAATTCCTATGACTACCGACGAAATTTTTGAACAGCTCAAGCATCCCAACCCAAATCTCCGGGATGACGCTATGTGGGACTTGGCCGAGCATTATAGCGAGACGCCAGATAAGGCAATTATCGAGCGGTTGATCGCGGCCCTAGATGATGAAGATGTGGTCTATCGCCGCTGCGCGGTCAAGACTTTGGGGGCAATCGGCCAGGACTCCATTCCCTACACCGTCGATGGCATGCTGAAGAGCGACAATGTCACCGTCCGAGGTAGCTGCGCCAAGGCCCTGGCCCAGGTTGCCGTGATGTACCGCGATCAACCCTTTCCCCAGGCTGGACTGGATGGCCTCAAGGCCGCGATGCAAGATGAGAACCCTGTCGTCCATATTGCAGCCACCATGGCCCTAGGGGAAATCGGAACTCCTGCCATAGACATCTTTGATGAAGCCCTGACTGCCACAGACAATGTCGGCCTAGCCGTCTCGATCGTCAACTCTCTAGGTGCCATCAAAGACGATCGCGCCGCCGTCCTGCTCCAAAAGATCACCGACACCGAAACTTTTGACCCCTACATTCGGGAGATGGCAAATAGCGCATTGTCTCGATCGGACCTAGTGAGAAACTACAACCGCCAAAGCTAATCCCAGTCATCATCATCCATCTGGCGTTGCAACTGGCTGATCGCCAACTGAATAACTTTCTGGATACTCTCTTCCGGTTCAACAGTGAGGGCAGTCTCTAGCTGGGGAATCGCTGTAGTATCACCCATCTTCATTAGGGCAAGCACCGACGATCGCCTAGTTTCAGCCTCTTCATCCGTGAGCAGGGTGAAGAGTTTGGGTTGGGCAGGTAAATAGGCGAGGTTGCCGAGGGCCGCGATCGCTTCTAGGCGAACGGTCAAGTCCCAATCCTGCAAAGCCTCCACAAGGATTTCAAACATCTGTTCATCGGGGGCCTCCTGGGCCATCTTGACGATCGCGGCCACAATGGCCGATCGCACCTCGACACTATCAGAGTGAATCTGCTCCAGCAGAGCATCCTTTGCATCTAGACCGATGAAGGCTAAGGCCCAAGCTGCCAGACCCTTCAGGTTTTCAGGGGTTGTCGCATCGGTCAGCAAGGATAGAAGTGTCGGCACAGCGATCTGCCCAGTTCGGGCCAGGGCTCCAACGGAGGAACTTTTGACGACTGTATCCTCATCGTGTAGGACTGCCTGGATGAGACCGGGCACCGCAGATGGATCGCCAATCAAAGTCAAGGTTTTGGCCACGGCGCGGCGGACAACGGGATTAGGATGTTCAGCTAGAGCTTTGAGCAGAATGGCGGTGGCAGGCTGACCGATCTCACCTAGCACCGTTGCAAACCGGAGACGAACGGTGCCCCGACTATCTCCTAAGCATTCCACCATATCTTGCAGGATGGCTCCATCTTGCGGATCGAACTGCCCCGAGACCCGCAGATCGTTGACGCGATCGTTAATCGCATCAGCCTCTTCGACAGAAAACTTCGGTGGTAGGGCCGGAGCAAGGTAAGCGCTAGGGGAATTATCCATAACCGTCTTCAAAGGTTTCATCGAACATCTGCTTCAATTTTGTCAGACCAAGGGGCTCTTGGAACACCGAATCAGCTTAGGCTAGAGTATCTCTAGCTTCGCGGAGGAAAGATTCTATGTCTTCTGAAATGCTGAAAAACATTCTGGAACAGCCCGAGATTGCCCAGCGCTGTTTGGATATGGATTTGTCATTGTTAGAGTCACTGAAAAACCCAGATTCTTTTCAATTGCTTGCCTGTGGTTCGAGTTACCACGCTGCGCTAGTTGCACAATTCTGGTTTGAACATTTAACTGGAAAACTAACGATGGTTTTTGATGCGGCGAATATGGTCGATCGCCAAATCAGACAAGAAAAAAACAACCTCTTAATTCTACTAAGTCAATCAGGTACAACCGCAGATATTTTTAAAGCCGTTGAATCAATCAGCCCAGCTCAAAAATCCCAAACCTTAGGCATTACCAATCGATCGAACACACCACTTCATAAGTTCTGCACCCAAACCATTCAAACGCCTGCTGGAGAAGAATTAGCTGTTGCAGCAACCAAATCATTCACATCACAACTTATTTTATTACTAAAACTAGGATTATCTATTAATAGTGTCAAAGATAGTTTCATTGAAAGTTTATCAGAACAAATAAGCGATACAATTGAATCGTGCAAAACATCTATTATCGCAACTAATATTTTATCAAAAATAGATTGATAATTTTGGGTGATGGTATTAATTATCCAATTGCTTTAGAAGGTTCTTTAAAGATGAAGGAAACCACTTATATTTCATCAGAAGGATCGAGCTTAGGAACTTTTATGCATGGTCCGATCGCCATCATTGAACCAGGATTTCCAGTGATTGCGATCGTCAAAAAAGGCTTCTCAAAAAACGCTGAAACACTCAAAAAACTAGAACGATTAAAAGCCTACGGTGCCTATCTGGTAGGAGTTTCTAGCGAAACTCACGACATCTTTGATCAAGTCCTCCAAGTACCTGAGACCAATGATTTACTGGCTCCGATCATCAACGTCATCCCGCTCCAACTCCTCGCCCATGAAATCGCAAAACAACGGGGACTCGACATCGATCGCCCCCGAAACTTGACAAAATCGATCGACCAGTAGACTACAGATAATGTTTGTTATCTGAACTATCAGACTGAATCAGGTCGACAAAGCTCCTTCAAAGAGGGCACATCCAAAATTCTGGCCGCCCTCGGATCGACATCCAAAAGATGGTGAACTAAGAGAAAACCAACGATCGTCCAGGTTTGGTAATAGCGGGTTTGCTGACCTGTCCAGAGTCCGGTGGGGCCATCGAAATATTCTGCCCAGCGCTGGGCCGGGAGTTGTTGGAGCAAGAGCTTATAGGAGGACTCCAGCAATTCCCTGGTAACCTCCTGAAACTCACTATTGACGCCCGTATAGACCTGCGGCAGCCGCAACACAGCCACACAGAGAAACCACAGCAAGCAGGGCCAATGGCCGCCATTATGGTAGGACCAGGGCCGATTCTTAGGGTCATAACCCGTGTCACGCCGCCAGTCTTCATCGTTCCAGGGGCGGATGGGCAAATGCGTCAGCGGCATCTGGGCAACCAGGTCCTTCTGGTTCTGCGCAATCAAATAGAAGAGCGCCTCTTGCTGGCTATAACTCAACACGTCAAACAGCGCCCCCAGGCAGTTCCCCAGCGTGAAGAACCTGAAATCGGGCTTCCCCGTGCGGATGTTGCCTAACAGATAGCCACCACGAGTCCCCAGCCAGTCTTGGAGCCAATGGGGGATTGTCTCCGTGCGGATGTTGTACTCATTGACGGCCCGATCGCCATACTCCTCGTTAGGCCGCTGCCGCAGCACTTGGATCGACTTGGAATTCACCCAATAATGGCGCAGTAAATAACGCCGCAGGTCCTTGGCACAGGCGATCGCACCCACATAATGCTTCACCTGCTGGGCCGTAAACGGATCGCGAGGAATCTGATGCCGAGGGAGATTCCCATCCACCGGCGGATTCACGATACCCTTGTGGGCCAAACCAATCTTGAGCAGTTTGGCACAGCAGAGTAGAGCCCCATACAGCAAAGTCTGAATCTCCAGTGGTGCGCCCCATACGTCTAGGGGGCGATCGATCATAAAGGCAGCATCCGGCACATACAGCGTCGGCGCATGATGAAACCTGGGCCGTAGCAACAAGGTCAGCAACTGCGTTAGTCCCACTTGAATCTTGGATTGGGCAGCCCATTCGGTGTCCCCCGTCTTCTGGACGTAGAGGTGGGCCAAGATGGGTATCCATAGGGAGGCATCCACTGAAGCTACGCGACCGATTGCCCTCTGGCCGTAGTCAGCCATCACCAGTCCATCACGCTCCGTAAAGCTAGTGGGAAAGATCCCCACGGTCGGCGTTTTGGTGCTCTGTAGGCTGAAGCTAATGTCGAGAAAGTGCCGCACCACCTTAGTCTTGCCCTTGATCATCAGGTAGACCATGACGGGCACATTGTCGCGGATGAAGACCTCGCCATAGTTCAGATCGCCATGGAAGTCCCCTGGGCTGTGGTTTTGAATTGCGGCGACGGCCCCCACGGTTTGGTTTTGGCACATCACCAGAGCCTGTTTCCAAAACAGTTCCTCGGCCTGTGCGATCGCCTGATCTAAGTCCAGTGCTTTTGATTGACCTTTACCCAATGTTGCCCCCTAGCCCTTGCGATCAGCCTGCAACTGTTCAATTTCAGCTCAATTCAGAGTACGGTGGAAAGGAGTTCACTTCTCAAAAAAACTACTTTTAAATCACATCTGCTTACCCACCATGGATGCACCCGATCGATTCCAGCCCCCAAATCACTGTCGAACAGGCGATCGATAATCTGATTGGCCCGGATCTAGGGCTGAGGTTCTATTCGGCTTGGTGGTTGGGGAAATTTCAGGTGAGGTCGCCTTTGGCGATCGAGCGGTTGACCCAGGCGTTGAAGGATGAGGACGATCGGACAGAGGATGGGGGCTATCCCTTTCGGCGGAATGCGGCTAGGGCCTTGGGGAAACTAGATGCGCAGGAGTCTGTTCCGGCTTTGATTGAGGCTCTCGATTGTGAGGACTATTATGTGCGGGAGGCGGCGGCGCAGTCCTTGGAGATGTTAGGCAGTGCAGTGGCGATTCCTGCCTTGGTCCGACGCCTGAACAATGGACTGATCGAGACGGAGCTGAATCCACAGGTTCCTGATCTCTATGAGCCCTATGATGCTTTGATGGAGGCTCTTGGGACGCTGAATGCCCAGGAGCATGTTGCTAGTGTTGCGCCGTTTCTGGATCATCCGGTGCCAAGGGTTCAGTATGCTGCCGATCGCGCGATGTACCAGCTAACTGGGGATGCAGCCTATGGGAATCTTCTGATTGAGGCGCTGAAGGGGGATGATCTCCAGCTACGGCGGGCAGCGCTGTCGGATGTCGGGGCGATCGGCTATCTTCCGGCGGCGGATGCGATCGCTGAGACTTTGGCTGAGAATAGTCTGAAGTTGATTGCGCTGAAAGGGGTGTTGGAGAAGCAGATTTTGCCGGATTCGTCGGAACTATCTGAGGGTGCGATCCATGTAATGAACCTTATGGACAGCCTGTTGTAGAATTTCGCCAATCTGAAAATAGAATTTCGGATTGGCGAAATTGCCCTAAGCGGAATAGGGTTAGACGGCATTGCCCAAAGGGTTTGGCTTGGGCACGATCGATAGCGCTGGTGCTGGTTCAATGGTGACGGTGATGTCGAGGGAGGTGCAGGTAGCAAGGATGGTTTCCCACAGTTTCTCTACTTGGCCAAAGAGATGAATGCGTTTCCGGTGATTCGGAAAGGATTGGCCTTTGACCATGACCTCACCGACGGCATCTTTCCAATCGGCAACTCTTTTGATTTCGATGACTTCTGTGTCGGTGACAAGGTCGATGCGGCCTGCGACGGTAAAGGCTTCCATGACGCCGCCTAGGGCTTTATGCATCCGCAGTTGAATCGCATATTCTGGCCCTTTGCGGCCTGGGAGTTGGAGCCAGTCGGCGCAGTGGCTCCAGTCGTGGATTTTTGGGAGCCACTTACGGAGTGTGCTGGATGAAATCTTGAGATCCTCGCAGATTTGGCGTTCAGTTGGGGTTTTGCCCTGGAGGTGCAGCATTTCGAGGTAGAAGTAGAGGCGACAGCCAGC
>JAAUOP010000180.1 GCA_012034805.1 Synechococcales cyanobacterium CRU_2_2 | reverse complement strand
AATTCATCCAAAATTTCTTGACAGGTTACAGATTCAACCTGCCCTATCTTTGCTAGAGCTAGACATCGAAATGGGTTACCATTCGTAGATAACAGGGCAGAAAGCAAGATATTGGTATCAAAAACAACGATGCACTGCATTAGTCTTCATGCACCACATCATCAATGAAAGTTTCACGTTCTTCCTCAGACATCCCGTCCCACTCAAGACCTCTCTCTTGGGAAACTAGCCTTGCTTTTTCGGCTCCATAACGTGATAGTGATTCCCATTTCCCCACTGTTGGAGCAGTAAGAATCTGAATACCTCTACCTGTTGCCCAACTGGCAACTGTTTAACAAGTTCGATCACCTGCTCATCACTCAAGATTAGTGTTGCCATCTTTTCTCCTTTCAAAACTAATAGGCAAAACCCTGTACCTTTTTATTGTAAGCCAGATCAAAGTGATGTCTGCTAACGCATGGAGCAGGGCTAAAGCCGTAGTGTTCTTCCTAAAAATAGCCACAATAGCCATGCAGTGTAATGAATTATAACGATCGCCCAAAACGCTACTTGATAAGACTCTTTCTGACTTTTGTGGTGCAGTACCCGCTGGGCAATAAACCCGCCCAACCATCCACCTGCAAGTTCACACAGATGTAGCGTTTGTTCAGAAGTTCGCCAATCCTTTCGTTTAGCGCGAGATTTATCATCAGCGTATAGGGCGTAGGTCACCAAACTCATTACAGGATAAAGAGCGAGTGGAAGGGGATTGCGCGTTGTCCATGTAAAATGAGTTGCTCCAACCAAAGGCAAAAGTGACAACAGGACGACCTCAATTATTGGAAAGCTCGAAACAATGATATTGGCGGGGGTAGCGCGATTACTTGAAGATGCTGATTTGTTTCTTGCTCCCAGAATAAATGCGTTGCAAGCACGAACTTTTCCATCTGAGTCAACTACGTAGTGGTAATAAATCGTGTCGTTTTCTTGTGGACGACGGGTTGCATCTTTAACTTCAGAAATATGCAAAAAAACTTCTTGACTCCCATCAACGGGTTGGATAAAACCGAATCCACGCTCATCTTTCCATTTTGTCAGCTTGCCACTGCGGAGACCAGGTTGCATGAAAAATCTCAGTAACGAAAACTTTGCAATTTTAGCAAACCATCTTCGAGGACAGCCACAACCAGGAAACGAAGCAGCCCAACGGGTCGGATTAGCGGCTTTGAGCCACGTCTTACTATTACAGATCAATCTCACCAGCCCGCTCCATCCGAATTGTTAGACGCTAAACCAACAGACAGAACAATTACAAACTACAGGACATAAGACCTTGGTCACATTTCGGGCAGACTTCATCTGGCGTAAATCCCAAAACAATTTTTCCAACGGATTCACATTCTGGGCAGTGGATAGTATCTAATTCTAGATGAATACCGCCATTAAATGCAGTGACCTGTATGGGAATGCCCAATCTCACTTCATCGATCATCTTATTGTGAGTTAATTGTTCCCATTCCAATCTAAGTTGTTCTTTTTCAGCTTTATCTGCCCGCTTTATTCGCCTTTTCCATTCTCGCTGCTCTGTCTTGTTTTGTTTTCTAGGTACAACAAACAAGGGTTTAGGAAGAAGAAAGCATAGTTTATCAGATTGGAGATAGCCTAGATCTTCACTGAAAATCGAGAAGGAAGTCAAACAGCCTTTACAGATAGATTGAAAGTGACAGACACGAAAACTAGAACCACTGAGATCACTATGACCACCAAGAAAGTTAAAGTTGCATTTGTCGCACCTATATTCGATATGTAGACTCATGGCTACTTTCAATTAATAAGTCTAACTTATTTGTAGGCGGAAACTTTCCGTATATCACCCCCAGAGAGCAGGATAGGCGGAAACTTTCTACATATCCCTTAGACGATATCCCGAAAATTTCCGTATAACCCGCATATAAGGATGATAGGCAGAAACTTTCTTGATATCGCTCGCCAAGTCAACCCGGCCCAAGGCGCTCCTAGAATAGGTTAGCAAACAAATTCGCTTCAAAGACTCCCCTTATCGTACCGAGGAAACCTATATTCAGTGGATACGGCGTTACATTTTGTTTCATAACAAACAACACCCCTCGGAGATTAGCATTCCTGAGATTGAATCACTGATCTCCACAGCCATTGCGCTCCAAGCCAAGGCTTTGCCAGTGGTGGTCGGGCAGCGCACTCTAGGCCATCCTGGCGTTGCGCCAGCGACCGCGAGCAAACACCTCGCAAACACTCATCGAAAACTGGATGTCACAGTCGAACAGAGGCGATCGCCCCAACCTTCAAAAAACTCGGCTGATTCAATTCATGATTTTGCAGCTCGTCCAGGGTCGTTCCGCAGGTTTTGTCAGACAATTGGGTTTGTCCAATTCCCGGAACGTGCGATCGAAACGTGCGAGATTTGAATGAGTCACCCATTTTTTCTACCCCCAGAGTGGGCACCCCATGCCGCCACCTGGAGCGTCTGGCCCAGGGATGATGCCTATTGGTCCGGGTGTTTGGCGATCGCCCAGGCTGACCTAGCCGGTTTTCTCAATACCCTGGCAGAATTCGAGCAGGTGCGGGTGTTGGTGCATGACGAAGCCACGAAAAAGGAGGCGCGATCGCACCTGTCTGACGCCATTACCCTGCACGAAATTCCCAATCGCGACATTTGGCTGCGGGACAGCGGCCCAATTTTTGTCCAGCGTGACCTGCCGCATGATCTGTCGGGTAATCAGGCAGCATCCGCAGATGAGGCCGAGCTAGCGGCGGTGAGCTGGGAGTTTAATGCTTGGGGCGATCGCTTCCCCTGGGAACTCGACAACCAAATTCCCGACGCCATGGCAAAACAGTTGGGTCTACACCTGTTCTATCCCGGATTGATTCTGGAGGGGGGATCGATTGATGTGAACGGAACGGGGCTCTGTTTGACAACGAAGCAATGTTTGCTGACGCCCTCGCGCAATTCGCACTGCTCCATGGCGGAAATTGAAACGGCATTAGGTCAATATTTGGGCATTACCGAAGTCATCTGGCTCGACCAAGGGCTCGAAGGCGACCACACCGATGGTCATGTGGATACGATCACGCGGTTTGTGGGTGAGTGTACGGTCGTAACTTCGGTGTGCACCGATCCCGCCGATGCCAATTTTGAACCGATGGCGGCCAATTGTCGGCAACTAGAAGCGTTTTGCGATCGCGCAGGCCAGCCCTTGCGGGTCATCCCGCTGCCCTTGCCCCAGCAGCAGCTCGATTTTCAGGGGGAACGGTTGCCGTTAACCTATGCCAATTTTTATATCGCCAATGATGTGGTGCTGGTACCAACCTATGGGGATCGCAATGACGAGCTGGCGCTGGAAGTTTTGCAAGAAGCCTTTGGAGAGGGCCAGGGCGATCGCACCGTCATCGGTCTCCCCGCTCGGGGACTCATTCACGGCGGCGGTGCCTTCCACTGCGCCACCCAGCAGCAGCCCAAGGGTCGGTTCTGGTCGGCCCTAGAATAAATCAAAACCAATCCATCCAAGCGAATTCATCAAAACCGTAACACCGTAACCTTGTACCGCAACCCTGGGCCAAGACGAACTCACCGTCGTCCGGCCAAGAATCGGCTATCTCCTGTGATCAATCCTATGCTTTCTCTTACCCCTGTCCGTCTTGCCGTGGTTCAGATGCGGCTAAGTTCCGAACTCAACCGAAACATTGACCAGGCGATCGCCCAAGTTCGCACCGCTGCCGCCGCTGGAGCCCAGATCGTTCTACTGCCGGAATTATTTGAGGGACTCTACTTCCCTCAGGTGGAGCGAGAATCTGCCTTTTCCCTGGCCCATCCGGTGGCGAAGCATCCCTTTTTGGAACAGTTTCAGGCGATCGCCGCCGAACTCAACCTCGTCTTGCCCATCAGTTTCTTCGAAAAAGCAGGGCAAGCTCACTACAACAGCCTTGCCACCTTCGATGCGGACGGCCAACGTCTGGGGATCTATCGAAAATCCCACATTCCCGATGGCCCCGGCTATGAAGAAAAATACTACTTCAATCCCGGCGACACCGGCTTCCAAGCCTTCAGCACTTGCCACGGCAACATAGGTACCGCTATCTGCTGGGATCAGTGGTTCCCCGAGACTGCCCGTTGCCTGGCACTCCAGGGTGCAGATTTGCTACTGTACCCCACCGCCATTGGCTCCGAGCCCCCCGAAGCTGGCGCGATCAACACCCAGAAGATGTGGCAGCGAGCCATGGTCGGCCACGCCGTCAGCAATGCTTGCTACGTCGCTGCTGCCAACCGAGTCGGTCAGGAAGGGGAAGCCAATTTTTACGGCAGTTCGTTCATTTGTGACTACACCGGAGAAATCGTCGCCCAGGGCGATCGCGCCGCAGAAACGATTCTCTATGCCGACCTAAACTTCGCCCAAGCTCAAGAATTTCGGGCAGGGATGGGGTTCTTTCGCGATCGCAGGCCCGATCTCTATCGGGCACTGTTGACGCTAGATGGACAGGTGACCTAGACGGGAGTGACCTTAGACGTGGGTAAGCGATCGCGCCAACATGGGCGTCGGCTCAAATCGGCTGTGCTCGGGCAGTTCGCAGCGCAACTGGCTAGAAGCTTGAGCATTTTCGCTAACCCCCTGCCATTTGACGCGCACCAAACGCTTGAGTTTCGATTCCATTCGCCCGTGGTCTTCTGCTTCGATCCAGAGCAATTCTGCATCATCCAGACTCTTGGCAATTTTGAACGGCCAGGGATCGCTACTGAGAGTCTGCTTGAGATTGACGGAACGCCCGAGATAAAGCCATTGCTTCCGCCACAAAAACGCATAAACCCCCGAAACTTCAGGGAGATTATTGGGATCTAATTTTTGCCAGTTGGGTTGAGTCATGGTTGGAGAGTCCGAGGTTGGGAAGTTGGGGAGCAGCTTTGGAATGGGACACGATAGCACCACCGAAGTGAAAGCTTTTCACCGGCTGAGTCCGGAATATTGTCAATGACACTGACCGTGCCAGTGAGATCAACCGTGAGTAGATTCACAGCCAAAACTAAGACGCCAAACCGTCTTCGCCCCTGCCTGCTTAGGTCTCACCGGGGAGAACAAAATTTTAGAAAGGCTGTGAACTAAATCTGCAAACCCTTTTTGGGGCTCGACCGGATAGTAGCGCACATTTGCACAAAATCGTCTAATACTTAGAAAAAAAAGTTCTAAATACTACTCGTATGCCATCTGCCACTATTAGATAACACATCGCCTAGATGAAACAAGAGTGGGCCTCACCCCTGATTCAGGCTCAATATTCTATACGGATTGACAAAATGTCTTCCGGAAAGAATCTGCTGGCCTATACGTAGAAACTTCCGTACCACGATGTCCACTGAAAACGTAATGATTTCGTTACATTTCTGACATTGTTTGCTGTGATACCACGGTAGAATTCGCCCAAAATTCTTCATACTAGAAGTGAGCGGCCCTGGGAGAGCTGGGATTGACCTGCATAAGGCTATGCGTCTAGCAAGACACCGGTCAGTGGTCAAAAGTTGTGAAAGCAACCTATCGATTGAGTGATTTCCTAAGGCCTCTGAGCTCTTTCTGTAACTGGGTGATGGCTTGTGATCCGCTAGCCCAGAGGCTGAACGTTGATGAGAGCGAGGAGCACCTTGTAAAGCTTTTCTTCCGGTGCGTTTCGAGCTGGATTTGGGCTGGAGCTTCCTGCAGTGGCACTTACAACCGAAGACTTACAACCGAACCTTAAAGCCCAGATAAGTTTGTTGATATTCCCTCTGGTCGGCGATCGCGTTCCCAGATCTCTTCAGGGGCAGGGAAGGCGATCTCCATGCCCCTTCCACCAGGTTTAGTCCATACTGCCCTCTAGGGCCGCCGCAACGACCCGATGGTGGGTATCTTGCCTCAGCTCAGCCAGCAGCGCCTTGGCCACTGGGTTCGCTGAAACGGCCAACGCCGTTGCGGCACGCCAGCGAATGCGCCAGTCCTCATGGTTAACTACATTCGACAACAACATCAGTGCCGTTGAGGCCTCAGTTCCTCTCAGCAAATGTCCGAGCGCCAGAATTCCGGTCTCGACCACAGACTGTTCTGGATCTTGGAGTGCCTTTTGCGCCATGTCTAGCAAAATATCATCGCGATCACTCTCCATCACGATCGCAATGATACTCTGGCGTAAAAGCCAATGGGAATCGCGCTCAAAAATCTCCCGCAAAAGAGGTAAGGCGGGATGACCAAACTCAAACAGCGAATTGGCCACCTCGGCCAGCACATTCGAATCCCGCTCTCGCCGAGCCAGTTGGCTCAAAACCCGAAACGATTCCTCCGTCTGGTGATTCGCCAATCCCATCACCGCAAACCGCCGCCTCAGAAACTCGCCATCTTGGGCAATGCGAGAAAATAACGCAACCGCTTGCTCAGATGGGCAATGCCGCAAAATATCCAACACTTCCTTGCAGCGATTCACAGGCCCCGATCGCAATTCCTGCTCCAGCGCTGCCAAATACTCGCCCGAAAATTCTTGCTCCACGCCATTTCCCAATTAACCTAGAAGACCTAAAACCAGAAAGCGCTCCGGATTCTACCCGAAGCGCTTTCCTTTAACCACTGGATCTGAAACTAGACGAACACAAATCAATCCATCGGGATCGATTAGTCGAGGTCAGTCATCGCCAACACAGGCTCGGTCTCGCGATCGATGCCCTTCTCAAAGCCAGCCGCCGCCGCACGGGCACGACCCGCGTGCCAGAGGTGGCCGATTAGGAAGAAGAAGCCCATGATGAAGTGGAAACCCGCCAACCATTGGCGAAGGTTCACATAGTTCACCGAGTTGGGCTCAGTGATGACACCACCCACAGAGTTGATCGAGGCCAGAGGCGCGTGAGTCATGTACTCAGCCGCACGGCGAACCTGCCAAGGCTGAATGTCATTCTGAAGCTTGTCCAGATCCAAGCCATTGGGGCCACGCAGAGGCTCTAACCAAGGACCCCGAAAGTCCCAAAAACGCATGGTCTCACCCCCAAAGATGATCTCACCCGTCGGAGAGCGCATCAAATATTTACCCAGGCCAGTCGGGCCTTGAGAAGAACCAATACTGGCACCCAAGCGTTGGTCACGAACCAGGAACACAAACGCCTGAGACTGAGAGGCTTCAGCACCCGTGGGGCCATAGAACTCGGAGGGATAGGCCGTGTTGTTGTACCAAACCATGATCGAGGCAATGAAGCCCATCAGAGAAAGCGCACCCAAGCTGTATGAAAGGTAAGCTTCACCATTCCAGATCAGCGCACGACGCGCCCAAGCAAACGGCTTGGTCAGGATGTGCCAGACGCCACCTGCAATGCAAATCAGACCCACCCAGATGTGGCCACCGATGATGTCTTCCATGTTGTCAACGCCGACAATCCAGCCCGCGCCACCAAAAGGTGCAGAAGTCAGATAGCCGAAGATCACAGCAGGGTTCAAGGTTGGGTTTGTAATCACCCGAACGTCGCCGCCACCGGGTGCCCAGGTGTCATAGACGCCACCAAAAAACATGGCCTTAAAGACCAGCAAAAACGCACCACAGCCCAGCAAGATCAGGTGATAACCAATAATGTTGGTCATCTGATTCTTATCAGTCCAGTCTTGGCTGAAGAACTGAGAGTATTCCTCTAGCGTCTCTGGGCCGCGCAGGGCGTGATACAGACCACCCACACCCAGCACCGCAGAAGAAATGAGGTGCAACACACCCACGACAAAGTAGGGGAAGACACTCGTAACTTCACCGCCGGGGCCGACGCCGTAGCCGAGGGTCGCCAAGTGGGGCAAAAGAATGAAGCCTTGTTCGTAGAAAGGCCGTTCGGGAATAAAGTGCGAGACCTCAAACAGGGTCATCGCACCGGTCCAAAAAACAATCAAACCAGCGTGGGCCACATGGGCACCCAGAAGCTTACCGGAAAGGTTGATTAAGCGGGCATTACCAGACCACCAGGCATAACCTGTGGATTCAACGTCACGACCGCCACCAACAAAATTATTAGAGAGCGTTACCACGGGGCAGAACCTCCTCAGGGAAGACAAACTTTTCGTGGGGCTGATCCTGGGAGGCCATCCAAGCACGCATACCCTCGTTCAGAAGGATGTTCTTGGTGTAAAAGGTCTCAAACTCAGGGTCTTCCGCCGCGCGCAATT
>JAAUOP010000179.1 GCA_012034805.1 Synechococcales cyanobacterium CRU_2_2 | reverse complement strand
GCCCCCTTGCTACCCATTTTTGGGGAGTTAAGGGGCTGGGGGATAAGAGGGCCTGTTTTTTTCATGCAAGAGGTCTTCTAATCAGAACTTTTAAATCAGAGTTTTGAATCAGAGTTTTTGAATCAGAGTTTTTGAATCAGAGTTTTTGAATCAGAATTTCAGGACAAGGTTGGGATCCTGACCCGCTTGCAGCAGGCGATCGGCGCTGATATGAACCCCAAACTCCGCCGCCAACTGTGCCCCCAGGGTGCCATGGACAAACATAATCGCAAAAATACCTAGACCTGCCAGCAAATAGCTCCACTGCACCTGTCGAGCACTATCGGAGCGCCAGACAAAGCGCTGAAAACCTCGCCAAACCGTCATTCCAACAATCAGCGTCAGCAACAAGACGCCGCCGACGCCGTGCCAGAGCATCGTGTCCATTGCGTTTAAGCCCCAGACACTCTCTAGGTTCTCCGGGGGATCAGCCAGCAGAATTTCGTAAAAACCCGCCGACACGGTGAAAAAAGTCACGATCGCCGACGCCAGCATGTTGTACCAGCCGACATCGAAAAAGCTAGAGCGAACTGCCGGAATCGCCAACAATTTAAAGACCGGCTTTTCGAGGGGAAACAGTACGCCGACGAGATCGAAGGCGATCGCCACAATAAACAACCCCAGGGTCAAATGTACCAAATTGGGATGAATCGGAATTCCATAGGGCAAACCGTTTGTTCCTAGGCTTCCAGCCAGCACCATCATGTTAGCCAGCACCATTACAACAACCCCTCCCGTGTCGCTTCTACCACGGGCACCGTATGTAGACCATAAACCCAAACCAGTTCATCACCCAGATACACCTGATACAGAACTAGCCCAAAGACCAACGCACCAACCCCCAAGAACGGCAGGGGGAGCGTCTTGGGATCGCGCGACCGCAAAATATACCGCCAGCCCGTCACCGTGGCAATGATTCCAGACAACGACCAGCCAATCAGCGTATGCACATTCAGGGTCTGAGTCACGACTTCGTAGGGCATGGCCAAACCCGCCTCGACTTGGCCGAAGATCACCGCAATAAAGACTGCGATCGTCGCAAAAAACAGGTTCCACCAGCTCACTTCAAACAAGCGACTGTTGCGGGTGAAATAGCCGACAACATCACAGAAAAAGGCGAACAAAACCATTGCAATGACAAAGTGCACCACGATCGGATGCAGGGTGTCTGGATAGGGCAAGTTGTGCTCATTGAGCGGGGGCAGAAGATTGTCAAACATGGAGGATCAAGGGGTATCAAACCTAAGCGCTCAAACCAGGAATATTTAGGGACAAGCAGTCCTAAACTCGCCCTATATAGCTTAGCGCTATCTCGCTGGGCAGACCCTCCACTGCTGAGCTTGCCTGAAAATCATCTGACCTCGGCAAAAACCTATTAACACTTCTTAACAAATCCTCTCAAGCGATGAGAACAACGCCAAGACAAGAGGGCGCAGCGAGGTGAGAGTGCTCCCAGGAGCATAAAAGTCCGCTTAGATTGCTGATTTTTCAAGCATTTTGCCCCACTGCTCAGGAATTCCTCGGAGCAGGGTCTTAAATCGCTAGCAATACAGAGCCCCCAGAAGGAAAAATTGTCAATGGGGTCGAGCCCTGCCCCTTTTGGGGGAGAATGTCTCAATATGGGATCTGTGGGATCTGCTCTTCTCCCATTGGCTCGCCTAGAGTGGTTGCAGCCCTGACTATGATCCCAATGCCATGTTTATGGATTAGATTACACCGATTTGGGTTGGCCTGTGTTTATTGACCTGTGTGTATTGATCTGTGTATGTCGGCCTGTGTTTATCGGAGACCAAATCTTTGGGTATGACTGTCAACGGTATTAACAGCATTAAAGGTGCGGCAGAGCAAATCCTCAGACGTCCTCTAGAGCCGATTGAGTTGCTGATTTTGGAGAATTCCTGGGAAAACCGCACCTACAGCGAAATTGCTAGGGTCTCGGGGTATGCCAGCGTCTACGTGCGAGAAGTGGGGTCTCGGCTTTGGCAGTCGCTGTCGGACGCTTTGGGCGCAAGGGTCACCAAGAAAAATCTGCAGCTGCTGCTGAGCGCCGACCAAGTTTCCCAGGTGAATGCACCGGAGTTTCCTTCGGGGCCACTCGCCGCCAACTCCCCGCTCTACATTGAGCGTGATCCCTTCGAGCAGCAGGCCACCCGAGCCATTCGCCAGTCCGGGTGTTTGCTGCGGCTCAAGGCTCCCCGCAAGATGGGCCGCACGTCCTTCCTCTATCGACTGATGGCGGAGGCCAAAAAGTTTAGCTATCGCGTGGTGGTGCTCAATCTACGGCAGGTTGAGTCGGCGATGTTTGCGAATTTGGATACGTTTTTGCGCTGGTTTTGCCATGCGATCGCCCACCAGCTCGGAGAATCCTCCAATCCAAACGAGGACTGGCAGCACGGCATCGGGAGCAAGCTCAACTGCACCGCCTATCTCGAGCAAAAGATCCTGGAGCCCAGCAAAAACCCTGTGGTCTTGGCGCTCCAAGAGCTGGATTTGCTGTTCCAATACCCGCAACTCGTTGAGGAATTCCTTTCCCTGCTGCGGGGATGGCATGAGGAGGCCCAGCGGCTAGAAAACTGGCAAAAGTTGCGGGTGATTTTGTCCTACTCCACCGATTGTCATCTGCCCTCAGTCCAGACCTCGCTCGATATCGGGGTGTCGCTACGGCTACCCGAATTTACGCCGACCCAGGTGTGGCAGCTCGCCCAGCGCTACAACCTCGGCGACTTTAACGAAGATCACTGTAGTCGCCTGATGAGCCTGTTGGGGGGGCATCCCTATTTGCTGGCGATCGCCCTTTACCACCTCTCCAGCCGCACCATGACGCTGGAGACCCTGCTCCAACGGGCAAGCGAAACCAACGGCATCTTCGGCAGCTACCTGCGCAGTCACGGGTTGATATTGCAAAATAACGCCGAATTGGCTGAAACGCTATACGAAGTCATTCACAGCCCCACAGGCATTTTCCTCGACGCAGGCGTAGGCTATCAGCTCGAATCTGTTGGCTTGATCCGCGTTGAGGCGGACGGACGAGCCTATTTAGCCTGTCAGCTCTATCGACAGTTTTTTGCGACGCAGCTGCAACAGGTGCAGCGTCCGCCTCTGCGCAATACCGGCTCGATGGCCACCGACCCACTCACCCACTTGCCCTCCGCTGCCGTCGTTCCCCTAGAGCAGTTTCAACATTTAGAGCAGCGGCTCGAGGTACTAGAGCAGCAAATGCGCGAACTCCAGAGGCTCCATCGGCTCGACCGAGTGACCCAGGTGATGAATCGAGAAACCTTTGATGCCCGTTTGCGACAGGTCTGGGAGGCATTTGCTAGCAATGGTCAGCCGGTTTCGCTGTTGCTGTGCGGGATTGATTTCTTCAATGTTTACCTTGAGTCCTGCGGCCCCATTCAGGCGGAAATTTGCCTGCAGCAGGTGGCGCGCACGATTCGTGCCTGTGTCGATCGCACCACAGAAGACATCGGTCTTTACGGCCCGAGCCAATTTGCGGTGCTGTTGTCCCACGGCACCGCCGAGCAAGCCCTGGCGGTGGCCAATCAAATTCGCCAGGATGTGGAAGCCTTGGGCATCCGCCATTCTTCCAACTACATGGGCTGGCCTACCCAGGTGGTGACGGTGAGTATCGGTGTGGCGAGTACCTTAGCCAGCTCTGGCCAAACGGCAGCACAACTACTGGCGATGGCTGAAAATGGCTACAAACAGGCCGAGCGTCAAGGGCATAATTGCATTAAGCTGCTGAATTTTTGAGCCCTGATTTTTGAGCCTTGATTTCTGAGCCTTGATTTCTGAGCCTTGATTTCTGAGCCCTGTATCGTTGTTTTGGGCGAAGGGCGCTGGGGCTTAGAGGCGCTGCGATCGATCCAGCTTGGTCAGATGGTAGACCATGTCGTACCAATAGCCGTTTTGGCCATACCAGCGAGCTTGCTGTTGGGGCGAGCTGGCTCGGTGTTGCTGAGCCATCTCTGGAGCAGCATCGCGGCGTTCAATCCAGCCCATAAAGGTTGGGTCATCGGGCTCGATCGATGCGCCACAGACAACCACCAGCGACCAGCGATAGCGACCGGAGGGCAAGGGCTGGGAGGAGTTGGGCAACTGGAAGCTAACCCACTGGAGCTCTGGGGAACTGAACAGGTTCGACCTGGATGATTGGGGGATGGGTAAGAGAGCGCTTTCAAAGAAAGCGCCGGTTTCATTGCGAAAGAGTAGGGCGACTCGCTGGGCGGAGGTGGGGGGAAGACTGAGGATAATTTGGGGACGATCGCGCAGGGTGAGGCCGTAGCCGCCGGGGGGGGCGATCGCCTCAATCGCAGCCTCCTGGGGGCCGCAGCTGCGGGCGTTGCGGGTGGCAGAATTGGCGGTGGACTTGGGTGCGCCTTGCTTGGGTGGAACAAAGTAGGATTGGAGCAGCCGGAGTAAGTAGGATGGATTTTCGATGGGCGGGGGCAGGATCGAGGTGGCTTCTAGGTCGATCGCCTTAAATGTCTCTACACCCCAAGCTGAGGGAGCCACCAGTGAAAGACTGAGCATCACCCCGAGCGGCATCAGCGACATCATAGACTTTGGGTGAACTCGGTTTAGATTAAACGGCATAGGATTGATTTCCTCTCGATAGGGATTCGAGGCATTGGAACAAAGACTGGGACGAAGACTGAAACAAAATTGAGCGATGCAGGCCTACTGCCAGTTGCCAACTAAAACAAAGGGAGCCCAGTAGTAAGGGTGGGAATAGTTGCTCTGCAACAACGAAATCTGGGCTCGCCGCAAAGCCTCGGCACGGGTTTTACCGAGATTAAAAAGTTGCTCATAAAATACACTCATCAAGTCAGCGGTAGACTGATCTTGCACCGACCACAGCGTTGCCAGGGTGGTACGAGCACCGGAACGCACCGCCATTCCCGCTAATCCGAGGGTGGCTTGGGTATCTCCCCTGGCGGTCTGGCAGGCGCTCAAGATCAGCAGCTCGACGGGCGATCGCGCCTTCCCCGACCTCCCGACTGCCCCCGGCTTCAACCACTCATTGAAGGCTCTCGCCTTGAGGCGATCGTCCCAAGTGAGCAAAAACGTGTCTTCCGCCTTGGAACTAAATTGGCCGTGGGTCGCCAGATGCACCACGGAAAAATCCTGGGCATCCACTTGACGCACCAATTCGGGCTGGGTAAAGTCCTGGTTGAGTAAAACCTGGATCTGAGGTTTGTTGTTTTGGAGTTGCGCGGTAATGCTACCCAGTTCTCGGCTTACCCCCGGCAAGGGGGAAAAGCCTTGGCGCGCCTCGCTTAGCCCCCCAGCGAGCAATTTCAGAGGCTGGCCAGACAGGGGGCGGGACTCGAAGAGCTGGAGACCGGGAGTGAGCGCAAGGCGGTAGGTTTCGATCAAGTAGCGATCGCCATCATGCAAGATCGCCATGGGCAAGTCCCGCAGAAAACCATCGAGTACAAAGACGAGGGTTTCGACTTTTTGTTGCTTGAGCAATATTTCTCCTGGACGAATGAGGCGATCGTAAAGCTGCTGGGAGGTCGGAAGCGAGGTTTCGGCGGGAAAAGCGGGATTGAGTGCTTGCCGCAACTGCCGCAGCATCTGTTGCTGCTCGGCGCGAGGAAAGGCGGAACCGTAGTGCTGCAGCGGTTGTCCCGGCAAGGAGAGAATCACCTCTAGGCGGTCGACTGCGCCCTTGCCTGGCCCAGCAGCCTCGAAAGGCCCATCCCCCAAAACAATCGGATACACCACCGCTGCGGAAGGATCAATTTGTTCGATCGAACGGGTTTCGTAGGTTTCGCAGGCAGAGCGCAAAAAGTTTTGAACCTGGGCCAATTGCAGGGCTTCCATGGTTTGGCGCGATCGCTCCAACCGCTCTTGGCGCTCTGGCTCTGGCAGGGCCTCCACATCGGTCAGCAAGATCCGCACCAGTTGTCGATACACGGGTTCGACCTGATCGCGGAAGGAAAACTGTACCTCTGGGTTCATGGCCACCAGCTCCTGGCGGAGATCCTGGAGCAGGCCAACGGCTTCGCTGTAGGGGCGATCGCCGCCTGGGTCTGCCCCTGGGCCGCCAGAATTCGCCCGGTTTGCCACAGCCAGCTCGCCGTCATGTCGTCGGCGTTGATTTGGCGCGCCAGGGACAGGGCTTGGCGGCTCAGTCGTAGGGCATCGCTGTACTGGGTCTGTTGTTCGTAAAGGTGACCGAGCTGGGCCAGAAGGTAGGATTCTGCCCGCAGGTCTTGGAGGCTGTGGGCTTGGGTGGTGGCGCGGGCGAGGGATTGAGCCAGGGGAAGGGCAGTTGCTGTGGCTGTGGCTGAATTAGGGGCTGTAAGCAGGCTTTGGGCGAGGTTGATTTGGGTGTAGAAGCGCCAATGACTGGGAGGCAGGCGATCAAGATGCGATAGCAGGGCGATGGCTTGGGCGATGGCTTGGGATTGGTCTTGGGCGGTTTGTTCGAGTTGGGTTGCAGGATTTCTGAGCACCACACGGATCCGTTGGCTGGCGCTTTTGAATTGGCCTTCGATCTGGGTGCTGAGGGTTTGGCTGAGGCCATACAACCGTTCAGCCTCGGCCCACTGCTGCTGCGCTTGGGCGAGTTGACCCTGCTGAAAGAGCGTTTCGGCCAGTTCGTTGGGGTCATTCACCGCCGCAAAAATCTGCTGGCTGTTGTCCAAAGCTTGGCCAGCGGCGTCCAGTTCCCCCATGGCTTGAAGCACGCTGCTGAGGTGGCGCAGGCTGCGGCCCTTGAGCCGGGAGTCGGGTTCGGCTTGGAGTTGGGCTTGCAGGTCGGTGAGTCGGCGACGGGCACGGGGATAAAACCCCAGGGCCTGAAGGGCTTCGGCTTGGTTGAGGCGGCTGAGAAGGAGACCAGTGCGATCGCCCATTTGTTCGTACCACTGCTCACCGGTTTCAAAGGCTACTAAGGCCGCGTCTGCCTTTCCCTGAGCCAGGGCCAAGTTCCCCTCGGTGATCTGAAGCTGAGCGAGTAACAGCTGAGCGTCGGCAGTGGAGCTGAGCTTGGGGCCGAAGGCTTGGGCGATCGCCCAAGCCTGGGCCAGCACAGACTCCGCCGCAGACCATTGGCTCAGGGCTTGCAAGGCCATGACCCGGTAGCGCAGGGCACGGGCCTGAGTGAGGCGATCGCCCCGCCCGCCCGCCTCGGCCTCAGCCCTTTGCCAGAACTCCAAAGCTTCCAGCCAACGACCCGCATCGTACAGCTGCTTGCCTGCTTCGAGGTCTGTGGCTGCTGGAGGTACGGCCATCTCCAGCTCGGGACGGGAGGCCGTCCCTGCGGGTGCCAGTTTCCCCAGGGAAGGGCCGGAGAACAGTGCTACCAAAACACAGATACTTAGGGCGATCGCCAAGTATCGAACCAGGGCAGAGGGGCAGCGGCGCAAGGGAATCATGGGGCGGAGTGCAGTCAGGCCGCACGAGAGGAAAAACACAGCTCAACGAATTCAGATGGGGACAGATCCAGGGGCCGAGCCGGGGATAGACCCAGGATTGTGCCGAGCTTTGGTCTTTTGCGCAGTGATCTCAACCCAACTTCCTGGCCAACTTCCTGGCCAACTTCCTGGCCAACTTCCTGGCCAATTTCCTGGCCAATTTCCTGGCCAATTTCCTGGGTTGATGGGGTGTTTTAGCCGGGCTCCAGAACGTTCCGCATTTATGTGGTTTTACTGATACACCCTAGAATTATTTTGCACCAATTTAATCCATCCGTCCGGACAGTTTACCGCCGCTGGAGCTGCGGGCTGAGGCGAGGTTTGGGGGGGTGGCGATCGACTGCGCCAAGCCTGATAAGGTCGCGACCAAGTGAACCGTGCCGCCGGCATTCACCCGGATGCCCTGGGATTCAATCCTGGGGGCTGGGGGCCGGTAGGGAAGGCGTTGGGACTTGTTGGGACTGGGTAGTGGCAATGGGGCCTGGGGCTGTTCACGCCAATCGCTGTGCAGTTTGTAGCTGGATTTGCCGTGCTGCGCCAGACCCAAAGGGGCGGGCAGCGATCGCACTCTCCGCACTTTCTGGCGAGTTCGACAGGGGATTAGTGACTCCTCTCAGCCCTGAAGGGACTGAGCTTCTATGGTGGGGCACCCAGGCAGAAACTTCCCGTGTTGGTGCCTTACCCGATAAGGCGCAGTCAGAGCGCCGATACTGACTCTGCTCGGTTCAA
>JAAUOP010000041.1 GCA_012034805.1 Synechococcales cyanobacterium CRU_2_2 | reverse complement strand
CTGACAGCGGCAGGCATGGCGGAAACGGAGCTGGATTTAGTTCTGCTGGCAACTTCCACTCCAGACGATTTGTTTGGCAGCGCAGCACAAGTGCAGGTGCGAACTGGGGGCCACGGGGGCGATCGCCTTTGATATCACCGCCGCCTGTTCGGGCTTTTTGGTCGGTTTGGTCACCGCCGCCCAGTTTATCCGCACGGGGGCCTATCGCAAGGTGTTGTTGATCGGGGCAGATGTGCTGTCGCGCTGGGTAGATTGGAGCGATCGCAGCACCTGTGTTCTGTTCGGTGACGGAGCCGGGGCAGTGGTCTTGCAAGCCCACACCACCGACAACTTACTGGGGTTCGAGCTGCGGAGCGATGGCAGCCAAAATGACTGCTTGACGCTGCCCTACCGAGCCGTTCCCCATGCGATTCACGCCAAGACTAGTGTGGGCAAAGGCACCTATGAGCCGATCCAGATGAACGGGCGCGAAGTGTATAAATTTGCAGTCAAGCGTGTCCCCGAAATTATTGAAAAAGCCCTATTTCACGCGAACATTACCTCTGATCAAGTGAATTGGTTGCTGCTACACCAAGCTAACCAGCGCATCATTGACGCCGTTGCCGATCGCCTCAACATTCCCGCCGAGAAAACGCTCAGCAATCTGGCCCATTACGGCAACACCTCTGCCGCTTCAATTCCTCTTGCCCTGGATGAGGCCGTGCGAGACGGCCGGGTCAAGCCCGGCGATATCGTCGCATCGTCTGGATTTGGGGCGGGCCTCACCTGGGGATCGGCGGTTTTCCGCTGGGGGATTTAGGCACGCTTCAAGGTAGAGTGGGGCGGGCGAGTTCGTGGCCCATCGGGTCGCACTTGTCCCAGGCCGGTTCAACGCAGATTTCTTCAAGATTGTGAGGAGTTAGGGCATGAAAACAGCATGGGTGTTTCCGGGTCAAGGTTCTCAGGCGGTTGGGATGGTCGCCGATTTGCTAGAGCAGGCACCGGAAAAGTTTGCCCAGGCCGAGCGGATTCTCGGTTGGTCGGTGGTGGATCTGTGCCAAGGCAACCTTGAGACGCTTTCGGAAACTCAGTTTACCCAGCCCTGTTTGTATGTTGTGGAGTGCGTCCTAGTCGATTTGCTCAAGGCCCAGGGTCACCAGCCCGATATCGTGGCAGGCCACAGTTTGGGCGAGTATGTGGCGCTCTATACCGCAGGTGTATTTGACTTTGAGACGGGGCTGAGGTTGGTGAAATGCCGCTCGGAGCTGATGGCCCAGGCCTCAGATGGCATGATGGCGGCCCTGATGGGGTTTGATCGGGAGGAGTTGATGGCGGCGATCGCCACCACCCCCGACGTGGTCCTCGCCAACGACAACAACCCTGGCCAAGCCGTGATCTCTGGCACCCCCGCTGCCGTAGAGTCGGTCATGGCCTCGGTTCGAAGCCGTCGTGCCGTCCCCCTCAAGGTTTCGGGTGCGTTCCATTCGCCCTTGATGGCTCGGGCTGCAGCGCAGTTTAAGGTGGTCTTGGATTTGGTTCAGTTTAACAATGCCCAGGTGGCGGTGCTCTCTAACGTTGAACCCGAGGCGGCCACGGAAGGTCTGGTGCTCAAGGCGCGTCTGGTGCAGCAAATGACCGGGTCGGTGCGCTGGCGGGAGACCGCGTTGCAATTGCCTGAGCTCAAGGTGGAACAGGTGGTCGAGGTCGGCCCAGGTAAGGTCTTGAACGGGTTGATTAAGCGGACTTGCAAGGGGCTCAAGCTTGAGAATGTCGAGACCGCCGCTGCCATTGCCGAATTGCCGGTGTTGGCGCTGGTGGGGATGGGTTAGGGATGGATTAGGGATGGGTTCGAGATCGCCTAGGGGGCGCAGGCGGGTAGCCGTTGGGTATCGCTCGGGCCGAGGTTCCAGCAGATGCGATTTTTGAGCATGGCCTCGGCGGCCTTGCGATCGAGCGGTTTAGAAAACAAATACCCTTGGCCGAGCTCGCAACCCAAGCTCTTGAGTTGCATCGACTGCTCCACCGTTTCAACACCCTCGGCGACCACTTCCATCGAGAGCGTGTGGGCGAGGGTGATGACGGTGCGGACGATTTCGAAGTTTTCGGCATCGGTGCTCATGTTGCCGACAAAGCTGCGATCGATCTTCAGCGTGGTCACGGGGAAGCGGTGCAAATAGCTCAAGGACGAGTAGCCCGTGCCAAAATCATCAATGCTGAGCTGAATGCGCGATCGCGAATCTTTTGCAGCACCTGAATCGTCTCCTCGGTGCGCTCCATCAACATGCTTTCGGTCAGCTCCAGCCGCAGCGATTCTCCCGTGAGTTGCGTCTGGTGCAAAATCTGATCGATGTTGTCAATCAAATTGCCCTCCTGGAGCTGCTTGCCCGCCAAGTTAACACTCAGCTTCAGCTCCTTAGCCTCAGGATAGTCAAGCTGCCACTGGCGCATTTGCCAGCAGGCTTGGCGCAACACCCATTCCCCCAGGGGGACAATCAAGCCGGTGTCCTCGGCCAGGGGAATAAATTCGCTGGGCGAAACGAAGCCCTGTTTGGGATGTTCCCAGCGCACCAAAGCTTCAAAACCCGACAGCCTGCCCGTGGTCAGCGAAACAATCGGCTGGTAGTGCAGCAAAAACTCCCCGCGCTCTAGCGCTTGGCGCAGGTCGCTTTCCAGATGCAACAGGCGCAGTGTCTGGTAGTACATATCTTGGTCAAAAATGGCATAGCAGGAGCGGCCCATTTCCTTGGCCCGGTACATGGCAATGTCCGCATCCCGCAGAATGTCTTCCATTTTTTCATACTGGGCCGAGCCGACGGCAATGCCGATGCTCGCGCTGGTAAAAATGCGGTGACCTTCTAGGCAAAAGTGCGACTCAACCGAGGCCTGGATACGCTCGGCAATTTGAATCGCGTCGTCGATGTCGTCGATGTCGGCCAGCAGCACGGTAAACTCGTCGCCGCCGAGGCGAGCCACTGTGTCGGCTTCGCGGAGGCAGCCTTCGAGCTGACGGGCGATCGCCACCAACAGCTGATCTCCCACCGCATGGCCCAAACTGTCATTGACAATCTTGAACCGATCCAAATCGATAAACAACACCGCGAACTTATAACTGGGATGGCGGCGGGTGTGGCGCAGGGCATGCTCCACCCGCTCCATAAACAGCACCCGATTGGGCAAACGCGTCAGATTGTCATGCAAGGCATCGTAGAGCAGCTTTTCTTCCGCTTTCTGCCGCTCCGAGATCTCCCGCTTGAGGTCGAGATTGGTCGCTTCTAGCTCAGCGGTTCGCTGCTGAACCCGCTGTTCCAGGAGGCCATTGAGGCGCTGAATTTCTAGCATGGCCGCCTGCAAATTAAGCTGATGCTGAATCCGAGCGACCAACTCCTCAATCTGAAACGGTTTTTGAACATAGTCTACGCCACCCGCCTCAAAGGCCTTCACCTTGTCTGAGACATCATCTAGGGCACTCAAAAAAATCACGGGAATTTCCCGCGTGGCTGGATCGGCCTTGAGCTGACGGCACATTTCATAGCCCGACATATGGGGCATATCAATGTCCAGCAAGATCAAATTGGGCGGCGCAGCCTGAATCCCCCTGAGGGCCAGCGGGCCACTCTTGGCGCAACGAACCCGGTATTGTCGAGCGGTGAGCACATCTGCGAGCAACCGCAAATTCTCTGGCATGTCGTCTACGACCAGAATCTGATTGAGTTCATGCGAAGGCGACTGGCTGGGCATGAGGTACAGGAGGGGGAAAGCGCTATATTTCTCGTAGGTTTAGGATGCCCCTGGATTTCAACAGGTGCACTATGGCAGCGCTTGAGTCTTAACCTTTCTGGCGTTTTAAGTCGAAGCGTTTTGAGAAGCGTTTTAAGAAGCGTTTTGAGTCGAAGCTGGACACGAGAAGCTGGACACGAGAAGCTGGACACTAGTAGGCTGGGGCGCGATCGCGTAAAATTTGGTTTTGTTAGCGTGTTTGCGCTCAATCCCCATGGCCCGTTCTACCCCGCCACCCGCATCCGCCACGCCTGGGGAGCTTGATCTCCAAAAAATCTTTCCCTTTGAGCTAGATGGATTTCAACTCCAGGCCATCGAAGCACTCAATGGCGGGCGATCGGTGGTGGTCTGTGCGCCAACGGGCTCTGGAAAAACCCTGATTGGGGAATATGCGATTTATCGGGCGCTGGCGCGGGGCAAACGGGTGATGTACACCACGCCGCTCAAGGCGCTGTCGAACCAGAAGCTGCGGGACTTTCAGGCACAGTTTGGGGAGGAGCAAGTCGGCCTACTGACCGGGGATGTGTCGGTGAATCGGGATGCGCCGATTCTGGTGATGACGACCGAAATTTTTCGCAATATGCTCTACGGGACACCGATTGGCCAGGTGGGCACGTCGGTGGAGGGGGTCGAAGCGGTGGTGCTGGATGAGTGCCACTATATGAACGATCGCGATCGCGGCACGGTTTGGGAAGAGTCGATTATTTATTGCCCGCCGACGATTCAAATCGTCGCCCTCTCGGCCACCGTCGCCAACAGCGACCAGCTCACCGACTGGATCGACCAAGTTCATGGCCCCACAGACTTGATCTACTCGGACTTTCGCCCCGTGCCGTTGGAATTTAGCTTTTGCAGCGCCACGGGGCTGTTTCCTCTGCTCAACGAGAGTAAAACGGCGATCCATCCCAACTTCGACGTCAAGCGTAACCGCAAGGGCCGCCAGCGGCGCGACCCCAAAGGCGGACGACAAAAAACAGAACGGCCCGAAGCGCCACCGCTGACCTTTGTGGTGACCCAGCTCCAGCAGCGGGACATGCTCCCAGCCATTTATTTTATTTTTAGTCGGAAAGGGTGCGATCGCGCCGTTGATCAAGCCGCCAAACTCTCCCTCGTCACCCCCGAAGAAGAACTACGTCTGCGCATCCGCGTCCGAGAATTCGAGCAGCGCAACCCCGGCCTCGCCCGCCCCCACCAAACCGAGGCGCTCTGCCGAGGCCTTGCCTCCCACCATGCGGGCCTACTGCCGGGATGGAAAGCCTTTGTAGAAGAGCTGTTTCAGGAAGGACTGGTCAAAGTGGTTTTTGCCACCGAAACCCTAGCCGCCGGGATTAACATGCCCGCCCGCACCACCGTGATTTCCAGCCTCTCGAAGCGCACCAACGACGGCCACCGCCCGCTCAACGCCTCAGAATTTTTGCAAATGGCCGGACGGGCCGGACGCCGAGGCATGGACACCCGAGGTTACATGGTCACGGTACAAAGCCGATTCGAAGGGGCCAAGGAAGCCGCCCAATTGGCCACCGCCGGAGCCGATCCGCTGGTGAGTCAATTCACCCCTAGCTATGGCATGGTGCTGAACTTGCTCCAAACCCATCGCCTCGAAGAAGCCCGAGAACTGGTCGAGCGTAGTTTTGGCCGCTATTTGGCCATGCTGACGCTCAAGCCCCAGCAAACAGAAATTCAGCGCATTGAAGACGAACTCGGCCAACTCCAAGCCCAGCTCGAAGACGTGGACTGGAATTTACTCAAGGAATATGAAAAGCTCAAAGGCCACCTCAAAGAAGAGCGCCGTTTATTAAAAATTTTGCATCAGCAGGCCGAAGAAGAAGTCACCCAGGAAATGACGCTGTCGCTGAACTTTGCGGTCGCGGGCACCGTGCTGAGCCTCAAGGGTAAAAATATTCGCGTCTCCGAACCGATTTTGGCCGCCCTGGTGACCAAGGTGCCGGGGCCGGGAAAGTCGCCCTACTTGGTTTGCATCAGCCTTGACAATCAGTGGTACATCGCCTCGACCGCCGATGTCGTCGCCCTGCACGGCGAGATTCCTCGGGTGGTGGCGGTGGATAGACTGACGGTACCGGTGGATTTGTCGCTGCGACCTGGGCCAGCACGCATGGGAGATGAGCAAACGGGGGAGGTGAGCGATCGCCTCCTCTCCCTTGCCCTGCGCCCCGAACTCCAAGTCGATCCAGCCAACCAAGCCGAAGCCGTCCAAGCCCAGCTCGAACGGGTGCAGGCCGTGGAGATTCGCCTAGAACACCATCCCGTCCATCGCTGGAGTAACCAAAGCCACCTGATCAAGCGCCAACGCCGATTGGAATCGCTGGAAACTGAACTGGCCGATCGCCGCCAAAAGCTCGATCGCTATGCCCACCACCACTGGGAAGCCTTCCTAGCCCTGATCGAAATTCTGCAGCACTTTGACTGTTTGCGAGACGTCGAACCCACGGAGCTCGGCGAAGCCGTATCGGCGCTGCGGGGGGATAACGAACTCTGGCTGGGGTTGGCCCTATTCTCCGGCGAGTTTGACGATTTGCTACCCCACCAGTTTGCGGCTGCCTGCGAAGCCATTTCCACCGAAGTGTCTCGCCCGGATCTATGGACCGACTACCCGATGTCTCCCGCTGTGGAAGAAGCCCTCGTCGGCATTCGCGGTTTGCGTCGTCAATTGATTCAGCAACAGCAGCGCCGTCGAGTCGAATTGCCCGTGTGGTATGAGCTGGAGCTGACGGGCCTAGTGGAACAGTGGGGTTTAGGGATCGACTGGAATGAGCTTTGCTCGAACACGAGCCTCGACGAAGGTGATGTGGTGCGGGTGTTACGCCGTACCCTGGATTTGCTCTCCCAAATTCCCCACGTGCCCCACGTCTCCGACGCAGTGCGCCAAAATGCGCGCCGGGCCTTGCACCTGATGGATCGCGCCCCCATCAGGGAGCTGGTGGCCTTGGCCGTGGATGTGGCAGCGACCCAGGCGGCCAATGCAGCGGCTAATACACCAGTGAATACGCCAGCCAATTTAGGCTCAGATCCAGTTGAAAATCCGGCCCTGAACCCGATTGTCAATCCGCCACTCCCGGCAGATGATGAAGGCTTGGAATAACGGCATCAACTCGGTAATGACCTTCCCCAGACCTTTGCAAACCCCTGCTCAATCTTGGTCTCAACGCCGACGGTTGAAGAATATTCCGCTCCAGGTTTTGCTGGTTGTGCCGTTTGTGATCCAACTTTGCCTGGCGGTGGGGGTGACGGGCTGGCTATCTTGGCGCAATGGTCAACAAGCGGTAAATGCGCTGGTGCTGAAGGCCCAAGATGAATTGGGCGATCGCGTCAAACTCAAAATTGGCCAATATCTCGAGGTGCCGGTTCTCGTCAGCCGCCTCAATGCCGAAGCGGTGCGCCTAGGCCATTTGCCCCTGGACGGTCTCGATCAGGCGGAGGCGGTTCTGTTTCGGCAACTGATGCAGTTTGAAAGCATCAGCGGCATCTTGGTCGCTGATCGCGCTGGAAATCTGCGGGCCGTCAACCGCCGTGATGGCTTAAATTTGCTCAGTCGCGGCCCCGTGCTCGAGTCAGCCAATCGCCCCCGACCCGCCCTGGCCCCAGCCCTAACCTCCAGTCCTAGCCCCAGCCCTAACCTCAGTCCTAACCTTGGCTCCAGTTCCAGCCTCCCGCCCATCACCGAATACCACCTCAACGCCCAAGGGCAACGACAGGCCATCCGCCAAACCTGGGCCGCTCCGGACATCCGCAACGCCCCTTGGTACAAAAGCGCCGTCGAAGCAGAGGGCCTGGTTTGGAGTCCAATTTTTCAGACAGGCGATCGCCTCGATCTCTCACTCAATGCCAGCCTGCCGGTCTACGACAAAGCCAATCAGCTGTTGGGGGTTGTGTCCAGCGGCATTGTATTGTCGGTGATTGGCCAGTTTTTGCATACCCTGGAGGTCAGTCCAAACGGTGGGGTATTTGTGATCGATCGCGAGGGTTTGCTGATTGGTTCTTCGAACTTAGCGCAACCGATTTATCAACCGCTGGATCAACGTCTCAAGCTCGAACGCGTTCGTGCTCAGGATGCCAAAGACCCGCTCATTCGCGAAACGACCCGGCATCTGATCCAGAGCTTTGGACGCACCGCCTCGCAACAGCCTGAGCAATTTGAATTTCGCGGCAGCAACGGACGCAACTTTGTCAAAGTCATTCCCTGCACCGACGACCTGGGCATGAACTGGCGGGTGGTGGTGGTGGTGCCCGAGCAGGACTTTATGGGCCAGATTCAGCGCAATAGCCGCACGACGCTTCTACTCAGTGGTTTGGCGCTGCTGGGGGCGATCGCCCTCGGCCTGATCACCTCCAAACTCTTGGCTCGCTCGATTCTGCGCCTGAGCCAAGCGAGTCAGGCGATCGCCCAGGGCGACCTCGCCCACACCCTGAGCGAACACAGCTCGATCCAAGAAGTTGCGATCGTGGCCCAATCCTTTAATCAGATGTCGGAACAACTGCGAACCTCCTTTGCCAGCCTCGAGACCCAAGTGGAAGAGCGCACATTGCAGTTGCAACAGTCCTTTGATTTTGAGGAAACGCTCAAGCGCTTGACCGACAAAGTGCGCGATAGTCTTGACGAAGACCAGATTTTGCAAACAGCCGTGGCGGAATTGGCGATCGCCATCGGTGTGCGGGGCTGCAACGCGGCGATCTATGACCTAGAGGCACGCACCTCGACGATCCAATACGAATACACCAACTTCGCCAAGCGCATCCAGGGGCGTCGTCTCAAAATGGAGAATTTTGCAGGCTATGCCCAACTCCTAAACGGCCAGTATTTTCAACATTGCGGTTTGATCCTCGATCCGAGCCGAGGGCGGGTGGCAATGCTCGCCTGTCCGCTACAGGATGACCAGGGAATTTTGGGGGATTTGTGGCTGGTGAAACCCGCATCCGAAGCCTTTCGCAACCCCGAGATTCGGCTTGTACAGCAGGTAGCAAACCAGTGTGCGATCGCCATTCGTCAAGCCCGACTGTACCAAACTGCCCAGGCTCAAGTGGTGGAACTCGAGCGCCTCAATCAGCTCAAAGATGATTTCTTGAGCACCGTTTCCCACGAGCTGCGAACTCCGATTGCCAATATGAAAATGGCCATTCAGATGTTAGAAATTGGCCTGCAGCAAAAGGGAATTTTGAACTCCGACATCGCGGAGTCGAGTTCGCCAGTTCAGCGCTATTTTGAAATTCTCAAGGACGAATGCCAGCGCGAAAGCAGTTTGATTAACAATCTACTGGACTTGTCCCGGCTAGAGGCCGACACTGCCGCGCCCCAACTCACGGACTTGTCCCAGCCGAGTGCTTGGCTCCAGCAGTTGCTCAAGCCATTTGTGGCGCGCGCACAAAACCAACACCCTTTCCACATCGACATTCCCGCCGACTTACCGGCACTCTACACCGATCCCGCTCAGCTCGAGCGGGTGCTGAGCGAACTGTTGAATAATGCTTGTAAATACACTCCGAAGGGAGAGGCGATCGCCTTTGCTGTGCAAACTCAACCAGATACGCTTCAACCAGGTACGCTTCAACCGGACACGCTTCAGCCCGGAAGGCTCCAATTCGGCACTCTCCAAGCCCAGGATCCAGCTTTACCCACGCGCCCAGCCTTGCAATTGAACTTGTTGAGATTGACCGTAAGCAATGGTGGCATTGAGATCCCAGTTGCCGAGCAGGCGCGGGTGTTTGAGCGGTTCTATCGCATTCCCAGCACCGATCCCTGGAAACATGGCGGCACGGGGCTTGGGTTGGCCCTCGTGAAAACGCTGACGGAGCAGTTGGGGGGAAGCGTGACGCTGCACAGTGAGCACAACCAGACCACCTTCACCGTGACCTTGCCCTACGCAACAGCCGAACAGCCAATTTCCTCTAAGCAGGCGTCGGGCGTCGTCCAGGACTATTGCAGCTGAATCGTAAAACCGCGATCGCCCAAGGTATCAATCTGACGAAACCCGCGCAACGCAAAGCCATTCGCCTCGCAATTCACATCGGCTTCATCAGTGCCGTAGGGCTTGAGCGGATCCATGCAAAAAAAGTAATTGCCGTCCCAAACTCGGCCCCCACCCTGGGCATAAAAATAGTAGTGACGATTTTGGAGTTCTTCGGTCGTCAGGGTAATGCAGCTATAGCTCAAGTTCTTGTCGAGCTTCCACCAACCCTTCGAAATCCAATCTTCAAATGCCACCCCCGCGACGCTGTTTTGGGTTTTGTAGGCCAGCGCCACATAAATATCCGAGGCACGCGGTTCTGGTGAAGACACGCACATCCGTAGCCCTGTGGGTCGCTCGGCCTGGGCCGGGGCGGCGAGGCCGATGAACGACAAGAGGACGAGCGCACCTGCGATCGCCCTCTCCCGGATGTTCTCCCGGATATTCTCCCGGATGTTGTCCTGAATGTGTGAAAACGCCATAGATTTTGGGTGCGAAAGACTCGACTCCGCCTCCATGATGCCCGATCGCGGGGCTCAATTCCATGGCCCTCGGTCAGGATTTGCCAGAATCGTCTGGGTACCCTGAAACTAGCGCCTTCCCTTCCAGCAATTTGTCGCGGCTATGAACCCAGGCTATTCCGAAAACATTGAGGTCTTGCGATCGCGCCTCCTCCAGAAAGACTATTATCCCGCTACCACCTTGGTGACCAACTTTTTGCGCAGATGGGGCTATGTTGCAGCCACCGAGCTATTCCGAGAAGCCGAGGGCAACGAGCTCGCACCGGGGGTGTGGCAAGCGGCGATCGCCTCGCTCAGACACACTCCCGAGGAGGCGATCGTGCTGGATGCCCTCGAAGGCCCCGACAACTGCCACCTCATGAGCGTTGAGGTCGGCTGTAACCCTGGACAACCGGGGCCAGCCTTTAGCTATACCGTTGGTCTCTGGCACAATTTTTCCCACCCCGAGTTGATCTGCATTGGCTTGGGTGCCAGTGCCGCCAGCTCGCTACTGGGGTTTTATGTCAAACGCATCGCCTCAGGCAAGGCCCCCCAAACCGATCTGCCCCTCCAGGACATCGAGGGCTATGCTATCCAGTTCAAAACTTGTCGCCCCGAGGCCAAAACCCAATACCTTTACTGGGCAACCTGGTTTAACAGCACGCCAGACTACCCCGTCATGCAGCTCGTGTGGCAAGACAAAAACAGCCGCTGGCCCTGGGACGACGATTTTCACCCCCCCGCAGCCCAGCCGCTGTTACTCAGTTAGACTTCAGTGAGGCCTCAACGTTAGGCCTCAAAGCGCCAGGCACTCCACGCCTCGCCGGTACAGTTCTTGAGCATAGTCCGTCCAGACGCCCTGGCCCCAGTAGCGGAAGCAACTGGTTTGGAGTAGCAATAGGTGCAATAAGCTGGCTTGATAGCCAGGCGTCGCCGTAATTTCGGGAGTCTGGGCGACGAGGGGATCGTAACGTTGATGGAAGCGATCGCTCAGGTCTTGCATCGGCTCGAGAACATTGTCGTAGCCTGCCACCCAGCTCAGGTCATTCGTCCAAGATGCACCGTCGAGGGTGAAACTTGGGTCGGAAGTGCGCAGCGATCGAATCGCGGCCTCCACGGTTTGCGCTTCGGTTTGCGCTTCGGTTTGCGCTTCGGTTTGCGCTTCTAAGGCCTCTGCACTCTCGAGCCACTGCCAAATCTTATGCTGCTGCACTGCCTGACACACCGGATAGTCGTCAGGGTTGGCTCCTGCCGCCTCGATCAGCGCGAGATACTCGGTGCCGTTGAGGGCGACGGTGCTGGTGGGGGTGTTGGCGCGATCGCGCATTTCGTAATACACCCGAAACAGATCACGGGGATATTCATTCATCATCACGCCACCGTTCTCACCATCCGCAATTTGTGACACCAGCGACGGAACTTCCATGCCATCCGAACCTTCACCCAAGCGCTGACGTCCCCAGCCCTTCGCTTCAAAGTAAGGCTGCATCTGAGCCACGAGCTTGGTGTCAGAACCCTGAGTTTTGATCAGAGCGGTGATACTGATGGTTTCACCGCTGGAATTGCGGGCAATCAGGCGATTGGGTAAGTACTTGTCGGCCTGGCGCAGGCCAGCACCGTCCAATCGTTCGATGGTGTGCTCTTGCGCCAACAACCAGCGATAGCCGCAATCCTTCAAGGCTTTGATATAGGCGTAGAGCATATCGGGATGGTTCGGCAAATGCATCTCCGGCGGCGAGAAGCCCTTGACTCGGCTGAGAGCTGCGTCGCCAAACAGCGCGGCAAAATGGTGCTGCCAGGCTTGGATGTGCAGCTTGAGATCTGGAATCGGGGTTGAAGGCACAACCGCATGGCTCCACATCGTACCAAGCCATTCGACGTGGGGCCAATAGCGATCGTCGCAGGCCAGCCGCCGCAATTTATCCAGGACATCCTGTCGTCCCATTTGCTCCAGTCCCCAGAGCAGATTGCCCGAGTAGTCGAGCATGATGCGCGGGTTGCAGCCCTGGTCGAGCAACTGCGGGATGAAGTCACCCATGCGCCCATAGCAGTCTGCGAAAACCGCTGCATTGTGATTGTCGCCCTCATGGGAGTGCTCGAACATATGCTGGAGGTTGCAGATTAAACTGCCGTCTTGCCCCGCCGGAATGGTTGGCTGGTGCATGTGCAACGCACAAGCAAACCCGGACTGAATTTGGCTGAGGTCGAGCTGAGTTCGGGGCAAATAGATCGGTGTCGTCTGCTGGGTTAGAGCGGCAAGCTCAGCCTCCCTACCGCTGAGGCAGGGCGATTCATGGGTGAGGGAAGCAGTAGTTGTGGCAATCATTCGAGTGGAGGCTCCGGGGTGTTAGGGCTGTGCTTGAACGACAAGATGCATTGGGTCAACGCACCCTATGGTTCATCTAAATGTTCGGAAACATCGCGGTAGAGATTCAAAATATGGTGATCTTTGAGCCGATAAACCACGTTGCGCCCCTGCTTGGTGTAGCCGACAAAGCGCATCGATCGCAGCACCCGCAACTGATGGGACACCGCCGACTCGCTCATCTCGACCACTCGAGCCAAGTCGCTCACCCGCAGTTCTGCAACGGCCAACGCCGACAAAATGCGCCAGCGATTCGGATCCCCCAAAACTGCAAAGAACTCCGCCATGCGCTGGGCCTTTTCGGCATTGATCACTTGGCCTCTCAGGGCAGTGAGATGATCGGAGCCCTCGATAGGCTGGGCATCAGCGGACTGAGCGGGGGAAGAAACCATGGCGATCGCAAACGTTTCCTCAAGAATACCTGAATCACTGTTCATCTATTTGCACATTTGCAAAAAATACACTACACTTAACCCATGAACACTTGTTTATCAATCGAATCAAGTATTTGATTCAAATCCTCACTCCCTTAGGAGCAGCACCATGACCACTCAAACCCTGACTGAATCCATCACCTGTGCCTGCGGCAAATGTAGCTGCACCGTCGATCCGGCCACGGCGATCGAAAAAGGCGGCCAATACTACTGCTGTGAGGCCTGTGCCAACGGCCACGCTGACGGCAAGGGTTGCGGCAAAAGCGGCTGCGGCTGCGGTTCCTAGCCGCAAGACGGTGGGCCAGACGATAGGCTAGACGGTGGGCTAAACGGTAAGCCACTAGGCCAAGCTTCGCAGAATCGCCTCCGTGACCACCCGCAGTTCCTTTGGCTCGATCCCGTAGGGCGGCATCGTATAGACCAGCCGCCCGAAGGGTCGCAGCCACGCGCCTGCTTCGACCAACCGGGGCTGAATCTGCGCCATATCCACGGGTTCGTGCAGTTCCACGACGCCGATGGCACCGAGCACCCGGACGTCTTTGACGGCGGGGTGCGATCGACAGGGTTCAAGCTCGGTTTTGAGTTGGTGGGCGATCGTCGCCACTTGCCCCGGCCAGTCTGAATCTTCTAGGATCGCGATGCTCTCGATCGCCACGGCACAGGCCAGCGGATTGGCCATAAACGTCGGCCCATGCATCAACACCCCCGCCTCGCCCTGGGCAAAGGCCTGACTTACCCGCCTCGTCGTCAGCGTCGCAGCCAAGGACAACATCCCCCCGGTCAACGCCTTGCCCAAACACAAAATATCCGGTGAGATTCCAGCATACTCGCAGGCAAACATCCGCCCCGTACGGCCAAAGCCTGTGGCAATTTCATCCAGAATCAGCAGCACGTCGTATTGCTCACAAAGGGCTTTTGCCTGCCGCACATACTCGGGATGATAAAACCACATCCCCCCGGCCCCCTGCACGACGGGCTCGAAGATGGCAGCGGCGATTTCTGTGTGATGCGCTTCTAGTTGGTCTGCAAAGCTCTTGATATCGGCTCCGTTCCAGGGAGCATCGAAGCTGACATGGGGCACATCAGCAAAGAATTGCTGGCGCAACACTGCTTTGAACAAATGATGCATTCCGTTCACCGGATCGCACACGGACATGGCTGCAAAAATATCGCCATGGTAGCCGCCCCGAATCGTTAAAAAGCGATTTTTCTCGGGTTTGCCCAAGTTAAACCAATACTGAATCGCCACTTTCAGCGCCACTTCCACCGCGACAGAACCGGAGTCCGAAAAAAGACTTGCTGTAGCGGTTCGGGAGTGAGGCGAACAAGTTGTTGGGCTAACTGAACGGCGGGTTGATGGGTGAGACCACCAAACATCACGTGGGACATGCGATCGATCTGGTCTTTGGCCGCCTGGTTCAACCGAGGATGGCCATAGCCGTGGATACACGCCCACCAGGAGGACATGCCATCCACCAATTTACGACCGTCTTCGAGTTCCAAATAGACACCCTGGGCCGATTTGACCGGAAAAACCGGCAGCGGATTGGGCATGGCCGCATAGGGGTGCCAGACGTGCTGGCGATCGAGTTCGAGGAGTTCTGGGGTGTTTAAAAAATTCATCTCACAAACCCTGAGCTACTTCAATAGGCCGATAACAGAACTAACAAAACCAATTAGCCCAACGACTCCGCTAATGACAGGATTTTCTTTGATTAATTCTATGCCTGCCGATGGATAGCCCCCATAAATATCTCTCCACGTAGAATCAGTTTTCAGTGATCCATCAACAGTACGTTCAAGTAAACTCCCGAAAACATTTACTTTTCTAAGAGTAGATTGATGAAGCCGAACATACTCCTTATTAGAAAAAGCCTCAGCTTCAGCCGAACCATCCAAGAAGTCTCTGTGCGTCATTCGATTCTTTTCTGTTAATTTTTTTAGTCGAGGATGTCCTATATAATTGTCTCCATAGAATGCAGTTAGCAATCGCGATAAATCTATCAACTTTGTTTCATTAAATTCTTCGGGCATTCCCCCGAGAACCCTGTAGCGATGAGCTATTGCAGGAAAACCATAATTAATATCTCTCATATTCCAATGCAACCATATATAACCAATATGTCGATTGACATATTCGTAAAACTCATCAAGCATGAGCTTCTCAAGCTCATTGTAATGCTGTTCTAGCGAGGTGCCTGAATGGCCTTTTCGTTCTGCGACCTGGTGAATTGAAAAAGATTTTGTTTGTGCATTTTCCAGATTTCTTACAGCAATAGATGTAATTCTTGGTGATGAGCCATCGGGACGATTATAAAAGCTCTCACATGAGTAGTGAATAACAACTACTTGGTCTCTTCTGTCGATCAACTCAGTGAGTTTTGTTTTAGCTTGATTACGCTTTCTCAGCTTGCTCCAGGCCTCTCCCATCACAAACCTCTGATTTTCAACATAGCCTGCAAGATTGTTTGATTTCTTGTCGATTTTAGCAATTGTATTTTGCTTTTAAGTCGGTCAGTGGAATCAAGCACGGGTTAGCGGTAACGTACCCTACCCATAATTGTGTACCCTCACTTAACCAGCCGCGCACAAACAACTCCTAACCCGCCTTTACCTGCTGCATAAACCAATTCGCCGCACTAATATTCGTCCCCTGCACAAACTGCCCCAACGTCTCCTCCAACAACCCCGTCGTCACCCCCACCAACACCCGCGAAACCGCACACTGCTGATACTTCCCACTCTCTCCCAACCCAAAAATCATCACCCGCCGCCCCTGCACATCAATCACCCAATATTCCCCAATCCCCAACGCCGCATAAAGCTGCTTCATCTCATCCAAATCCGTCGCCAACGTTGTATCCGCAATCTCGCCCACCAAATCCGGCACCCGCCATTTGTCTAGGTCCACCCGCCGTGGCTCACCTGCCTCCCACTGCGGGCAACCTTCCCCCACATACAACATCAAATCCGGGGCCGCCGCCTGCGAACCCGATCGCTCAATTAAACAGCCACTCATCGACTGCACTTCCTGCTCTGGATGGGCGATGAACCACAACCCCATCAGCAGGATAAACAAATCCTTCACCTGCGAATGGCTGATGCCTTCCCAACCCATATCCTTCACCAATAACCCATTCTGATGAAAAAACAGCCGCTGCCGATCGTCTGCCCCATCCCGCAACCGCACATAATCTTCCCAGCTAGCCGCTTGCCACTGGGGTAGGGTCATCTGAGGCGAAACCAACACCACAGGCATCATGAAAGCACCGGATTATAGGCAAAAAACCAGCTCAACTCTAACAGAATTCTCTTCAATTCATGCCGTACTCAGTCGATCGCGGGTCGATCGCCCAGGGTAAACGCATCCTCGAAATGGGAGAATGCCCCGAAGCTCCTTTGATGGGCCAGAGCCTGGAGAATGCCAAGCCCTGGTTTTAGGAAACGTAGAAAACGGGCGATCGCCCAACACGAACGCCCAACACGAACGCCCAACACGATCGCCTCGCCGAACTCTAAACCGTTGCGAGTTCCCGGCCTACATCGGTTTGCAGGGTCATCATCGGCTCAACGGGCGCTTCGCAATAGACCTCAGCCGAATTGTTGGGGCTTTCAATCAGCTTGACCTTGTGCAACTGCGCCCCAGTCTCCTGCATCGGAGCTGCCAGCAAACTGCGAATATGAACCGCGATATTTTCTGCAGTGGGAACCACCTCAGCAAAGTAGGCAATGTCTTTATTCAAGAACGTGTGGTCAAAGGGTTCAACCACATGCTCATTAATCACATTTTGGACTGCAACCAAATCGGCCAACATGCCGGTGCGCGGATCGATTTGACCCTTAATCGTCACTTCTAATGGTAATTGTGGCCATGGCCGTGGGGGCGAGCGCACTTGCCATAAATCGCCGAGTTTTCCTCAAAGCTCAGCTTGGGATTGGCTAGGCGGTGTGCGGCGCTGAAGTGGGTTCGAATCGTCAAATAAGCTTCCATGTCATCTCCGGTATAGTCGGCCCAAAGTTCGGGGTTTTCAAACAGCTGAATTCGCACCAACGGCAGATAGGGCGCAAGCCGCTGCCAAATGACTCGCGCGACATTTTCCGTCGTCGGCAACGTGGCTTCAAATTCAGGCCAAGCATCATTTAAGCAAGAAAAATCTAGCTGACGGGTCACCTGCTCCTGAATCACAGGCTTAACGTCGGAAAGGTTGAGTACCATTCCATACTCGTCTAGATCTCCTGCCATGGAGACGAAGAGTTCGTAGTTGTGGCCGTGGCCGGGGGCTTGGGAGCAAGCTCCAAACCGCTGCTGATTTTCCGCATCACTCAGCTCGGGCAGCCAATAGCGATGGCTAGCAGAAAACTGGGCGCGGCGGTTGATTACGCATTTCATGGGCGATCGCTAGGTGCAGTGTTAAGTTTCATCAAGGTTCTCCTACTAGCATAAAAGCTTGTCTCAACTTCTGGAGATGTTCTTTGCTACGTTTTTCGGGGCCGTCTCGCCGTAAAATAGCGCTAGGGCATAGCCAGCAAGGGTTAAGCCAGTGTTTTGGTTTGCAGTTATTTTCAGACGATCGCCCCTAAAAAACCGTGAAAGAAAAACTCCAGGGTCTCAATCTTTACTTTGTCGGCATGATGGGTGTTGGCAAAAGCACGGTCGGCAAGCTAGTCGCTCGGGAGCTGGGCTATCAGTTTTTTGACAGCGACGCCGTTGTGGAGCTAGCGGCGAAGCAAAGTATTACCCAAATTTTTGCAATCCAGGGGGAAGAAGCCTTTCGGGATCTCGAAAGTGCCGCCCTGAGCGAGCTATCCGCCTACAAGCAGTTGGTGGTTGCCACGGGGGGCGGTATTGTGCTGCGGCGCAGCAATTGGGGGCATTTGCAGCAGGGCCTGGTCGTGTGGCTCGATATTCCCCTCGATCCGCTCTATGAAAGGCTGCGGCGGGATCACAAACGGCCTCTGCTGCTGACGGAAAACCCGAAGGAGACCTTGCGATCGCTGCTGGAAGAACGGCGATCGCTCTACCTCCAAGCCGACCTACACATCGTCCCCGATACCGAAGCCTCGCCGAAGCAGACCGCCGCCAAGGTGATCGCCGCAATCCCTTCTGTCCTAAAGCAGCCCTAAACCCTGGGGATCCGTATTTCGGGGGTCAGGTTTCGGGGGTCAGGTTTCGGGGGTCACTTCTCAAGACGTACAGCGAACCACTGCACTGTTTTGCCCTGATCGATTTCCAGGGAGCAGCTTTCATCCAAGAGCAGCTTGATTTGGGCCTCTAGAGTACTTTCTTGCTGAACATCCACCGGCAGCGCCTCTGGATAGGTTTCAATCCAGTCAGCCAGCTTCAGCGTCATTTCTGCGGCTGTTAGCAGTTGCTCTTCGGCTCCGGGTTCCAATACGACGAAATGTTCTTCGCTATAGAGCATTTTGCTAGTAGTTTCCTCGAACGGTGCGACATCCTGGGGCCAGGATCCTGGGTCAGGTTTAGACATGAAAATCTTCTCTCCAATCAGAGTATTCTCCCAGAGTCAGATCTCAGATCCAGTTGTCTGGTTAGCATCATTGTGTCAAACCATCGGAGTGTCAAACCGCCGGAACCTTTGCGATCGCCCCTACGTCCAAATTAGCATCACCGGGAATGTTTTACCTTTGCTTGCAGCTTGGTTTCAAATGAGGCTGCAAGCAGAGCTTTTTTTTTGCAGCATTTTCTTGTTCAGGCGGGTGAGAGGGGCTAATGGAGGGTTGCATCAATGAAGGGTTGCATCAATGAAGAGTTGCATCCCAAACTGCCATGTAAAGGCGATGTTCGGCAGCGTTATATTCTAAGATGCCCTTCACCTGAGCCAAGGGTAGGGCAAAACTGTGGCGCTGGAGTTGTCCCGTACGCACTTGGGCAAGCTGCGCTTGGAGTTCTGCTGTCGCCGGTTGTCCTAGCAGTCCATCTAACATGGTTGCCATCACCGGAAACTCCACTGCCGCATCAAACGTCGCCTCCGTTTGTCGCAATTTGCGCGTGTCCAAATCATAAATGAGACCTAAGGTCGCTTGCCGGGGAATCAGGTCATAGCGTTCGGCCTGGGTGTTGGGCCAAAAGCCTCGGCGGGAGAGATCGGGCTGGCCAAGGGTTTGTTTGACCACCTGCTCGGGGGTACCGATGGGGAATTGGGGTAGGTTGTCGATCGCAAACCTCGGGCTCTCAGTTACGCGATCGTCTAACGGCTCATCTGGCGACCCACCCAACGCACCGCCAGACGTACCACCCGACTCGCGCCCCATGCCCTCAGGCTCCTCTGGGCGTCCGGCCTGTCCCGCGCCTGTTCCTCCAGGTAACTCCCCCGAAGATGACGCCCCCGAAGATAACGCCCCAGAGGTCAACGCAGCGTAGGATAGAGCTGCGATCGCCCCAACCCCCAGCCCCAACAGCGCCAAACAGCCCAGCAGCAGCCAAGGCGCACGCTGCCGTTTCAGGGGCGTCGTGAACTGAGTGCGAGGTAGGCTCTCCGCTGGGATAACTGGGTTGTCCGGCTCATAGAGCGGTGTTTTGGACAAAGCGGCCACCGCCACCGTTGCCTTTTGGGACGGCGGTGATGGCGATACGGTCTGCTGCTGCGATGCAAGCTGAGCCGTCAGCTGGGCATCCGCTGGAGGCAACTGTTCGAGCCAGCGACCCACGGTAGCCGGACGGCGACCCGATTCAATGGCCATGCCACTGAGGATGGCGGCATTGGTGAGGGAACTGAGATTGGGGTTGAGCGATCGCGGTGCCTGCAAAGGTTGAGCCTGCAACAGAATCGAGGCTGTCGGAACCTGCGCCGTCACGAGGGCGTAGAGCGTTGCCGCCAAGCCATAGACATCACTGGCAGGTGTGCGTTCTGCGGATTCTAAATATTGCTCCAGCGGCGCGTAACCGGGGGAAATTATCGTGGTGTGGGTACTGGCTTGGCCCGGTTGAAACTCCCGCGCAATGCCAAAGTCGATCAAAATCACATCGTGGGTACCCGCCCGCCGCATGATGTTTTGGGGTTTGATATCCCGGTGGAGCAAGCCTTTTTGGTGAACGATCTGCAAGGCTTCACCGATTTGGCGAATGTAGTGCAGTGCCAGATTTTCGGGCAGGGGATGGTCGGGAAAGACGACGTCTTCGAGGGATTTCCCAGGGATGTAGTCCATCACCATAAAGGGAAGGGTGAGAACGCTGTCGGGCGATCGCTGCGTAAAAAAGTCACTCACCCGCACGATATGGGGGTGAGTGCACAGGGCAAGACGACGGGCCTCGTCTTGAAACTGCTGACGCAATTGATCAAATTGAGGGGATTGCTGGATCGCGCGATTGAGGGTTTTGATCACAACGGTTTGGCCCAGGTACTGGTGGGTTGCCCGAAAGGTAATCCCAAATCCGCCCTCCCCCAATACGGAGTCGAGGGTATATTTGCCGTCTTGGAGTGTTTGGCCGACCCAGTGATGCATGGTAGATGCGCAGAAATTTGGAAGCGGAGATAGATTGAGGGGGAGGGGCCAGAGTGAGGAGCGAGAGTGATGTCAGAGGTTCATCAAGACCCCGGCCTAGGGGGATAGATTTACTCAGATCCATCCTGTCGAGGAATCGCCCGAATGGCGTCTGACAGCTCCTGAATGCGGAAGGGTTTGCTCAGGTAGGCATCCATGCCAGCGGCATAGCAGGCCTCGCGATCGCGCTCTAGAGCACTCGCCGTCAGCGCAATGATATAGGGTTGTTTTGGCAACTCCTGACGCAGATGCTGCGTCGCCTCCAGTCCGTCCATCAGTGGCATTTGCACATCCATCAACACCAAATCATAGTACTGACGCTGAAATGCTTGCAAGACTTCATCCCCACTCGCGGCCACATCCGCCCGATAGCCCAACCGACTCAGGAGCTTCAGCGTCACCTGCTGATTGACGCGGTTATCTTCTGCCAGCAAAATCCGCAGCGGAATCTGCTCCGCCAAGGCTCCGTCAATCGCCGAACCCATTGCTGATGGAGCCACCTCCGTTCCCTCGATTTTCAGCACCCGACAGACCATCTCATAGAGCTGAGTTTGCTTCACCGGCTTGGTCAGCAGTGCTGCGAGCTCTCGTTGGATGGGGTGGTCTTTGAGCTCTTGGCTACCCAAGGAGGTGAGAAAAATGAGCGGTAGCGATCGCAACTGAGGCCGCAGCCGCAGCCGCTGAACCAGCTCAACGCCATCCATTTCAGGCATCTGCTGATCCAAAATGGCGAGGTCATAGTCCGGGCTCCGGCTCAACAACCGCAGCGCCTCCACCCCCGATGCGGCCACATCAGCTACCATGCCCCAGCCCTGGGCCTGGAGTGTCAGGATTTGCCGGTTGGTCAGATTGTCATCCACAATCAACAGTCGCTTGCCCCGAAGTAATTCCGTGGCGATCGCCTCGGTCGCCACAGTCGAAATCGACGGCGCAAGCAAGCTAAAGTGAAAGGTCGAGCCCTGGGTTATCCGCTCAGCAACTTCTAACACTGGCGATCTGCCCGTTTGACCCAAATGGCCTTCTCCGTCTCGCGTAAAGACTCCCATTCCACCGCCCAGTAGGCGACTAAGGCGATCGCTAATTACCAAACCCAGCCCTGTGCCCCCATAGCGACGAGTTGTTGAAGCATCAACCTGACTAAACGGTTTGAACAGCCGATCCAAGCGATTCGCCGGAATGCCAATGCCCGTATCTTCAACGGCAAATTCGATCTGGTAGAGCTGCCCCAACTCTAACAGCTCGGGATAGCGCCGAACCCAGTCCTGTTGTTGACGCAAGATCGACTGAGCTTGGGACAATTTCCCGGAGAGTCGCTGAAAGCGTCGCTGAACGAATTGGGGAGAAAACCCAGCTTCCGCCTCCGGGAAAATCGTTTGCGCATGCACCCGAATCGTCACCTGTCCCTGCTCCGTAAACTTCACCGCATTGCTGAGCAAATTGACCAGGATTTGCCTCAGGCGAGTGATGTCTCCCGCAATGACCTCTGGCGTCTCCTCATCCATCCAATAGCTCAGTTCGATCCCGGCTTGGGCGGCGGGGGCGGCAACCAAGTCTAGGCAGTCTTCGAGGCAGCGACGCAGATCAAAGGGACTCGTCTCTAGGGCAAGTTGCCCAGATTCAATTTTAGAAAAATCGAGAATGTCATTAATGAGCGTCAGCAGCGATTCACTGCTGACGCGAATCACGTTCGCAAACCCCTGTTGCTCCCCATTCAGCGGTGTGTCCAGCAAGAGCCCGGTCATGCCGATGACCGCGTTCATCGGCGTCCGGATTTCGTGGCTCATGGTAGCCAAAAGCTCGCTGCGGGCCTGGAGCTGAGCGTTGGTTTGGAGTTGCTTTTGCAGCAAAGACACGCCGCCCGTGAGGATCAAGGTCATCAGGGGGGCCACCACAGGCAGCCAAAGGTTGAATTGAAAGGCGATCGGGCAGAGCAAACCCCAGCCAACCAGGGCGATCGCCACCCCAAGCCACCGTCGTCGCAACGGCAATCCTCCCAAAATCCATCCCAGCAACGGCCCTGCCAGTGCCACCAACACCACCGTCGCCCATGGGGGCCAGCGCCGCAACGCCCGACCTTGCAACACGTTGTCCATCACCGCAGCATGGAGATAAACCCCAGAGGTGGGTGGATTGCGATCGAAGGGCGTATAGATCGGATCAGCTCCCGTTAGCCTCACTCCCACCAGAACAATTTTGTTGGTAAAACGGCTGAGATCGACATTTCCCGAGATCACCTCCTCAAAGGAATAGGATTTCGGCCCCTGATCCCCCCCGCTCGGCCCCGGCCAGTTGATCCAAAGGGGCGTATTCAGGCCCCGTTTGACCGCTGCGGCATCGGGTTCCGGCGGCAGGGCAATGGGCACAAACGGCTCTTTTTGCCCAATGGTGCTTTCCATCTGCCAGTTGTACACCTTGACCAGCGATAGCCCTAGGGTTGGAAATTTGCCTGCATAGATATAATTTTGGCGGCTAATCCCATCTGCATCCCGGCTTTGGAGAACGTGCCCCGAAGAGGCTTGGGCTTGCAGAATGTCCAGCGGTAGAACGCCCTGGGGCAGAAGATTGCTCTGGGCCTGAAGAGGCCCCCCGGCCTGAAAAGAACGAGAAGAAGGAGTGGGGGCATTGATCGCCGCTGCAAGCACCCCATTGCCACTGATTCGCAGGGCTTCGGCAAAGGCTGCGTCCCCTGCTGGATCTTCCGTCACGACCTCGGACATCAAAATACTAAATCCCACCACCGCTGGCTGGGCCGGAAGCAGGGTATCCAGTAGGTCAGCGTAGCGATCGCGCCCCCAAGGATAGCGCCCCAACTGCTGAACGCTGGCATCATCAATTCTGACCACCACAATGCGATCGTCCCAGGCCCGTGCCCCCCGCAGCCGAAACAGCAAGCGATAGGCGCTGTGTTCACCGACTTCCCAAGCACCTAGCCTCAGCAGCAATAGCACAAACAGCGACACAACCGCACCGGGGGCGAGCGACTGAAGTTGCTGGCGCAGGTTCAACCAGCCCAACCCTAAGGTAAATCTGCTGCGTGAGCGGCGCATAAATCAAATGCCTTCATCAAATGCCTTCATCAAATGCCTTCATCAAATGCCTTCATCAAATGCCTTCATCGAACAAATGCCTCAATCAAACGCAATCAAGGGCTTTAATCCTTCGCCCCTCCCCTTTCACCGGCATCATACCCGCTGTCGCCCCCGAAAGAATTCGTTGAAATGGCGGGTTTTCACAGAACGAGGTTTCAGCCCTTAGAATTGACAATGGGCATAGTAAAGATTTTTGACGATTCCATTGAAACCCCCATGCGCGTAATCTTGATGACCGGAAAAGGCGGCGTTGGCAAAACGTCCGTTGCGGCTGCCACGGGGCTTCGTTGTGCCGAATTAGGCTACAAGACCCTGGTGCTCAGCACGGATCCCGCTCACTCCCTCGCAGATAGCTTCGATCTAGAGCTCAGCCATGATCCTTGCGAGGTCAAGCCTAATCTTTGGGGGGCCGAACTCGATGCCCTGCGAGAGCTAGAGGGCAACTGGGGTGCAGTCAAGCGCTACATCACGCAGGTGCTTCAAGCACGGGGATTAGAGGGCGTAGAGGCCGAAGAATTGGCGATTCTTCCGGGCATGGATGAAATTTTCAGCTTGGTGCGCATGAAGCGCCACCACGACGAAGATGACTACGATGTGTTGATCATTGACTCTGCACCCACCGGCACAGCGCTGCGCTTGCTCAGTTTACCCGAGGTGGCGGGCTGGTATATGCGCCGGTTCTACAAACCACTCCAGGCTGTTTCGGCAGCCCTACGCCCGCTGGTGGAACCACTGTTTCGGCCCGTAGCAGGTTTTTCGTTGCCCACCAAGGAGGTCATGGATGCGCCCTACGAATTCTACGAGCAAATCGAAGCCCTCGAAAAAGTGCTGACCGACCCAACCCAAACGTCAGTCCGTCTGGTCACCAACCCCGAGAAAATGGTGATTAAGGAGTCGCTACGCGCCCATGCTTACCTCAGTCTCTATAACGTAGCGACCGATATGGTGGTGGCCAATCGCATCATTCCTGACTCGGTCACAGACCCATTTTTCAAGCGTTGGAAAGAAAACCAACAGGAATACCGCCAGCAGATCCACGACAACTTCCACCCGCTGCCAGTCAAGGAAGTGCCGCTGTACTCGGAGGAAATGTGCGGACTGGCGGCGCTGGAACGGCTTAAGGAGACGCTCTATGGCGACGAAGACCCTGCCCAGGTCTACTACAAGGAGACTACGCTCCGGGTGGTGCAAATCGATAACGATTACAGCTTAGAAGTTTATTTGCCGGGCATTCCCAAGAGCCAGGTGGAGCTGAGCAAAAGTGGTGATGAGTTGAATATTCGCATCGGCAACCACCGCCGTAACCTGGTGCTACCCCAGGCCTTGGCTGCACTCCAGCCCTCTGGAGCGAAAATTGAGGATGACTATCTCAAGATTAAGTTTGCCAGCATAGTGGTTCGATGAAGGACGGCTTGGAGAAGGATGGTTTGATCAAAGGTTGGATCATCGACTCAAGTTCGAGTCTCGGCATTGCTGGTCTCGAAATTTAGTCCTGAATATAGTCCTCGCCGCTGAGCAGCGCTAGCTCTGCCCGCACAAACTCCCGGCCCAGGTAGAGCGCGTGGTCGAGTCGTGTTAGGGAGCAGGGCTTGGCCTGCTCTGTGATCGATATCCCAATTTCCTTGGCAGTTCGTCCCCGGTAGGTTTGGGTGGGCTGCCGCTGGAGCGAGCCTTTGCAAGCTAGCACTTCCCCGGTCTCCGGATCTGTGGCTAGGCCTGCCTCGTTGATGGTGTTGGTGTAGTGGTCTGCGCAGATCAAATCGGCATTACGATCGAGGTAAATGACAAAATATCCCGCAGGATCAAGCTCGATGAAGCGGTTGGAAAGTTCTTGGTCGATCGCAGCTAATGCGGCTAGGGTCATAATGGAAATTGAGCAATTTACGACAAGGCCATACCACGCTAGCACCGAAGCTCACTTCTAGCAGCCGGATAAAGGGCGCTGTCGCATCTTGTCGAGATCTCGGGCACTCTCTAGATATCAGACTATCCGTTATCGCAGTTCTCAATCTCTTTGCTTTATCTTTCAGCTGCATCTCAAAGTCAATTTTGTTCAAGTTAACTTAAATTTCAAATTTAATCTTGAAGATTAGTTTTGAAACGAGGCTTTGAAGCTTGCCTTGAAATGAGGCTTTTAGGCTTGCCTTGGCATAAGCCATAAAATTAAATCCACAATGCACTCTAAATCGATGGTGAATGGGTTATCAAACTCATTAAATGGCGAAGCTAGCCAACAGCTGATCGATTGCTCAGTATCAATTGCAAAGTAAAGACTCTCAACGTTACGAAAGATTTTGTGGAATCCCATAGACCTGATGCGAATAAGATAGAATAGTGGTACGGATTAAGCGTGGTACGGATTAAGTGCTGTACCCGTAGCTCGGAGGAGAGCAGCAGTGTCATGACTAGAAAATTCGGTAAAAAAATCAATAGAAAGTTTTTAGCTGTTTCGATCGCACTAGCACCGCTATTGGCGGCGATGCCAGCCCAAGCCGAAAACCCTGAACATGTTGCCCAGCTGCTCAGTACGGGGGCCTGCGCTGGCTGCGACCTGTCCGGTGCGAATCTGCGCGGTGCTCACGTGTTGGGCGCAGATCTGCGCTATGCGAATTTGCGCAATACCGATTTGAGCGAAGCGATGCTGGAGGGCTCTGACCTGACCGGTGCCAATTTGGAAGGTGCCAATTTGGAGGGCGTGACACTGACGGATGCAATGCTCACGGCCACCAATCTACGCGGTGCCAATTTCACGAATGCCAAGCTTTATCACGCAAACGTGAAAGGGGCTTTGCTTCAGGGGATTGTTCTTACCAATGCGGAGATTTTTGGCTCGGGCCTAAACATTGGCGGCGAGTATTAGCGGCGAGTGTTAATCGTGGCTCATGATTGTTGAATGTTAGCCTTGCTGGGCATTCGATCGGCAAGTGTGGACGCTGGTGACTTTAGCAGAGTCAAAAAAGGAGTGACCGATCGGTCACTCCTTTTTTGGGGATTATTTCTTTTGGATTGCTGGATTGGGATCACGTTTGGCGGGATAGCCGAAGGAATAGGAATACTCTTGGTCGTGCTTGGAATGGTGTCTGGGGGCATATTCTGGGCGTTGTTTTGAGCTGTCAGTGGGCGATCGCCCCCTTGCTTCAGGCGCTTTAACAGGCGCTTATGCTGCTTCTTGAGCTGTCGCTGTCTCGCTGTGCCGCCGCGCCCCTTCTGGTTTCGTCCAGACTGGCGAGGGGACTCCCAGCGCTTGAGTTGCTGAGCCATGGTATTGCCACTTCATTGAGTGAGGGATGTTCCTGTTCCTATCTTAAACAACACTGCTGGAGATTGGGATTTCGAACCGGGCAAAACTCACGCCATCAGACTCTCAGTCCAGGACTGACTAGACCAGCAAGTCCTAGCAAAAAATCCCAACAAGATCTCGATCAAGCGGACGACGGAAATTTTTACCACACTCCGCCACTGTATTTATTTTGTTTCAAATATTTCAGTTTTGGATGAGCACAGGCTCATGATTTTAATAAATCTTACAAAGTGCTCCTGATTCGTCCGGCCGCCAAATAAAAAGTTCGCTGTACACAGTTCGAATTTGGCAAAGATGCAGTCGCCCCTCCCCGCGATTTTTGGTCCCATGCCAGCCTTTGCTAGAAAAGCTGAAACCCTCTTCCAGAAAAGCTCTCGGCTACTTGAGGATTTCATCCAAGGGCATTCTGTATTTAGCTTGACAAAAGATCCATCCATCTATAAAAGATTGGCCCAGCAAATGTTGTTCCCTTGATTGATTGAATAAACTTATCAGTCCAATCGAAAATCACCATTGAAATCAATGTTGGCAATAGACCCACGCCAATCTATGCTGAGCTTTATAAAGATTGCAGAAATGAGAGATATTTCTTCGCCGGGGCGATCGCACTCATTTTCGAGCCCGTTAGTGAGTCCACGGTTCCGCGAAGCAATACCGGTCGCCGGGCCAACTTTTTCAGCACAGAGTAAGCAAGCCGCATTGAAAGGATTAGGACTATGTCAATTGCCGTAGGAATGATTGAAACCCTAGGTTTCCCCGCTATTGTGGAAGCCGCCGACGCGATGGTCAAAGCCGCCCGTGTCACCCTCGTGGGCTACGAGAAAATCGGGAGTGGCCGCGTTACCGTGATCGTGCGCGGTGATGTTTCCGAGGTTCAAGCCTCCGTTTCCGCTGGCATCGAATCCGCCAAGCGTGTCGCGGGCGGCGAAGTGCTATCCCACCACATCATTGCTCGTCCCCACGAGAACCTCGAGTACGTGCTGCCGATTCGCTATACCGAAGCGGTTGAGCAATTCCGCATGTAGGCATTGGGGAATTGGAGTTCGACTCAGGCCGGACTCCAATTTGTAGGATCAATCGCCCACCACCAAGGCGCACAGGTTAAAGCTGTAAAAGCATTATCTTTCTGGACTTCATGCAGATTGCAAAGGTATTGGGCACCGTGGTCAGCACCGACAAAGACCCAAGTCTTCAAGGTGTAAAGTTTTTGGTTCTCCAATTCATCGACAAAGCAGGAAATCCGCTTGAGGGGTATGAGGTTGCAGCAGATACGGTCGGTGCGGGGGTCGATGAGTGGGTTTTGGTGAGTCGAGGCAGTCAAACCCGTCATGTGCGCGACTGCGAAACTCGCCCGATTGATGCGGCTGTGATCGCAATTATCGACACGGTTAACGTTGGTAGTCATTCGGTTTATAGCAAGCGAGATGAGGCTTATTTGGGGTCTAAGTCTAGGTTCCGAAAGTCTTTGGTTTGAGCGTTCATCACCCGAGCGTTCATTACCCAAGCATCCGTTAGCCTGAGCATCCACCACCTAGGTTTCTGCGCTACCTGTCGGCGTCGGTAATCTACCCTAAGCCCGGTTGTGGCTTAAATTCCAGCTTAAATATCAATTGCTGTTCAGATAGAGTCGTGGGGGAACCATCACTATGGTTCATAGCGTTGCGACAGCAGCTCCACCGACGCCTTGCTCACAGGCATTGGCGGAGCCCAGAATTCATGAATCTGCTTCCGTGCATTCGTTCTCGAATATCATCGGGGATGTTGCCATTGGAGCCCATGCGTTGGTTGCACCTGGAACTTCGATCCGAGCTGAGCTCGGTCAGTCGTTTTTCTTGGGCGATCGCACCATCATCCAAGACGGTGTTGTCATTCATGGGTTAGCCCAGGGCTGTGTCCTTGGGGATGACCAGCGGGACTATTCTGTGTGGATTGGGCGGCAAACGTCCATTGCCCACAAGGCTCTGGTTCATGGGCCTGCATACATTGGTGATGATTGTTTTATCGGGTTTCGTTCAACGGTGTTCAACGCCCGAGTGGGAGCAGGCTGCGTCATCATGATGCACACCCTGATCCAAGACGTGGAAATCCCGGCCGGGAAATTGGTGCCCTCTGGGGCTGTGATTACCACTCAACTTCAGGCCGACCGTTTACCGGGTGTTCGACCTGAAGATCAATCGTTTGTTCACCACATGGTCGAACTTAGCGGAGCATTGCGATCGGGCTATCACAGCATGTCCAACACCAGCTGTGAGCTGCCGCTGCAAAGCCAAAATAATCGAGATCAAGATCGGTTCAGTCAAGATCAGCACAGTCAAGACGCGTCATGGGATGGGAATGGAGAGATGAGAAATGGTAACGGGCGACTCAGCCCTGAAATCGTCGCCCAGGTTCGAGGTTTGCTGAGCCAAGGGTTGCAAATTGGCACGGAGCACGCAAGTCCACGTCGATTCCGCACCAGTTCTTGGCAAACCTGTAAGCCCATTAGCGCCCGCTCTGAGGGTCAGGTAATGGCTGAACTTGAGGCTTGTATGGAAGAGCATTCCGGCGAATATGTTCGCCTGCTCGGGATTGACACCGAAGCGCGTCGTCGAGTCTTAGAAAAACTGATCCAGCGCCCTGATGGTAAGCCGCTTGCGGTTTCCTCACCGAGCTCCGGCAGTGTTTCGGGTCGCAACAGCAACTATGCCGGTACGAACGGCAGTGGTGGTGGCGGCAGTGACTGGATGAGCCAAGTGCGCAACTTCTCGAGTCAAGGCTTCAAAATCACAACGGAGCACGCCAACGCCCGCCGCTTCAAAACCAGCTCTTGGTTGACGGGGCCTGCGGTGAACGGCGGTAATGTTGTGACTGAGCTCCAGCGCGTCATGGCTGAGCATACGGGCGAATATGTCCGTGTTATTGCGGTGGACGTGGGCGCTCGAAGACGGGTGGCAGAGTTGCTGGTTCAGCGCCCGGATGGCCCCGTAGAGGCAGTCTCTTCTGGAGCACCCACTGCGGCAGCTGGCAATGGTGGGTCGAGCAATGGCCGCGCTTCCACTGGTGGATTTGGGGGGGCTGGCTCGCTCAATGGTGACGTTGCTTCCACCGTGCGCAATTTGCTGCGTCAAGGCTGCAACATCAGCGTTGAATATGCGAACCAGCGCCGGTTTCGGTCGGGCTCTTGGAAGAATTTGCCCACGATTCACGCCTCGAGTGAGTCCCAGGTGCTTTCGCAGCTCAAGGGTTACATGGCCGAGCATCCACGGGACTATATTCGCGTTATTGGTGTAGATCCGAAGGCGCGTCGGCGCGTTGGTGAAGCGATCGTCCAGCGTCCTTAGTCTGAATTTGGCGGTATCGCACTTCCCCGAGTTACTGCATTTCATGCACCTCCCTCCGTTGCACCCCCCGTTTAGTGACCGTTATCACGTCAGTGGTGAAGTTGCGATCGCACTCGATGCCGTGATTGCACCGGGTGTTGTGTTGATGGCAGACCCCAGCAGCACCATCGTGGTGGGCTCAGGTGTCTGTCTGGGCTTGGGCGTGGTTCTCCATGCCCATCGCGGCAGCATTGTCATTGGGGCGGGGGCTTCCTTGGGGGCCGGGGTTTTGGTGGTGGGAAACTGCCGCATCGGAACTCAGGCTTGCATCGGTGCTTCTACCACGCTGCACAATGCCTCGGTTGCCCCCAGCCAGCTGGTGCCACCGGGTTCACTGTTGAGTCGTCGGGCAACGACATCGGGGGGTGAAGCGTCAGACCGGTTCAGGAATGGTGTTGGCAATACTTCTGGTCAGCCTGCTGGCAGTACTTCTAGGCAGACTCAAGGCGCTGCTTCACCCCAGGGCGTCGAACCCTCCCCTTGGGATTCCCCACCTGCAGACTCTCCGGAATCTGCTCGCTCGGAATCTGCTCGATCGGAACCTTCTCAATCGAAAGCTCCTAGAATGGGACAAGAGAACCAAAATGATGCAGTAACACCGTCTGAGTCCTTCCCCCAGCAGCCCCCAGCTCCTCCAAGAAGTCCTCAGAAAGTCTATGGCAAAGAGCAGTTTGAGCGCATGCGCATTCTGTTTATGCCGGATTAAGCGGTTTAGCATCACCCTCTAATGCCTCAATCACTCCTCCGGAGGATCGACCGTGCCAGAATCGATTAGACCTGCCGTAGCGCGTACCCATCGCGGCCCGGTCACTCAGATCCCACGCAAAGCTGATTTGTCTTTGAAGCCGCCTGTGGATCGAGTTGCACCTCGAAATACGGCGCTCGGATTGGTCTGCACCCGTAGTTTCCCGGCGGTCGTGGGGACGGCGGACATGATGGTCAAGTCTGCGGGGGTCACCCTTGTCGGCTATGAGAAAACGGGAGATGGTTACTGCACAGCGGTGGTGCGGGGCAAGTATGCTGATGTCAAACTGGCGGTAGAAGTCGGTGTCGATACGGCAAAAAATTTGAACAGTACGTCTCTAGTATGATGTTGCCGAGGCCACTGCCCAATTTGGACATTGTGTTGCCGATTACTGAGCAGTTTGCCGAATACATTGAGCGGGCTGGGGATTTTGAGGCGCAAGGTGCGATCGGCCTGATTGAAACCAAGGGTTTTCCGGCCATGGTCGGGGCAGCTGATGCGGCAATGAAATGTGCCAATGTAGAGCTGATTACCTACGAAACCACCGGAGCGGGTCTCTGTACGGCAGTGCTTCAGGGGCCGATCGCCGATGTCACGATGGCGGTAGAAGCGGGGATGCAAGCCGCTGAACGCATTGGCGATTTGCACGCCATTATGGTGATTCCGCGTCCGCTTGATGAGCTGATGCGGGTGATGCCGAAACCACCGCATCTTGTTGCGGTGCCGGAGGAACGGCAGGCGCTGAATTTTCCCGAGCGTGAGGTTGAGCGCGATCGCATCGCCCTACCTGAGCTAGAGCGTGTGCCAGTGCCCATAGAAATTTCGATCGCCCATACAGAGCCGCAAGCCCCCCTAGAACTCCAGCAACCCCTGGAATTCGGCCAACCCGAAGTTTTACGAGTGCAAGACTCTCCGGCGCAGGAATCTCCGGCGCAAACCGAGCACAGCCTCACTGCAACGAATTTGACAAAAAATTTAAAAATTCCAACCCAAGCGCTGCTCATGGAAGGTACTGCCCAAGCATTGCCAGTCCGGCAGCAAAGTCTACCGTTACCCATCGCAGAACCGCTGCGTTTAGACCCAGCCAAATCTAAACCCAGCGAAGAAGATTCTCAATAAAACTCTGAGGCTAAAGCTCGCGTCTGAAACTACGTCTGCAAATGCGTCTGCAAATACAAAAAGGCCTAACTTGCAAACCAGACTGCGAGCTGACTCGACCCATCTATTTGTAAATCTACAAGAAGCGTTGAGTGTTTGCTCCGCACTAACTTCATCTGTCAACGGCTTGACCCCGGTGCAATCTGACCGAATAGTTTGGCCTCAGGCAACTGTGTCAATTTTTGTCAAAGCAATCCCGTTTTAGGCGATCGCGCAGCAGCCTGGTGGTTAAGTAAAACCTATCGATCGAGCCAAGAAAATCATAGTTGTGGATCATCCTCATCATGATAGATTTATTTAATAAAGAGGTTCGATAGTAGAGAGATTCAACAAGTAGAAGCAGTTCGCTTTATTGCTTTTTATGTTGAATATTCTTTGTATTGAGTAAATTCTGCCCTGCCTGATTCGATGCTTGAGCGAGATATCGACAAAAGAGATTGGGTCAAGGCGCGGTTAGGTCTGAGGAAAGCTGATTTCAAGGCTTTCACAGTGGCAGAGGTCTGAATTTCTGAATTAGGGAGAAACCCATTAATGGCTGTTCAAGCGCAAGGCTACAAAGCCGGTGTACAAGACTATCGTTTGACTTACTACACCCCCGACTACACCCCCAAAGACACCGACCTGCTGGCCTGTTTCCGGATGACTCCCCAGCCGGGAGTTCCTGCGGAAGAAGCAGCTGCCGCTGTTGCTGCCGAGTCTTCCACTGGTACCTGGACGACGGTTTGGACCGACTTGCTAACCGACCTAGACCGCTACAAAGGTCGTTGTTATGCTGTTGAGCCTGTTCCTGGTGAAGATAACCAGTACTTCTGCTTCATTGCTTATCCCCTGGATTTGTTTGAAGAAGGTTCGATCACCAACGTCCTGACCTCTTTGGTTGGTAACGTGTTTGGCTTTAAAGCCCTGCGCGCCCTGCGTCTGGAGGACATTCGCTTCCCCATCGCGCTGATCAAAACTTTCCCTGGCCCTCCCCACGGCATTACCGTTGAGCGCGACAAGCTCAACAAGTATGGTCGTCCCCTGCTGGGCTGTACCATCAAACCCAAGCTCGGTCTTTCCGCCAAGAACTACGGTCGTGCGGTTTACGAAGCCCTGCGCGGTGGTCTCGACTTCACCAAAGATGATGAGAACATTAACTCCCAACCATTTATGCGTTGGCGCGATCGCTTCTTGTTCGTGCAAGAAGGCATCGAGAAATCCCAAGCAGAAACCGGCGAAGTCAAGGGTCACTACCTCAACGTCACCGCTGGCACCTGCGAAGAGATGATGAAGCGTGCTGAGTTTGCCAAGGAAATTGGCACTCCCATCATCATGCATGACTTCTTCACCGCTGGTTTCACCGCCAACACCACTCTTTCTAAGTGGTGTCGTGATAACGGCGTGCTGTTACACATTCACCGCGCCATGCACGCTGTCGTTGACCGCCAGCGCAACCACGGTATCCACTTCCGCGTCTTGGCGAAGTGCCTGCGTCTTTCGGGTGGTGACCACCTGCACTCTGGTACAGTGGTGGGCAAACTTGAGGGTGAGAAAGGCATCACCATGGGTTTTGTAGACCTGATGCGCGAAGACCATGTGGAAGAAGATCGCTCACGCGGTATTTTCTTCACCCAGGACTATGCTTCGATGCCTGGAACCATGCCGGTTGCTTCCGGTGGTATCCACGTCTGGCACATGCCTGCACTGATTGAAATCTTTGGAGATGACTCCTGCCTCCAGTTCGGTGGTGGTACTGCCGGTCACCCCTGGGGTAACGCACCTGGCGCAACGGCGAACCGCGTTGCTCTGGAAGCTTGTCTTCAGGCTCGCAACGAAGGCCGCGACCTCATGCGTGAGGGGGGTGATATCCTCCGTGAGGCTTGCAAGTGGAGCCCTGAGCTGGCTGTTGCTTGTGAACTGTGGAAGGAAATCAAGTTCGAATTCGAGGCGATGGATACGATCTAAGCCAAAGCGATTTGGGGGATGCGTAATGGTTTTTCGTGCAAGGTTGCCGATTGCTGATTACCACTTCCCCATTCCGTCCCTTGACCCTTTTACTGCAACCCATACATAAGGATTTGCTTACAATGCAAACAAAGAAGACCCTTCCCAAAGAGCGCCGGTATGAGACTTTTTCCTACTTGCCTCCCCTCTCGGATCAACAGATCAATCGTCAGATTCAGTACATGGTCGAGCAGGGTTATATTCCCTGTATCGAGTTCAATGAGAACAGTGAGCCCACTGAATGCTATTGGACGATGTGGAAGTTGCCTTTGTTCGATTGTTCCGATACCCAGCAGGTGCTAAACGAAGTGCGCGAGTGCCGCACTGAGTACAGCAATTGCTATATCCGAGTTGTAGGTTTTGACAACATTAAGCAGTGCCAAGTCTCTAGCTTTATTGTGCACAAGCCGGGTAGCAGGGGCTACTAAGCTCGTTTTTCTTCCTCGTTAAAGAAGGCCAGGGCTCAAGTTTGAGCCTTGGCCTTTTTCGATATTTTGTCTCGGTAGGAGTCAACCGCTCACCGGTCATTCACCCGAGATCTATCCGAGATCCTCAACCCGACACTCCCTTCAACCTTGCTAAAACTGCTCTCGCCCACGCATCCTAAGCCCGATTTGCCGTTACTGTTATTCTTTTCAGGCATGGATGGAAGCGGATTGTTGGCTCAGCATCAAGTTGAAGCCCTTCAAGATGATTTCGATCTGCGCTGTTTGGTGTTGCCGACAAGCGATCGCTCTACCTGGGAAACCATCGTGAGGCAAACTCGACGATTGATCGACCAACTCCAAACCGAGCGACAGCGATCGGCCCCATCAACCCAGATTCAACCGAATTCCGTGCGATCGCCCAAGGCCATCTATCTCTGTGGTGAATCCTTTGGGGCTTGCATTGCTCTACAGATTGCCCTCCAAATTGCCGTTGCAGAAGCAACCCTATGCACCCCATTGAGGCTGGGCACCGTCCATCGGCTCATCTTGAT
>JAAUOP010000178.1 GCA_012034805.1 Synechococcales cyanobacterium CRU_2_2 | reverse complement strand
TACTCCATTCACGCGGCTCCTCTAGCGCCGCAATTCCACGGTGTAGATAGCTCAACAGCAGCTCGAAGCTGAGAGGGCTGCCTTCCATCTTGTTGGCACTCCAGGTCGTCCTCTTACATCATCGAGCCCAGACGCCCAGACGAGACCTGGGCAAGTTTTGAATTTACAATTGCTGCTAAGCAGGCAACATGCCTTGACGGGCCACAAACCTGGGTCAAGTTTCAGGGTTTGGCTGAGCGCTGTTCCAGCTCTAGGGTCTCTAGGGTGTCGAGGACGGCTGAATCCACCCCGCCCTGCAAAAATGCTGATGCAGGGCCACCTGCTGCTAAGAGCTGGGCCAAAGATCCCTGTTCCTTGAGCTGCCCTTCTTCCAAATACCAAATCATATCCGCTGTCACTAACCGTTCCAAGCGATGGCTGATCATTAAAACAGTTCCGGCATAACGCTCAACAATGCGATCGAGATCGCGAGCGGCTCGGCGGTCTAGATTGGCATCGGCTTCGTCTAGGAGCAACACCTGGGGGTTACCCAGTAAGGCCCTTGCCATGGCCACCCGTTGCCGCTGCCCAGCAGAGAGGCCTTGCCCCTGTTCCGCAATACGGGTGTTTTCTCCCTCGGGCAGTTCATCGAGCAACCGGCCAATCTCACACTGGGACCAAACCCGTTGGATTTCGGCTTCCGGGGCCTTGGGCGATCGATAGAGCAAGTTTCGCCGCAAGCTGCCCCGCAGCAGTGGCAAATCTGGCCCTACCATGGCGATTCTTTGGCGTAGGGAATCGAGCTGATGATCGGCAAGGTCCTGACCATCCAGGCGGATGCGACCCGTGTCTGGCTCTAGCAGACGAGCCGCCAAACTCAGCAAGGTGGATTTGCCTGCGCCATTGGGACCAATGATGGCGACTACCTGACCGGGTTCGGCGATCGCAGAAATCCCACCCAAAATACCGTCAATTCCAACCGACTCAAAACTCAGCTGTCCTGAACCCTGGGCTAAAGGTTGCGCACCCGGTAAATCTTGAATGACAGCCGGATTATTCAAAAACTCCTGCAACTTTTGCAGCGCCACCCGCGAATCATGCCAATACTCCTGCACCCGGCTCAAGTCCCGCAGGGGAGAAGTGAGAAACCCGACCACACTCATGGCTGCCACAATGGTGCTCGGCGTTGCCCGCCCGAGGAAAATTTCTACCGCTCCAGCGATCAACAGTGCCACAATGCAAAGGGCAGCGGTGGACTCGGTACTGCCGCGCAATTGCCCTGCCAACTGCGCCCGTTCGACCCGAATCGCTTCTAAGGCATAGCTTTGGCGCACAACTCGCCTGCGCTCGCGTTTGGACTGGCCAAACACCTGGACCACGGCCATGCAGGCAATTTTTTCATTGATATTGGCCGCTAGACGACTCATCCGCCGCCGCGACTCCTTCGCCTTAGACCGAAACTGCTGGCCCATATGCAGGGCCTGAAAGAGACCCACTGCCAAAACTAAGCTGATATTGAGGGCCAAGACCCAGTTCATGATCGCCAGGGCTGCAATCACCCCTAGAATCATTGCCAGGGTGACCGCCAATCGTGATAAGCCGAGGCTGACCCATTGCCGCAGCGCCGTAATATCCCCAACAAAACGGAGCATGACTCCGCCTCGGCTTCGGATCTGCATTCCTCGGGGGGAGAGGGTGCTGAGGCGATCGTACAGCGCGATCCGGATGTCCCGCGCGAAACTTTGCCCCATACGTTCAATATCGGTCCGCTCCCAAACCAAGAGGCGAGAGCGGAGCAGAATCGTGACCAGAAGCCCTACCCCACCGAGCAGTAGAGAGCGCGTCAACCCCGTTGGCTGTGACTGAATCAGGTTGCGAAAGGTCTGCTCCACCAGAGTTGCATAGGCCAGTGTAATCGCAGACTGGCAGAGGCCATTGCCAATCAGACGGGCGAGTAACCAGCATCGTCGGCCCTCTAGGGCGATAGGGATAGGAATCATCGGAGGTTGCTGTGAAGGAATGGGAGTTGTGGGCGGGTTAACTCGCCATGGCATAGGAATCAGGCAATTGGGGACCGAGCAATTGGGGAGTAGAAAGCGGGGTTGGCCACTGGTGCTGGAGAATTTCATTGAGCACCGTTCGGGATCTTAGCTCTTCTAAGGTGAGCGCCCTTAGGCCCGTGGCCAAGGCCGTTTCACGCATCGCCAGGGGAGAGGCTGACACCAAACCACTCAGAGCGAGGGGCTGTAAGTCATGCTGTTGCAACCAATGGAGTCCGCCCGCAGCATCCAGTGCGCCTCTCGCAGCAAAGAAAAGACCATCTATGGACTGCCGGAAATAGTCAGCTTTGAGTAATTCAGCGGTTTCGTCTTGGTATAAACCATCAGCAATTTCGAGCACCACAAAATCCGGCTGATCAGCGCTCAAGTGACCGAGCAGCGATCGATACAGTTGCTCCAAGTGCTCAGCGGTAATCCGGTAGGTCGTCGGGAATCCTGCATCACAAAAATCCAAAACCTTAGCCGCACCGGCATCTTCCATCAGCCAGAGGTCGCCGCCCGCCCCTGTGCCAGTTATCTTTCCGGCATTGACTCGATATCCAGCGGAGACGAGGCCATAGATGAGGTGAGCCGCCAGGGTTGTCTTGCCTGCATTCATCGCTGAGCCAACGACTACTAAGACTTTGGGATGAGATAGGTTGGAAGAAGGCTGGCGATCGCGCAATAGATAGCCGGGCAAGGCCCAATCAGCGATATTAATGCGCCGCCCGGTGTGATCGCCAACTAAACCCAAGGGGGTAATTTGAGTCGGTAAGTCCATCTGCATGTTTTGAGTCTGCACAAGACCGGCTAAGCCCCCAGCTGCAACCAAGTGACAGGGGGAAAGATTAGCCGGGACAAATGCTTCAAACTGATCGGGGGCGTAGCGGTTGCCATAGCAAACAATGATTTCATCTCCCACAAACAAGGACGACTTGCGTCCAATCTCCAAATGGATCGTCTTATGCTGCCCAATAGACTCCACTCTTGCCAGTACCAAATCACCTGCCTGCGGACGAATTGTTCCCTGCAGCAGAGTTGCCATGGCATTACAGGGAACTCGTCGCGTTGTAAACGCTTTTTTGCCTTTTTCAGTAGACCAGAATCTAGTTTGGAAACAGTTTGAGTTGGCATTGAATACCTGCTGGCTAATTAATTGAATAGTTAGAAAGGTGCGTCAATTAGAACCCGAAGCAGTTACAGGTCTTGGGAAAGTGACAAATAAAACATCTCTTTTCACTTCCCTTCTAAAGGGTTTCGAATGACTTGCACTTGAACTCACTATAGGAGAGGGCAAACAATTTCTGCATGAGAAGAGAGTTAGAAGATTCTCACGTCCACCCTATTGACAGTCGAGTTCCCCATTTTGAAGAATCAATTTGGAAACTAAATTCGTCAGGGTTAACCAAGGTAAACCAGACGAAAAGTAAGATGAGTAAAAATAGCCATCCAGGTATAACCTAGACAGCTATTTGCATGCGGCAGTCACTTCAGAACAGGGCAAAATCAGTCAACATGTTGGCTCAAGCCACCGCCATTCCATATTCCGTTTAACTGATTTCGACTCTGCTCATCGCCCATCTCTTTGTCTAGAGCCCACCTCACGGGTTGAGCAGAGCCGAAACCAGCAGTATGCAAGCTGTACTTACTTCAGGCTACTGCCTCAGTTGATAACCTCAAATGCCTTGTCAACTTCCGTAATCGAGACCCCTTGGACGATGGCAAACTGTCCACCAGTACCGAATCCTGCCGCAACACCATTCTGGTTATAGAAAATGCTGCCGCTCGATGCACTGTACACAACTCGGAAGTCGCTAATGGCAGCCATGGAATCCGTCGCCACAATTCCAACCTCGGCTAAGTCATTGATTGCAAAGGTATTTTTGTCGAGAGAAATACGGTCGAAATCATTCACAAAGTCAGTGATGGTATCAACCCCAAAGGCAGCTCGACTAAAGACTCCTGTACTGGCGATAAAGGTAAAGTAATCCGCATCACTATTGCCAGTTAGCCTATCATTGCCTGCGCCTCCAACAAGAATGTCGTTACCCGAACCTCCAAGGAGAGTATCAATACCGGCCCCACCATCCAGATAGTCATTACTGGTCCCGCCATCTAGGAGATCATTGCCTGCATCGCCATACAAGAAATCATCTTCAGCTTCGCCATAAAGGCGATCTGCCCCATCACCGCCGTAGAGTGTATCTACATCGCTGCCCCCGTAGAGTAAATCCGCGCCAATCCCACCGCTGAGCAGATCATCACCCACTCCCCCGAAGAGGCTATCGTTCCCTGCATCACCGTTAAGCGTATCATTGCCATCATCACCTCTCAAGGTATCGTTACCATCTCCACCATTGGCAATATCATCTCCATTGCCACCGTTGAGAACATCATTAAAAAGACCTAAACCCCCGATTAACACATCATCTCCATCTCCACCATTGAGCGTGTCAGCCCCTAATCCGCCATCAAGTGTATCGTTACCACTGAAGCCATTCAATGTGTCATTTACGGCCAATCCAGTGAGCACATCATCGGAGCTGGTACCGTTGAAAATTGCCATGAGACTACGTCCTTTGGGATAAATAGATAGAAATTCTAGGAATAGGAACAATTTGGGTGCCCTAAATGGCTTCCCAAATTATCGGAAATGGGCCATATTCAAGGCTGAATACTAAGCTATTCCACATTGATTGGAGGAACTCTGGAGACTCCAGGACTCGATGGAAACCGACGGGGATATCCAAAAGAGTTAGACCTTAAGTCATTCCTCTATTCTTTGAAATAGCTCTGGGATGAAAATCCAAGAAATATGATGTTCATCCCATGATTCAAGCCATGTATTGGGAGACAAGCTTTATGTCTTAATTCAATATAACCAGAAGAGATGGTATTCCTTCGTGAGAAAAACATGAGAAAACTCTAATGTCTGTAGAGACCATCGAGAAAATCATCCCCTGCTTATTTTCAGGGGAATACCGATTTCCTCTAAGCCAAACTATTGTTATACTCTAAGCCCTCTATTCACTAAACTTGGGGCAGATTTTCGACTTCTCAGCCTTTTCCCTGGCATCTCAAAAGATCCTAAAACAGGCAAGACCTAAACTGTCATGGTGCACTGCTCTTTTCAGCCAGGTCTGTTTGGTCCAATTTGCTTCAACTGATAGATAGATATTTGGCTGAGTGATTCAAGATTTGAGGTTCGAACAATTAGATATGCTGTTCAACGGCGTGGAGAAGCTGATCAAATCGAAAGGGTTTTTGCACATAGGCTCTTGCACCTAGGGAGATAGCCTTGGCCTGGTCGTCTTCGAGGGCGAGGGCTGTAACAACGATGACGGGCGTTGTTTCTTTTCGCTTATGCAGTTCCTCCATAACCTCCCAGCCAGTCACCCGAGGAAGGCCTAAATCGAGGAGGATGCCATCAAAGCTTTGCTGCTTCAAATAGTCAAGGGCGATCGCCCCATCCTCGGCCATCGTCACGCGGAAGCCATGGCGCTGTAGACCTTTCGCAATGAAGCCGGCAATTCGTTCTTCATCTTCAACCAACAGGATATGAGTCATCACACAGCCAGGTAAATGGGTTACCACAGGGCAGGCTGGAAGTACTGGGTTACAACAGTCCCATTTTGCCTTCTGGCATCCCCTTCATTATGGAGCTCTTTTGAGGCGGATTAGATGAGAATGTTTTCATCTCAGAGAGGGCAAAACTTAGAAGGAGAGCTGGCGGAGTCGATATCCTTGCCCTCGTATGGTTTCGATGCGATCGCTCCCAAGTTTTTTGCGCAGATAGCCGATGTACACATCGACAATATTGGAGCCCGGATCATAATCGTACCCCCAGACCCGATTGAGGATATGCTCGCGGCTTAGCACCTTGCCCGGATTGCGAAAAAACAACTCTGCCAAGACAAACTCCCGCGTGGCCAACTCCACCCAACGCCCTTCCACCTTGACTTGGCGCGATCGCACATCCAGCAGAACCTCTCCCTGACCCAAGATCTGAGCTTCCCCATTCGCAAGAGTTGCGGCGTCGCCGGGGCGATCGCGCAGTCTTGCCCGAATCCTCACCACCAGCTCTTCGAACCGAAAGGGTTTAGTTAGATAGTCGTTGGCCCCTTTTTCAAAGCCAGATACCTTATCCTCAATATCGTCCCGCGCCGTCAAAATAATAATGGGCATCGATACCCCCTGAGCGCGGAGTCCATCCAGCAACTCCAAACCATCTTGATCCGGTAAACCCAAATCTAAAATCATGAGATCAAAGTCTCCGGTCAATGCCATGTCCATCGCAGTCTTTGCCCGAGGGCGATCGCCAATTGAAAACCCTGAACCAGCAACCCCTTTTTAACAAAGGAAGCGATTCGATCTTCATCTTCAACCATTAGAATATGGGGCATTGGCAGTATCTGTTCAAAATAGTTTGATGTCGAACTCTGAAAATAAATATCTACAGCAGGTTAACAGTCTCTAATTTGCATGACGCATAATCATTATGGAGCGATTTGGGTCTTAAAGGAAGCAGCAGGGTGAAGGTGGAACCCTGGCCTAATTGGCTCTCCAAGAGCACCTGCCCTCCATGGGATTCGGCAATGGCCTTGACGATCGCTAACCCCAAGCCGGCCCCTTCTGACCGGCGCTGGTTGCCCCCCGGCAAAACCGTTCAAACACACGAACTTGATCAGCCGGGGCAATGCCTTCCCCCGTATCACTGACCCAGAGGCGAACTTGTTGCTTGTCGAGCCTGTACCCCAGGGTAATGCTGTCATCGGACTCGGTGTGCCGCACCGCATTGTCCATCAAGTTCAGCAGCGCCTCGGTGAGGCGTTGGCGATCGCCCCGAACTTTACTTCCATCGCCCAGGGCCCTGTCATCCAAATTCAATTGCCAGCGGCGATCGCCCAGGGCCTGCACCTTGACCAACAGTTCCTTCAACCAAGTAGACAGTTCAAAGGTTTCCCAATGGAGAAAATCGGGGCGCTCACATCTAGCCAGGAGAATAAGTTCATTCACCAGGCGGGCCATGCGATCCAATTCATCCAACAGCAACGTCCGCGTTTCTTCCACTTCCTGCGGATCAGTCTCCATCAATTCTAAATGACCGCGAATAATCGTAATCGGCGTCCGCAACTCATGGCCTGCATCATTCAGCAGTTGACGCTGGTTTTGGAACGCTAAATCTAGCCGCCCCATCATCTCGTTGAAGGTTTGGGCCAGGTTTGCCAATTCTCCGCTACCCCGCACCGGCAAGCGCTGACTTAGATCAGACTCACTCACCTGCTGAGCCGTCTTAACCAAGGTTCTGAGGGGAGCCAGCAAGCGTCCCGACAGTAACCAACCCAGGCCCAAACTCACCGTCGTCAAAAGTAGCAGCACTTCAACGGCTTGACGCAAAGACTCAAGGGCCTCTTGGCGCTCCCCACGGGTACCATGGACAATTAGAAGGGAACCCAGGGGGCGCTCCCCCCCCTGACCTGTTGCATCCCCTGCTTTGACCACTGCGACATGGTAAAGAATATCACCCAAATCCTTGCCCCAGCTTCCCTTGGATGCGTCAAGCTCCCCCATCTGATCCTGATCAATACGCTTAAACCGAGCCAACAGGGGTTGGCCGAGCCGCAAACCTGGGGGCAGTGCCCGAGGGCTAGACTGATAAAACTGACCCTCCACGATAGCAATTAGGAAGGTATCGTCTTCTGGAATTTTCTTCTCCAAGAACGCATCCATTAACCCCTTTAATTCTTGTGGGGTCTGGGGGTTAGGATTGAACCCCAAAGCGCGAGAAGGCTCCAAAACCCTGGCCTCAGCTTCCGCAGCTAAGACCGGAGGGCGCGGTGTGGTTTCCGCTCGGAACGTCTCAAAAGCCTCGATTTCCTCGGCCATATCTTCTCTGACGCGCCTATCCACCTCCGCAAAGATCCGGTAGCGCATCAAGGGAAATGCTGCGAGACAAAGTCCAGCCAGCAGTAAAAAATATCCCAACAGAATTCGTGTTCGTGCTTCTCCGAGCCACTGCGTAGCTAAGCCCAGGAGGGGGATGCGGCTGTCAGGGGCTGACGCCGCGTTTCGACGCAAACGTCGATGCCACGCAGGAAATGCCATAAGTTTTCCGCTCAGGAATATGAAAAGGTAAGACTCACCTATTATTCTAAAGGTTCCCCTCCCCCGAAAATTCCCCTAGAGCGAATCCCCCAGAGCCGTTACTCCGTTTTTCGATCCGAAAGGAGCCCATTAGTTGATGGGGTGGGTTCGGGAGGGGATTTTAATCCTCGTTCTCTTCAGGGATGAGATACAAAATCCCCTCCGCGCGACCGTTAG
>JAAUOP010000177.1 GCA_012034805.1 Synechococcales cyanobacterium CRU_2_2 | reverse complement strand
CCCCCCTTGCCCGTGGCACAAAAGTCACACCCCCATCGGACAGCCCACCTGGGACGAAACGCAGACCGTCAGGCGCTTCTCCGTCGGCATCCCGACCGTTTCGATGATTTGGCCATCAGCTAGCTTGAGCAGAAACTTAACGGTTTCATCCGGGGCGACGGAGCGATAGTGAGTTTCGGAGCGCCCTACGGGAAAATGCTCCAGTTCTGCCCGCCAATGCTTGGGAAAAACCGTGATATCGGCGAGCGATCGCGCATAGCGCTCATAGATCCACTGGTGCAACTGCTTGCCCCGGTAGGCCGGTTGACCATGGGTCTGCACCCACTCGGTCAGAGCGGCGAGGGATTGGCCGAGCAAGGGTGAATGGGTCGTGGCGATCGCAGTCGGCATCATTAAAGTTAAACCCGAAGTTAAACTCGTAATCAATAAATCCGTCGTCCTCGGCGAGCTCGGTCGTGACTGTCGGCGGGCTCAGGGGGTGTCGCGGGTGGCAAGCGCTTGAGCCCGAGCTGTGGCTCTGGTGGAAAGGTTGGACGCTGCTTCAGGCGCGCCCAGCGCAGCAGTAATCCCACCCCGGCTGTTGCCAGACCCAACAGGAAGAGAGAGGCGCGATCGCCCACCCCCCCAATGACCATATCTGCTGCACCCAGTGTCAGGACGAAATTGGACAAAGGTTCGCGATTGGTTCGGGCCATGGCAGGGAATTCCTCAAAGAAATCGGAATGGAAAATTACCGATGAAAATCGCTAATGCAGGCCCAACCAGCTCAGCAGACCCCGTCCAGTGAAATACTCCAGCGCGACCAGTACCAAAAAACCAACCATCGCCGCACGGCCATTGAGCGTCTCGGCGTAGTCATGGAATCCGTACTTGGATTGCCTCACAGCGGGAACCTTCGTGGGTTGTAATTTAGCCATGGTAATTGCTCGGCAGCCAGAAAAAAGCTTGACGGACGACAGGTCATCCTTGTTCTCATTCTAGTGCTCTGGGCGCTAATGCTCTAGGGGCTGATGCCCTAGGCATTGGGTTTAGGCGCTAACTTTAGGGAGTCGGTGCGCTTTGACACCGACATCTCGCTGGATTTGAAGTTGGCTGTGGGGAGATTCAGATTGCCCAGTGGTCGCTGAGACCAGCTTTTGATCGCTGCACATGCACAATGCAGTTGAAGCACAATGCAGTTGAAGCACAATGCAGTTGAATCACAATGCAGTTGAAGATTACGCGTTCTAGGAGGCGGTTTGCATGAAGGTTGGTGTTCCAAAGGAAATTAAGGATCAAGAATTCCGAGTTGGCCTGACCCCCGGCAGCGTGCAGGCGCTAACGGAGCGCGGCCACAGCGTTCGGGTCGAGACCCAGGCTGGCATCGGCGCAGGGTTTACAGATGAAGACTATGGCAAGGCTGGGGCCACACTAGTCTCTACAGCGGCGGAAGCCTGGGATCAGGAGATGGTGGTCAAAGTTAAGGAGCCCCTGGCCGAAGAATATGGCTTTTTACACAAGGAGCAACTGCTTTTTACCTACCTCCATCTGGCCGCTGGGCGCGCCCTCACCGAGGCTCTACTCGATAGCGGCGTCACGGCGATCGCCTACGAAACCGTTGAACTCCCCGATCGCCGCCTGCCCCTGCTCACCCCCATGAGCATCATCGCCGGTCGGTTGTCGGTGCAATTCGGGGCTCGGTTTCTCGAACGGCAGCAGGGGGGGCGCGGCGTGCTGTTGGGCGGTGTACCGGGGGTTCGGCCCGGTCGGGTGACGATTTTGGGCGGCGGCGTGGTCGGCACCGAAGCGGCGAAGATGGCCTTGGGGCTGGGGGCACAGGTGCAAATGATTGATATTAATGTCGATCGCCTCGGCGAACTCGAAGCCCTGTTTGGTCCCCGCGTAGAACTGCTCTACAGCAACTCGGCTCAAATTGAAGCGGTGGTGCCAGAGGCGGATTTGCTGATCGGGGCCGTGTTGGTACCGGGGCGTCGGCCACCGACCTTGGTCTCGCGATCGCTCGTTCGCCAGATGCGCCCTGGCTCGGTGATCGTCGATGTGGCCGTAGACCAAGGCGGCTGTATCGAAACCCTGCGGGTCACCTCCCACACCCAGCCGATCTATGTTGAGGAAGGCGTGGTTCACTATGGCGTACCCAATATGCCTGGGGCTGTCCCTTGGACAGCGGCTCAAGCCTTGAACAACAGCACCTTGCCCTATGTTTTGAAATTGGCGGATCAGGGCTTGCAGGCGTTCGATCGCGATCCGGCCCTGGCCCACGGACTCAACGTCCAACGTCACCAAATCATCCACCCCGCTATCCGCGAAAGTTTTCCGGACCTCGCCGCTGCGCTGGCCTAATCCTGAGGGACAAAAAACAAAGTATTCCGATCGGATGTCGGGACAAGCCGAGCTCGTCCGGCTGTGGGGATCGGCCTTGGTTTCCCAGGACGAACGGCGGTTCGTCCCTACCGGGTTTTTCGTTCTGGAAAGCGATCGATCTGGGCCGTGCCATAGAATGTCAGCTCGTCATCGCGGATGCGCACCTGGTCAATTCGGAGCTGGGTGCCATCGAGGGCAAACTTATCGAGGTCTAGCATCTCGTTGACGTGGGCAATCAGGGCTTTCCCGAGTCTCACAGCAGCTTCGTCGCCGTTGTACTTGACCTGGGCAAATTGGATGCGGCGGCGCTCTTCGACCTCGACCTTGGCGTTGATGTCGAGATCAACGGCTTCGCCGTCGCCCACCTGAATCTTTGAGGTGAGCTGGAGGGTGCGATCGCCATTAATCGCCAGTTGCGTCTGATGAAAGTTGAGCGGCTTGCCCTCGTACTCTAGCTTTTGAAGCTTTTGGACAACGAAGGGGGTATTGAACGATGTGGTCAAATCTGCTTCGGACAACAGTACCCGCAACCGAGCCTCCGTGGGCAAGCGCAGGTTGATCCGACCGGATAAGACGGCACCAAAGTCGATAGAAACTGCCTGGACATAGAGCTCCATGGCTTTGATCCGCAGGCCGTTGTACATCAGCAGACCGTTGCCGATGAAATCAAAACCATCCAAACTGCCCTGGAGCAGCTTCGCGACGGGCTCGGCCCGGACGGTGGCGTCGATTTTGTCGGTTTGCTTGAAGAGGGCTGCGATCGCCGCGCTGACAGCTTTGCTGACCAGTTGATCGCCGCCTTGACCAATGGAGGGGAAGCCACGTAGCAAAGTCGCCACCTTATAGGGGGGTACGAACACCTCGGATCTTAACATTTCGAAATCCAAGCCCACGCAAAAGGTGATTCTGTGTCCGATCCTAACATTACGCAATGTTAAGTGGGAGGGATTTTGATCGTCTTTCTTAAGATTTACTTCTCATGCTCATCAGTTTGGCTGATTCTTCAGTCTGACGAATGCTCAAAGTCACCGCCTGTATTGGGTGATTGTCCTGAAGCTATTGACTCCTGGAATTGCCCTAAAATGAAGCCATTACGTTTTCGGTGGACGGTGCTAATGTCTTCTTCCAGCAGCCAGTCTTCTTCCAGCAGCCAGTCTTCTTCCAGCAGCCAGTCTCCGGAAGAGCGCATCCTCATTTTTGACACCACCTTGCGAGATGGTGAGCAGTCTCCCGGTGCCAGTCTCAATCTGGAAGAGAAGCTGGCGATCGCCCGCCAACTGGCCCGTCTCCAGGTGGACATTATCGAAGCGGGGTTCCCCTTCGCCAGCCCCGGCGACTTTGAAGCGGTGCAAAAAATTGCTGATGCCGTCGGCACTGAAACTGGCCCGGTGATCTGTGGCCTTGCCCGTGCCTCCCGTGCCGACATCAAAGCGGCGGCGGCGGCGGTTCGACCTGCGGCAAAGCCGCGTATCCATACGTTTTTGGCCAGCTCCGATATTCACCTCAAATATAAGCTCAAAAAAACGCGCCAGGAGGTGCTGGCGATCGCCCCAGAAATGGTTGCCTATGCCAAGTCCTTGGTGGAGGATATCGAGTTTTCGCCTGAGGATGCGGGGCGATCGGATCCTGAGTTTCTCTATCCGCTACTAGAAGCCGTAATCGATGCTGGTGCAACAACGGTCAATATTCCAGACACCGTTGGCTTCACCACTCCAGCTGAGTTTGGCGGTTTGATCCGAGGCATTAAGCAAAACGTCCGCAATATCGATCAGGCGATCATCTCAGTGCACGGTCACAACGACCTCGGCCTCGCCGTGGCCAACTTTCTCTGTGCGGTGGAAAATGGAGCCCGCCAGCTGGAATGCACCATCAACGGCATTGGCGAACGGGCCGGGAATGCGGCGCTCGAAGAATTGGTCATGGCTCTCTACGTACGCCGTAGCTACTACAACCCTTTTCTGGGGCGTCCGGCAGCTTCGGACGCGCCCTTGACTCAAATCAATACCCAGGAAATCTACAAAACCTCTCGCTTGGTTTCCAATTTGACAGGGATGTTGGTGCAACCGAATAAGGCGATCGTCGGAGCCAATGCCTTTGCCCACGAGTCCGGCATTCACCAAGATGGTGTGCTCAAAAACAAACTCACCTACGAAATCATGGACGCCGAGTCGATTGGTTTGAATACCAATCGAATTACCTTGGGCAAACTCTCGGGGCGCAATGCCTTTCGGACTCGGCTGGTGGAACTGGGGTTTGAGCTGAGCGAAGATGATCTGAATAAGGCGTTTGTGCGGTTTAAGGAATTGGCCGACAAAAAACGCGAGGTGACGGATTGGGATTTGGAGGCGATCGTCAAGGACGAGACCCAGCAAGCCCCGGAGCTGTATAAGCTGGAGCATGTACAGGTCTCCTGTGGCGACAAGGCTCGACCCACGGCAACGGTGATCATTCGCACGCCGGATGGAGCGGAGTTGAGTGATGCGGCGATCGGCGAAGGGCCAGTCGATGCGGTCTATCGAGCCATCAATCGCGTGATCGATATCCCGAATGAGCTGATTGAGTTTTCGGTCAAGTCGGTTACAGAGGGCATTGATGCCATGGGCGAGGTTACGATTCGCCTGCGTCACGAGGATCGCATTTTTTCGGGTCACTCCGCCAACGTCGATATTATCGTCGCTTCGGCCCATGCCTATGTCAGTGCCCTCAACCGTCTTTGTGCGACACTCCAGGAGCAGCGCCCCCTGCATCCCCAGCGGGAAACGGCGTTTCAGGCGGCGGGTGTTTAGGAACCGCATTTGACGAGAGCGTCGCCCATCGGCGCTACGATCGCTTGAAAATAATTTGGGTAGATTGCGGTTTTATTAAATCCTTGTTCCTAATCCAACACAATCGCCCCGGCAAAACTTCCGACGCTTGCTCATCCCCATCCGAACCAAACGTAAACCTCACGACAGATGCAAAAGGCTGAGTTAATTCGGTATTTGAATACGGATTTGGATGTAATGTCGGCGGTGGATTTGCGGGAGCTGGCGGCAGCGTTGGAGCAATCGGGGTTGGTAGCGTTGCACTGTGAACCTGGGGAGGATGGGTTATGGTCGGCCTGTTTTGAGGCGGAGGTGCAGTTTGAGCAGCCGGAGGAGACGATCGCGCTAATGGTATCGGTGTTGGAGGGGGTGGGAGCAGAGTTGCGATCGCAATTGCACCGCTGCTCATTGCTGGAGTTCAATCTGGGCTACGCTTGTGGGGATGAACCCTGGGCGTTTAATCAGGGGGTGTCAGCGGCGTTGTTGGGGCGGATGGCGGTGTTGGGGGTTGGGTTGCGGGTGACGATTTATCCCTTAAGGAGCTGATTGGCAGGCGATGAGTCTGTTCCTCGTTTTCCAGTTCTTGGAGCAGGATGTCTTTGAGAGGCACGGGCTTGGCCTCCTAGCTAGGGACCGTCTATGCCTTGGCGTTGAGCAACGCGAAACCCAACAGGACTCGGTGAGAGGCGATCCGTCTTGGCGGAACGGCAGCTGCTAGAATCGTCTGAAATGATGACGTAATGTAACGCTACATGAGTGCTTCTCTTCTCCTCTCGCTCCTTCTCGTCCTCACAGCAGCCAGCATTGCGCTATATCTGCTTAGCGCCCGCCGCTACCAGTCTACCGACACCGTCGCCGACTCCTACGACCAGTGGACAGAAGACGGCATCTTGGAATATTACTGGGGTGAGCATATTCATCTGGGGCACTACGGTTCACCGCCGCGCAAAAAAAACTTTATTCAGGCCAAGGCGACTTTGTTCACGAAATGGTGCGCTGGGGAGGGCTCGATCGGCTGCCCCAAGGTTCTATCCTCATCGACGTCGGCTGTGGCATTGGCGGCAGTACTCGCACCCTAGCGAAGGAATACGGGTTTGAGGCGATCGGCGTTACCATCAGCCCCCAACAGGTGAGACGCGCCACAGAACTGACGCCCCCCGATGTCAGCGCCCGCTTCCAAGTCGATGATGCCCTAGAACTGTCTTTTCCGGATGCCAGCTTCGATGTGGTTTGGTCGGTGGAGGCGGGGCCGCACATGCCCGACAAGGCCCAGTTTGCCCAAGAACTATTGCGGGTGCTTAAGCCGGGCGGAATCTTGGTGGTGGCAGACTGGAACCAGCGGGACGATCGCCAAGTGCCGCTCAATGTTTGGGAAAAGTCGGTGATGCAGCAACTGTTGGATCAATGGGCACATCCCCAGTTTTCCAGCATCGAAGGCTTCGCAGAACTGTTGGAAGCCACGGGTCTGACCACAGATGGTGTCGCAACAGCGGATTGGACCCGCGCAACCTTACCGTCCTGGCTCGATACCATTTGGCAGGGCATCATTCGGCCCCAGGGCTGGCTGCAGTATGGCGTATCTGGTTTTATCAAATCGGTGCGGGAGGTGCCGACAATTTTACTGATGCGGTTCGCCTTTGGGACGGGTCTGTGTCGGTTCGGGATGTTTAAGGCAGTGCGGGCGGAGATGGGCGGTTCACGGCAGGCGATCGCCCAGGCGGCAACACGGGTTTAGGGCGATCGCCAGAGGATCCGCCTACAATGGTGGCACCACGACTGGAGCCGCAGCGAATTGACTCCGGTTGAGGTATCGGATTGAGAGGACAGCCCTATGACAGCCGAGATTCGTGCGATCGCCAAGACGCTTTATATGACTGACTTCGTCTCTTGGATTGAGGCTACGGTTCAACAGTTGCGTCATCAAGAATACGGCCAAGTAGACTGGGAAAATCTCATCGAGGAAATCGAAGATATGTCCAGGCGTGAGCGCAGAGCTCTCGAAAGCAATCTCATTGTCGTGATGCTTCACCTGCTCAAGTGGCAGTATCAGCCCGAGTGTCGGAGCGGAAGTTGGAAAGCCAGCTTGAGGGAACATCGTCGTCGGATTCAGAAAGCGCTGCAGGATTCTCCAAGCCTGATGGGTTATGTGAACGAAACGTTTGAGGACTGCTATGGGGAGGGGCGAATGCAAGCGTCCGACGAAACCGGTTTAGCCCTCGGCGTTTTTCCCGAGCACTGTCCCTACAGCCTAGACCCAGTGCTGGACAGCAGCTTTTTGCCGGAAATGACCCACAGCTGAGTCTTCGGCATCGCGAAAAAACAACTTAGCCACGGGGATCCTTCGCGGGAGCGCGATCGACCAAACGCACCTGATCCTGTTTCACCACCACCGTCACCAAGGGTAACGCGCGCTTCGCTGGCCCCTTGAACACTTGCCCTTGATTGTCGAATTGCGCGCCGTGGCAGGGGCAGATAAACCGCTTTATCTCGGCATTCCAGTCAACGGTGCACCCTTGGTGGGAACAAATGGGACGGATGGCATATTCTGCCAGCTTAGGCCCTTGGGTAATCACCAAATAGGCAATTTTTTTCTCGGGCAGTCCTTGGACTCGAACGGGTAGGCCAGGGGTTGAAGTGCTGAGCAGTTGCTTGGCCAAGAGGGGCTTGTTGTTGCGATCGCGCGCCTGCACTCCCGGCAGGTAATCCTTGCAGCGGGCATTGAGCGGGGTAGCCGTACACAGGGCTTCTAAATCGACCGCGCGGCTTGGGCTAGCCATTGGCCTGAGGAAACCCCAGGCCACCGAGCCTAACGCACCACCGACCCAGTACTTGAGAAATTGCCGTCGTTGCTGCTGTGGAAGCATGATTTTCTGCCCCAATGGGGTTTGCTTAAGTCACTACAGAATACCGATTCATTCCCAGGCTAGCGCAAATTCTGTAATCACGACGGGCCGGCGACAGGGGTAGCGCAGCTTCGAAGACCAGCCTATACCCATCATGCACTGGATGCACTGGCTATCCCCATTCGGACGTTGAGAGTAGCGTCTGATTCTGGACACCATTCAATCAAAAAGATTTAGCCCAGTTCATGATTTCAAGTAATTTTCAAGCAATAGACCTCTTGTATGAAAAGACAGCCCTCATCCCCAGCCCTTACTCCCAAAAGGGGAGAACGGGGAAG
>JAAUOP010000176.1 GCA_012034805.1 Synechococcales cyanobacterium CRU_2_2 | reverse complement strand
GGGTTATTTGATCTGGATGGCCCAAAAGGGTTGATGCAAACGAGGAGTTTGGATCGACCTTTTGGGCCATCAGAGTCTGAAACCGTTCTCCTCTATAACCCTGCCATCTCCGGTAGTCCCAGCATCAAATTCAAATTCTGCACCGCTGCCCCCGAAGCTCCCTTGCCCAAGTTATCCAAGCGAGCCACCAGTAGGGCTTCTTGGGTTGCATCATTGGCAAAAACAAACAATTGGACTTGATTGCTACCGTTAGCAGTTTGAATCTCCAAGAAATTGCCGTTGCGCAGACCGCTTGTGTTATTTAGAGGTGCTACAACAACAAATGCTTGATTTGCATAATAGAACTGCAGTGTCTCTTGCAAATCGGCTCCGCTGGGGGGCGTGGGCCAAGACCAGAGGGGCAAGGGAATCTGTACCAGCATTCCTTGGGCAAAATCGCCAACAGCGGGCACAAACAGCGGTGCGTGGTCGATCTGGGCATATTGCTGCATTTCCTTGACATGCTTGTGGCCGAAGCCGAGCCCATAGGGTGCGTAGGGGTAAACCGACGCGTGCGCGGATGCCGTACCGTCGTGGGTGGCTTCATAGGCTTCAATCATCTGTCGGCCCCCGCCAGAGTAACCGGAAACCGCATTGACGGTCAGCGCGGCGTTGCGCGGAATCAGGCCCGCACTAACGAGGGGACGGATGCAGGCCAAAAAACCCGTGGGATAGCAGCCTGGGTTGCTGACACGGTTGGCTTGGGCGATCGCCTCCCGTGCCCCAGGCTCCAATTCCGCAAACCCGTACACCCAATCCGTCGCTGTCCGATGGGCTGTACTCGCATCCAAAATCTTCACCTTCGGGTTGGTCACCCCATTCACTGCTTCCCGCGCAGCGTCGTCGGGCAAGCAGAGAATGGCCAGATCGACGCTGTTGAGGAGGTGCGATCGCTCCACACTATCCTTGCGTTTCTCCGGGTCAATGCTGACCAGCTCTAGATCCGATCGCTGGGCCAAGCGCTGATAAATCTGTAGCCCCGTGGTGCCCGCTTCGCCATCAATAAAAACGGTGGGTTTGCCCATGAATTTCTAGTAACCTAATCACAACAGCTTCTTTATTATCACCCATGCCCCAGTTCAAAATTTATGGATAACGCGATTCACTCCAGTGCATCAAAATTCAGCTCTCTGACGTCATTCATCGCTGTGCTCAAGAAGCGCTAGGGCGACCAGAGAACAAGCATTTTCATCGCTTTCTAGCTCTAGAACCTGAAGATTTTATCTACCCAAACGACCCAGCACATCCCCGCGCAGCCAATCGCTATAATTAAGTTTGTTAGACTTGAGGTTGTCGCTGGCATTCCCCCACTTGCTGCAGCCAGTTCCGCCGCTCTAGGTTGCTCCATGCCAGCCAAGTCTCCAGGGAACAATGCGCCGTCACTCGATCCACCAGCGGCCAGAGCGCCTCATCTAACTCCTGCTTAAATTTAGGCCCATTACTAAACATAAATCGAGCCTTTTTCTCGGTCATCCGCGACAGGAACTTGGTGTGCAGATAGTACGGACTCTTGAGCTTAAGCGCAAAGCCATTAGGCCTAAAGCCATTAAGCGCAACGTTATTGAACGTAACATCACTGGCAGAAAGCCGAATCATAAAGCCCTCATGCTCCACGGTTTTGATGACCTCTAGAGCATCGGCAAAAGAACCCGTAAACCAGCTCGGGCGAGGAACTTGCAGCTCAGCTGCAAGTTCATCTAAGGCCGTCTCTGACCAAAAGCCAGTTGCTAGATCCCCAGCCCCAATCAGGTGCAAACCAAACTGATCCTCAGTGTATTGAATAATGTGCGGGTCATCTCGATGGATCGCCTCCCAAAGCAACGTCACATTCGGATGCTGTCGCAACCACCTGAGCAGTTTGCCGTAGAGCCCGCATGGATACAACAACGACTTGGCCAACTCCACATATTCTCCCTCAAACGACCCAGAACAAGTCACCAGCAATTGACTGCGATTGTAGGGATGCAAAACGTCGTCACCAGGAATCCATTGAGCTTTTCGATCGCCACAACCGCAGTCTCAAGCGGCAATGCCGTGGGCTCAAGGCCGTTACTCTCGCCATAGTTAAACGTTCGTGGAAACGGATGATTAACCGCTTCCCCATTCAACCCCGTCACCACTCCCCTGGCCAACTTCAGCTCAGGATACTCCCCCCAAACCGTGGGAGAGAAAAAGGCTTTGGCAGTGTATTTGTACAGATTGAGTTGGCCACAGGGAGAACTCACGCGCTTGACCCACTTTTGGGTAACGAGGGCGTCGAGGCGATCGCTCAAACTCTCCTCCCGCTGGCTATAGTCATACTCACAGGCAACCTTGACCAGATCTCGCTCTGGCAGGCGCATAGCAGCCAGTGGTCCCCCAAAACCAGCTCCTGCTTCCAGGGAAAATACCCCTTCACCGGGGGAAGTCAACGGCATGTGACCACGGATCAAAATGGGAGGCTGGGCTGGGTTCGAGCCCGCTGCGATCGCCCGCCGAAACACACCGTCCGTATCATAGGTTTCGTTGACCTTGCAACGGCCATACATGTGTTCACGGCCCGGTTGCAGCACTGGGTGGAACCATTCCAGATCGCTGTGGCAGAGAATGTATTGTTCAGATTGATGAGCAGATTGATGAGCAGATTGATGAGCAGGTTGATCCTCAGATGAGTAATCGAATCGATAAAATGTCGGCAATGCCATCAAAAATTGCTCGACCCGTTGCTGATACTCAGGCTCGGTTTTGAGTAGGTCGTGGAGGGTTTCACGGGTGGCGCGCGATCGCAAACTCTCTCCCCACAAGCCCCGCAAGAGATTGTGGTCATGGTTGCCCCGAATGCAATAGTGGCCTTGCTCAACGGCGTTCATCACCAGTTCGAGCACGCCCAAGGACTGGGGGCCGCGATCGACCAAATCCCCCAGAAAGCAAAGCTTGCGGCCCTGCGGGTGGTTGAAGTCGGCATCGTAGCCCAGTTGCGCCAGCATTTCTGCCAGCGTATCTGCCAAGCCATGCACATCGCCAATCACATCGAGCAACGTGCCAGCCGGAATTGTCGGAACGTCTAACTCTAGTGCGCAGGCTGAGGCCAGGACAGTGTGTGGCCAAGCAGAGTCGCGTTGGAGGCGCTGGCAAAAGTGGGAGACCACCGCGTCGGGGACGGGGCAGGCGCGGCTTTTGTTTTGCGATCGCACCTGCTCCTCCGGCAAATCAAAAATCACCACCTGCAGCGGCACATGCAGCACCTGGGCGATCGCTGCAAAGGGCTTGCGCTCCTGGTCAGAAATCAGCGTTGCATCCACCACCGTGGTCAAGCCCGCCTTGATTCGCGATCGCACCACCTGTTCCATCACCCCAAACACCAGCCCATCATCCAGAGCCATGGGCCGATCGGCCACTTGTCCATCCACCAGGGTTTTGGCCGTACCAAAGAAGTTGCTGCGAAGGCGATCGCTCGAAACAATCAAGGATTCTGGCAGGTACCGGCAAGCGGTACTTTTCCCACAGCCGGGTGGGCCGGACAACAGAACAAGGCTACCGAGGCGGACGGGAAGAACTGGCGATTTCATGGGTTGTAATAACATCAATGGGAATCATGCAGCAGCAATCCGCTCCCGTCAGACTTGAGCGACTCATGCTTATCTTGCCCAGATGGCTCTCCAATACAAATCAATTCGACTGAGAAGCCTGAAACTTCATCGTGATTACATTATACTACACTCGAGCAAATCTTTAGTGTTGAACCGCCCCTAAGACCGCATCCATCAGCCCCGGAAACCGCTGGTCAAGCTCTGCCTTACGCAGAGAATTCAGCAACTGCGTTCCGTCCTTGCGCGAAAAAACCACCCCCGACTCCCGCAAAATTCTAAAGTGATGCGACATTGTAGACTTTGCCACCGAGCAATCGAGCCCTGCGCAACACAACTCTCCGCCCTTGGCCAACCGTTGGACAATCTCCAGCCGCACCGGATCCCCTAGCGCATACAAAACGTCCGCTAGCGTGATCTGTTGGGGGTCAGGATGGAACAACATTCGCATGGTTGCATTATGCCATGGGTATCGATTATGCTTTGGATGTTCGAATATATCGAACATTTGAACATCGAACATAGCCGTCCAATTTGATTTTTGAATGGTTCCCGAAAGCCTTGCCCCATATGACAAGGGCTTCAGTCCCCGTACACCGAGAACGGATCAATCCGGACGGCTACATTTGTAATGAAGGCAATTCCCTATGACTGACACCGCACCCTTATTTCGCCCCCTCAGCCTTGACTCCATCACCCTGGCCAACCGTATCGTCATGGCACCGCTGACGCGAGGGCGTTCCGGTGTAGACCGTATCCCGAATGAGCTCATGCGCGAACACTACGTTCAACGCGCTGGAGCAGGCTTGATCATTACGGAAGCCACGTCCATCTCTGAGCAAGGCCTGGGTTGGGATCAGTCTCCCGGCATTTACAACCAGGCCCAAGTCGAAGGCTGGCGCAAGGTCGTCGAGGGTGTTCATGCAGCTGGGGGAAAGATTTTTCTGCAACTTTGGCATGTGGGGCGAGCTTCCCATCCGGATTTTCAGCCCGATGGTCAGTTGCCGGTGTCGTCCTCGGCGGTGCAGCCAGCGGGGGAGATTCACACCCCCCTCGGCAAGAAGCCCTACGTGACGCCTCGAGCGCTGGAATTGTCAGAGATTCCAGGACTGATTCAAACTTATGTTGCCGCAACTGAGCGGGCGAAAGCAGCTGGCTTTGATGGTGTTGAGGTTCACACGGCCAATGGCTATTTGCTAGATCAGTTTTTGCGCGATGGCGTCAACCAGCGCCAGGATGCCTACGGTGGCAGTCTCGAAAATCGATCGCGCTTGGTGCTCGAAGTGGTGGATGCTGTGGTCAAAGCGTGGTGTGCCAATCGTGTCGGTGTCCGCTTCTCGCCGCTCAACACATTCAATGACATCACCGACAGCAACCCCATCGCAACTTTCACCTACGCTGCCGAAAAGCTCAACGATTTTGGCCTCGCGTATCTCCATGTGATGGAGCCGATTGTTCGCGAACACATGATGTATGCCGAAGGGGAGCCAGTGGCCCCCCAAATTCGCAAGGTATTTACGGGGCCACTGATGCTAAATGGTGGTTATGACGCGATCACGGGAGCGAAGGCGATCGCCTCAGGTGCCGCAGACTTCATTTCCTACGGCATTCCCTTCATCGCCAACCCGGACTTACCCGAGCGTTATCGCCAAGATTTGCCGCTGAATCAACCGAATTTCGACACGTTCTACACTCACGAAGCCGAAGGTTATACCGACTATCCGTTTGCGGCACCAGTTTCAACATAACACCATCGGCCAAGAGAATGCCGACACGGAGCGCTGACTAAGCCACAATTTGTTCATATTCCGATCGCAACATCGACAACAAAACCAACGATTCAAAGCCCTGAGAACTCTTATAGCTCTCCCGTAGCTTGCCCTCTTCGACAAATCCCAAAGAACGGTAGAGGTGAAGCGTACGCACGTCAAAGTCCTTGACCTCGACCCAAAACCGGTGGGCCTGAAGATCATCAAAAATGTAGCCAATGCTGAGCTTAATGGCCCGACGCCCGTAGCCACGGCCCTTCGCCGTGATTACAATGCGGCGCATCTCGACGCTTTGGTTTGGGTTTTGGAGGCCCGCCAGAATGAAGTAGCCAAGGGGGCGATCGCTCTCCACCACCCAATGTTGCAAGTTGGGATCGGCGAGGGCAGCCTCATGCTGCTCTCGAGTCCAAGGAATGACATAGCGACGGTTCGCGGGGGCAGACTCTGATTCAAAGACAAAGCCGAGATCAGCAGCAGTCGTTGGCCGGAGGGTAAGCTCCTGGGTCAGGAGAGTCATGGGCAAAAAGGCGGAATATCAAGTTCGGCAACCCCTCTAGCTTGGCACACCCACGCCCGATTTGCAGCGCTTGGTCTAGCGGGCTAGCCCCGAGCCTAGAAATGAGGATTTAATCAAACCGCAATCTATCCAAATTATTTTCCCCCCCCTTAGGGGTCGGGAATACCGACCCTCAAACACCTTGAGACGCACCACAGACCCGGAATCGGGTGCGGAATTCGCGTCCCTACTTATTGGGCTGGGGCGTCATGCGCAGGTAGGGCTTAACCTCAGTGACGCCCTTGGGGAACTGCTGTTTGGCATCTTCCGTAGAAATCGAAGGCACTACTACGCAATCGTCGCCATCTTGCCAATTCGCAGGGGTTGCAACTTTGTGATAATCAGTGAGCTGGAGCGAGTCAATCACTCGCAGCAGTTCATCAAAGTTGCGGCCCGTGCTCGCGGGATAGGTAATCGAAAGACGCAGCTTTTTGGCGGGATCAATCACAAATACCGATCGCACCGTCAGCGTGTTGCCCGTGCTGGAGTTGGGATGAATCATGCCATACAGCTCAGACACCTTCTTGTCCTCATCCGCCAAAATCGGATAGTCCACCAGGGTGCCCTGGGTTTCGTTGATGTCGCCAATCCAGCCCTTGTGAGACTCGACCCCATCGACGCTGAGGGCGATGGTTTTGACATTGCGCGCTTCAAACTGGGCGCGATACTTGGCAACGGTGCCCAGCTCTGTGGTGCACACGGGGGTGTAGTCTGCCGGGTGAGAGAAGAGCACGACCCAGCTATCCCCCGCCCATTCATAGAAATTGATGTCACCGCTGGAAGACTTTTGGTTAAAGTCAGGAACTTGATCGCCTAGTTGGAGTGCCATTAATGCAAATGTCCTGTTAACTCGATGGAATGAACGAATTTGGATCGTCAGGTTTCCTAATATCCCACAAACCTCGATCTCGAAGCCGCAAACGTGACTTTTTACAAAAGATCGTAACAACTGTGACTTTTTACAAAAGATCGTAACAACTGAGCTGCAACCCCGGTAGTCTTGGTGTGGGTTTGTCGTTGCTGAGCAGGCCAATGACACAGGGCTAATCTATGCCGAGCCAATCTTCTACATCGGGTCAGCTCGCTCCGTACGTTTGCCGGGGCCGTGTGTGGCCCAGGATCGGGTGATGCAGGATCGGGTGATGCAGGATCGGGTGATGCAAAACATAACACAGGGTTTGGTCTGGGTGGTTCAATGCTTGCGGATGACGCCGAACTGGGTTTTGGCGGGGCTGGCCTGGGCGATCGCTCTCCTCGCTCTGTGGAATATTTTTGTCACGAGCCGCGATACGGTCAAGCGCTCCCAAGTTCTCCACCGAATCCCCTGTGCTCGCTGTGTTTTTTTCACCAATGACTACCGGCTTAAATGCACGGTTCACCCGGACATTGCGCTGACGGAGGAGGCGATTGGATGTCAGGACTTTGAGAAAAGGACGGTTTGATCGGCAGATCTTGAATAGGCGCTCTGGTAAAACATTTGGCTATTTTGGGTTAGTCCACCCCCTCAATCGGCGCAAAGCCTTGGCGCTGAATGTTTTCTGTGACCGTGCGCGGCTCCAGGAATTGCAGCAAATAATCTGGGCCACCGGCCTTGGAGGCGACACCCGAGATCTGAATCTTAGTGCTTCTAAACAGTTGTGACAGCATAACATTGGAATCGTTGAATTTTGATCTGCCAACCATCGCAACAGTTTTCCCACCCGCCAGTCAAGCGGTTATGATGACCTATCACGTCAGGATTATAGAGTCTTGAGAGATGAGGTAAGCCAAATAAGAAGGCTAATTTCTCATTTGGCACTTGACGACAAAGATATTGTCGTGAGACCATTCGTCTCATCGAAAGCTTCTAGATGGGAGAGTATAGTGGTAGCAATTACTACGAAAATAGGGGGGGTTAGCCTTACTCCTGATTCAGTCTTCTTTCGTGTTTGATTTTGCCTTTCCTCGTCCCTCCTTGGCTCAGTTTGTACCCCAGTGCCCTGCCGGGTCTACGCCGGTTAATAAACCTAGGTTGGATCAAATCGCGCAGGCACAAGGATATAGTCCTCAGCTCAGTTGGGCATCCTTTGAGCACTTGGCTATCAGAACATTTCGAGATGATATAGCGGCTCAGTCTCCTCTTCGTATTGCTGCATCTGGGGCAGGTGTTCAGTATCCCGATCAACTTACTCCCAACTTAACCCCTCCCGGTACACCTGTTAAAATCAGTTTCCAGTCATCGGAAAGAAACCAAAACACTCAAGGACGGAAAAAATGGGTCGCACCCGATGGCGTTTCGCAGTTGCGTGTGGCGAGGAATAAGATAGTAACTGAGATATAGCGGTTTTCAGAATTAAGGGATACAGTTATTAGTCTGGATAACCCAACAGAATAGCAATGAAATCCTACTCCCTTGACTTGCGCCAAAAAGTGATTGAGACCTACGAAAATGAGCCAATTTCCCAGCGGCAGCTCGCCAAACGGTTTCGGGTTGCTCCAAG
>JAAUOP010000004.1 GCA_012034805.1 Synechococcales cyanobacterium CRU_2_2 | reverse complement strand
TCCCTCGGTGATTTGGTTTAGCCGTTCCGTCGGTAGGACGAAGCGGGCAATAATCGCTATGAACGCTTGATTACGTTCAAGAGCCTGAGCGACGTAGACCCGCTACCACAAAAGCTTAAGCGGCAGGCTGCCTAAGGGCGCTAGGCACGGGGCGCGGATGTTGTGCCCTGACTGTGCACACCTTGAATCCGCGCCCTGAATCCGCGCCCTGAATCCGCGCCCTGACTGCGTCCTTTTCTTCCCTAGGCTGCCAATTTCTGCAGAGATAAATCGGCAGCTTCTTTAACCTGGGGATGGCCATCTTTGATCAAGTAGCGCAGGGCTGAGCGGCTCTGGTCACAGGGGAGATTTCCTAGGGCTTCGGCAAGGCGTTGGCGTACCAGCCAATCTTCGGCGTTGGCAAAACGCAAAATGTTTTCGACGGATTCTAGGTCGCCAATCTCACCGAGGGCGGCGATCGCCGCCTGTTGGTACAGCACCTGGTCATTGTCTAGGGCTTGCAACAATACGTCCCGCGCCCGCTTATCCTTCAGATTGCCCAGAGCCACCGCCGAGCTAAATTGCACCAGCCACTCCGTATCCTCATAAAAGGCCCGCGTCAATGCCTCCAAGGCCCGAGCGTCTTCCAAGTAGCCCAGGGCACCCGCTGCTGCTGCCCGGACGTTGTAGTCTGGGTCGGAGGTGAGGATGTGGATGAGCAGGTCGAAGCATTCTGCCAAGGGTTTGATGCCCAGGGCAAAGACTGCCATCCCGCGAATTTGAACGCTTTCGTCGTTGAGTACCTTTTTGATCAAGGGCACAGCTTGTTCGGCGGTGGCGTCTTTGAGTGCGACGAGGGCGAGCAGGCGATCGCGGCTATTCTCACTCTCCAACTGTTGCGAAATCTGAGCTAAATCGAGAACTGTTCCGGGGGACGGGGCGTTGGGCTCCAGCGAGATGGGCTCCAGCGATGTCGGCTCGGGCACGATGGAATCCGGGTGATTGAGTTCGGAGTGATTCAAAATTGACATGGGGAAGCCTCCTGCTTGATGCCCATTGCAAGGCCCTGGTTTGCCTCAGTGGCTTTTCAGTGGCTTTGCGGCTTCCCTCAATTATAGAGACTTAACCCGTGACGGCTTGACGGTACTGTTCGCCGAGCTTCGTCCAGGTGAAACTCCTTTCCATATAGACGCGGGAGTTGTGGGCGAGACTTTGGCGCAGGTTGGGGTCTTCAAACAGTTGGAAAATGGCGGTGACAAATTCGTCGGTGCTGTTGGCGCGTAGGGCGCGCAGCGGATGGGGGGCTGGCTCTTGCGAAGTTGCCTCGGTGGGCAGATCGCCAATGTCTAGGCCTTCTAGAGCGCGATCGCTCCCCACAATCGGTACCCCAGCGGCCATGGCTTCCAGGGTTTTGTTTTTGATGCCATAGCCTGCTCGCATGGGCGCGATGAACAGGGCTGACTGGTGGAGTGCATCGGCCAACGACGGCACCCGTCCAGTGACGATGATGCCGGGGCGATCGGCGAGGGTCTTGACGCAGTCAGCAGGACGATTGCCGACGATGGCGAGGGTGGCCTCGGGGTAGCGGGCTTGTACTTGGGGAAAAATTTCCTGCGCCAGATAGAGCGCGGTGTCGATATTGACGGAATAGTCAAAGGTGCCGGTGAAAATCAGCTGACGGCCAGCGGGCTCGGTTGTCCGGAAGCTAAATTCTTCGAGGTCAACACCGTTGGGAATAATCACGGAGTGGAGACCCGCAACCATCTCCTGGATTTGGGTCTCGTCGTCGGCAGTGGTGACGGCGACCGTGGTGAATTTACGATAGGTGTCTGACTCGTAGCGGCGCAGCAGGGGGAGAGTGAGGCGATCGCGCCAGACATTGTCGGTAATGCCCAAATCCAGATTGCTGCGCTTGGTGCAGTAGTCGGAGCTGTGGACGTTAATCACCGTACGCACTTTTTCTTTCCATTCGGGGCGGATATAAAGCGCATTGACGCTGTGCTCGCAAGTGATGGCGTCGAAGCGATTTTGGGCGATTGCCTCGTCTACCCAAGCTTGGACGGCATCGGAATAGTAGTAATGGATATTGGGCGGCGTTCCCGTGGTGACAAAACCCGCGAGGCGATTAAGTTTGGCTGCCAGGCCAGGGGCGGCATTTTGGGGTGCATCAAACACCACAAGCTCATCGACATGGGCCTGCAGTGCCTCGACCTCCGCATCGGTGACGTAGTCTTCGCGAAAGGTGAGCAGGGTGACGTGGTGCTCGGCTTTGAGGGCTTCAAGGCAGTAGAAAGTCCGAATCTCCGTGCCCCCGCGCGTGGCTGGGTAGGGAAACTTGGCGGAGATCATTAAAACGTTCATAGGGCGCGGTGAAGGATTGGCGCAAAGGAGAGAACAAACACAGGTGCAAGAAGGTAACCCCGACGGTTTGATTGTTCCCAAAGTCGCGGTGCAAACACGCCCTGGTGAATGGCTTTGCCCTGTACATTACCGATTTACTTTTCGATCGCAATGGACTGCTGATAGAGGGCGATTGGCTTCGCCAAGCTTCAAAGGATCGTCTCCGCCAAACTTCGAAGGTAAGCTGTGACAGATTTCTTCATTGCCATGGTGGAAGGCACACTCTAGCTTGGCTGACTCTTATGACGATGACGACGCAGCAACTTCGTGAGATTACACAACCGCTGGAGAATCGCGTTGCTGCCTTGGCAGCTGAGTTGGCTCAGGTGATGCAGATTGTTTATCAGCCATACCCTTGGTGGCATGGTGTTTTTAGAACGTTTTCGGGCTCTGCTACGTTTGATGAGATGGAGCGGTTTGAGCAAGAATCGCAGGCTACTAAGAATCATGCGACAAAGCCTGGGTTTTAGCGGTAGGATCGAGAGTAAGGTGTAGGTTGGGTTGGAGCACGGCGAGAACCCAACGGAGTAGGGGACAAGCCTCTGGATTTCGCTTAGGGTAGTGTGTAACCTATCTATTGAGACATGAATCTTTCGTCTAGTTCCTTTCTATGCATAACTGTTGTGTTGTTATCCTAATCACTATAAATGCCTAGATATGAACCTATATAAGGCACTGTGTCTTTCTGTTCTCATAGCTGGATCGTGGAGTAGCTCGGCTATTGCTGCTGATCGTTGGGAGGCGCAAGGGAGAGCTTCTACCGGAGAGAAAGTCTATCTAAATTTGGACTCGATTCAGATCGATAGACGTAGTCTTGGTTTTGAAACTCCTCCGGGCTATTTCTTTACTTATCAAATTGGCAGAGATCGGCCTCAAGCATTTACACCCTGTGATGGTAGATTCCAGGTGGGTATTGATGGGGTCTTCCAGTCTTTGATTACGCCTCAATCTCAGGCTACGCGCAAAATGCTGGAAAGAGTATGCAGTTATCATCGCAAGTCGGCGTTGGTATTTGCTCCGCCTTCTAATGTCAGGGTTGTTCCTAATGGCAATATTTTGTGCTCGGTTAATAGGAAACAAAAGGTTATGACCTATGGCTTATTACAATACGACGATGAGGCTAACTGGCTTTATACGGATGTGTGTGGAAAACTAGGAGTTATTCATACAAGTCAGATCAGGTTTTAGGCGTAGGGGAGGGGCGGTCTGTGTCTATGTCGGGTTTCGCGGGCTCAAATTGAAAATTTCAATCGCTTTAAGAGAATACCGAATCGCCATGTCAAAATCTCCACACACTCGTGCCAGCATCTAAGCTGTTGGATCCAAGGTGGTTGCTTTGCCTCAGACACTGCTGATTTGTTTGATTGTTGATCGCTCTGACTCGAGCTCTAATGAAAGTGTTCATCCCTGTTTTGTTGGTGAGGATGGCACACTGGAGACTTTGTCTGTGAGGCAATCAGTGGCTTGCCTCTTCGCTTTTTTGTCGCAGTTGTAACCTAATACACCTCCAAGCAAGATTATCTAATATAGCCAGCGCTCAGCTTGGCCCAGCGACCTAGAGTCGAGCTTCGATCCGAGTCACATGTCCTCAGAAAGCAACGGGTAGTCGATTTTCTCGGCCTAGCCCAACATCGAGTGATGGTTACAGAAGATATTGTCAATCGCGCATCCTGCAACCCAGCCCTCGTTCAGATGGCTTGGCCCCAGATTTCTTAGAAAAACGTAAACAACCGTTGCGATCGCCCTCCCCCAGCCCTGGGCACCAAACAACGTCGTATCATGCAACAGATAAAGACTTTCACCCGTTGTTCGGCATGTATATTGACTCAATTGAAGCTCGGGAAATCCTAGACTCTCGGGGGCGGCCCACCGTAGAAGCCGCCGTCATTTTGGACAACGGCTGCGTCGGCGAAGCCCAGGTGCCCAGCGGCGCTTCGACGGGATCGTTTGAGGCCCACGAATTGCGCGATGACGATGGCGATCGCTACGGTGGCAAAGGCGTCCTCAAGGCCGTCAGCAATATCAAAGATCAGATCATGCCCGAGCTACGCGGCATGAGTGCGCTCAACCAAAGCGGCATCGACCAGGCAATGATTGAGCTCGACGGCTCGCCCAACAAATCGAATCTGGGCGCAAATGCCATCTTGGCCGTGTCCCTCGCGACCGCCAAAGCCGCTGCCCTGAGCACCGAACAGCCACTCTATCGTTACCTGGGTGGCCCCCTGGCCAACCTGTTGCCCGTGCCAATGATGAACATCATCAACGGCGGCTCCCACGCCAGCAACAACGTGGACTTTCAGGAATTTATGATTTTGCCCGTCGGAGCCCCCAGCTTCAGCGAGGCCTTGCGCTGGGGCGCAGAGATCTTTGCCACCCTCAGCAAAGTTCTCAAGGACAAAGGCCTTTCCACCGGCGTGGGTGATGAAGGGGGTTATGCACCGGATTTGGACTCGAATCGGGCGGCTCTGGAGTTGATTTTGGTGGCGATCGAAAAAGCAGGTTACAAAGCCGGTGAGCAAATCGCCCTGGGCATGGACGTGGCCGCGACGGAGTTTTGCCAAGATGGCCAATACACCTACGAAGGCTCCAGCCACAGTGCCGCCGACCTGATCGACTATCTCGACAGCCTCTGCACCGACTATCCGATCATTTCGATCGAAGACGGGCTGCACGAAGACGATTGGGAAAACTGGGCCAAGCTCACCGAACGTCTCGGTGGCCGTATTCAGCTGGTGGGCGATGACCTGTTTGTTACCAACTCCAGTCGTCTGCGCACCGGCATCGAGCGCAAGACCGCCAACTCGATCTTGATTAAGCTCAACCAGATCGGCACCCTCAGTGAAACTCTGGAAACCATCGACCTGGGCATTCGCTATGGCTATCGCTCCGTCATTAGCCATCGTTCTGGTGAAACCGAAGATACGACGATCGCCGACCTGTCCGTCGCCACCCGCGCCGGACAGATCAAAACCGGCTCTCTGTGTCGTAGCGAACGGGTTGCCAAGTACAACCAGCTGCTGCGCATTGAAGATGAGCTGGGCGATGCTGCCGTCTATGCAGGAACGGTCAAGCTGGGGCCACTGCGCTAGTCTTGCATCCCCGAGCCACTGCTCGATCTAGAACCGTCGGCGGCTGAGTCATCCAGCCTCGACGGCTTTTTGATGCGTTTTTTGGAGTTTTGGGGTTACTGATTCAAGGGATATTTGCCGTAGAGACGAACCGCCGTTCGTCCGGATTTTGCTTCAAGACCGTTTTGCAGACCATTGCTTTCTGTAAATATTCTTGTGAAAAAAGAAAATCTAGAGCACAATTCGCTAGCTAGCTTTGTTGTTGAAAAGGCTACTCCCATAGCGGCGCGTATGAAGAGAATCACAGCCAGTCCACTGGTTTCAGAGCAAGATTATGACCAGCAGTTCAAACGCGATCGCGCAACCTAGGGCTGAGCAGAATTTGGGCAAAGAGGCGGATAGACCTAGCTTTGCTCGAGTCTAGGGTTGGATCGTCCTGCGTCGAATGCACGTCAAAATTGGTGGTATTTAGCCATTTTTCAGACACAGACCCTATATTGATACTGAATTTAATACGGAATGATCGTTCAGCCGTTCGCTACCAACAGCGCGCGGCCTTGTCCTCATGTCATGAATGCCCAAATGTTTTACTGTAGGCGTCGTGATGTGGTGCAACCCGTCTCGGTGCAACGGATTGCCCACCTCTGCACTCTCTTCGCGGCAAAACAGCCGTTTAGCCTTTGTGGAACTGATTCGGCCTTCCTCCACAGAAATGAGCGATCGCTGGCCCCAACCTAGCTTGGCCCAACCCAGCTTGGCCCAACCCAACTTGGTAGAGCCGTTGTCGCCCGCTGCAGTTTTGCAGCGTGAGCGCTGCCTGTTAGGGTTAGCCAATGCAACCCGCATCCTCCTGCGCCATTCCAACTTGTCCGCAGCCTTCCCCAGATCGCTCGAACATTTACGCGCAGCTTTGAGCATCGATCGCCTCTACCTCTGCGAGCACGTTCAGTCCTCTGGTTTATCCCCCAACCCAGCGTCCCTGGCAGGGGAGCACGAAGCGCACAAGTATGGTGAACACGGGCATGGTGAACACGGGCATGGTGAACACGGGCATGGTGAACACGGGCATGGTGAACACGCGCAGGACGAATATAGGCACGGTGAACTGCGGTTTACGCTCAAGTTTGAAGCCTTGGGCAAGGGAGCGATCGCCCATGAGCACCGCTGGCAAGACTGCTCCTACGAGCAAACCGGTCTCGGTCGCTGGCGTTCTGCCTTTGAGGCGCGGCAGTCCATTGGAGGGGTGCTCGAAGAATTTCCGGTGACAGAACAAGCGCAGCTGCGGCGTTACCAGGTGAAATCGGCGCTGATGGTGCCCATTGTCTTGTCAGAAACCGAGCTCTGGGGCTACATCGGCTGCGAAGCCTGCCAGCAAGCTCGGGTCTGGTCTACCCACGAGCACTCCACCCTCGTGGCCCTGGCCGACAACTTCAGCAGCGCCATCCGACGGCAGCGCAGGGACGAGCAAATCCAGCACCAAGCCTTCCATGACTTGCTCACCGGGTTGCCCAATCGGATGTTGTTCAATCATCGCTTGCCCCTGGCGATCGCCCACGCCCGCCGCACCCAGGAGCCTGTGGCGGTGATGTTTCTAGATCTCGATCGGTTCAAACAGATCAACGACACCCTCGGTCACGAATACGGAGATCAACTGCTCATTCAAGCAACCCGGCGATTGCAAACCTGCCTGCGTGAAGAGGACATCCTCGCCCGCTGGGGTGGCGATGAGTTTACGCTCTGTCTGCCCAATTTGCAGTCTAGCGACGATGTGGTCAAAATTTGTCAACGACTGCTCGCAACGCTGAGGGAGCCCTTCGAGATTGAGGATCAGTGCTTGGAAATTTCGGGTAGCATTGGCATCGCCATCTATCCCCAGGATGGCAGTGAGGTGTCGGCGCTATTGCGAAACGCTGACACTGCCTTATATCGGGTCAAGGAAGAAGGCCGCGACCACTATCAATTTTTTCGCACAGAAATGAACTCCCTCGCATCCAAGCACCAAAGTTGGACAACCGCGCTGCGGAGGGCGCTGGTGCAAAGCTCTGATTCTGATAGCGCCAGATTCGACCAGGAGTTACAACTGCATTACCAACCCCAGGTGCGCCTTAGCGACGGCTGCAACTATGGCCTGGAAGCTTTTTTGCGTTGGCAACACCCAGAACAGGGGTTGTTGACGGCTACAGAATTTCTACCCCAGGCCAAACAGGCCGGGCTGATGGTTGAACTGGGCGAGTGGGTCATTCAATCGGTGTGTGAGCAACTGCAAATCTGGCAGTCTGCAAATATTGCCCTCGAGTCGGTTTCGCTCAACCTTTCAGAGCAACAGTTTCAGTCCTCTGCGGTGATGGCAACGCTGGGGCGATCGTTCAATCCGACCTGTCGAATTAAGCTGGCCCTGGAGCTCGACGAATCAACTCTGCGCCAGGATTTGAGCTATACCCAAAGCGTGTTGAAAAAATTGAACCACCTGGGGATTGAGATTGTTTTGCACCAGTTTGGGGCTGGACAAATTGGGGTAGAGGCGCTGGCACAATTACCGCTGCGCCGGTTGAAGCTCGATCGCCGCTTGATTGAAGGGATGCAAGCACCCTCACCTGAAGCCCTGGACGAAGGCGCTTGCAGGCAGCGGACTGTAATTTCGGCGCTGCTGGGCCTGGGTCAGTGCCTGTCGCTGCCGGTGGTGGCCCAGGGGGTGGAGTCAGCGGAGCAGTTGGAGGTGTTGCGATCGCTCCATTGCCCCGAAGTCCAAGGCAATTTCATCAGCCCCCTCTTGCCCGCCGCCGACATTGCCGAGTACCTATTGCGCGTCTAGATCGTACAGCTCATATAGATAAAATACAGCGCCCCAGACCGTACTGGGGACAAACACACGACAGCATAAGCATCGAGGGTGGCCATTCTTGTAAGCTCTCTTAAATTTGTCTACCTTAAAAGAGCTAAGATCCTTGCTGGGAAGGGAATCTCCTCTCTGACAGAGGATGTTGCTCTCTTAAGTGTTCTAATCTGATGGCTTATTTAAGAGAACCCATTTGGACTGAGCATCGGATCCTGCATTGATGATCAGGCCGCTCCGCCGACAGGTCGTTAGAATGTTGCCTATTTTACTTTTTCGCTGCTTGTCATCCATCCAGTTCGGTAGCTTGTTCCAGAGGAGAGCATCGATGTCTTTGCGGTTGAGGGAGCCATGTTCTGTGATGGCTTTGCAGATCAGGTCGATGTAGTACTGATTGTCAAAGGCTCTGTTGTTGCTGTATTCAGCTTTTTGTCCGGTTTGTTGAGCGATCGGTTTGGCGATGTAGAAGTTGGGTTTGCGGCCTTCGATAAGGGATTTGGATTTGAGGCGTTTTTCTTCGGCTTGGGTGAGGGGCTTTTTCTTTTGGACTTTGTCGAGGGCCATGATGTCGAGGAGGCTGAGGTCGCTGTTGCGGGCGAGGAGTTGGGCGTAGTCTTCGTCGAGGATTTTGCCGGTGAGGGTGAGCTGGACTCGGCGATCGGATAGTTCGTAGTCCGGTAGTGGAAAAAATCGATCTTTCTGGAACAGAAACATTTTACGGATACCGCCGCCTGCGGTATCGACCATGTTGAGGTTGAACATGGCGACGGATAAAAAGCGGTTGCGGTAATGTTCTTCGGGGGCGTCTTCGAGCACAACGCGCTGGACGTTGCCGGGGGCAAAGCTGCCGAGGTTAGTGAAGAGGAGGCTGTCTTCTCGTTCGATGATGTTGATACGTCCGGCTAAAGTGTAGTCTTGGTGGGCGATGCAGTTATTGATGGCTTCGCGGATGGAGTAGGGTTCGTATTGGTCGAGTTCTTCGGGGAAGAGGGTGCCTGCGGGCATGTAGCGATATTTGAGGTTACGGATTTTTGCATAGATTTTATCAACGGCGAGGAGAAGAGGGAGGCCGAAGATGGCGTAGTCACGATCGTTGCCTTGGTGATCTTTGAGGATCCAGCGGAGTTTGGGGTCGCCGGGGAGGAAGTGTTCGGCTTCGTCTTTGCCAAGGAGAAGGAGGGTTGTGCGGGTGAGTTTGCCTTTGATGGTAAGTTTGGTTTTGTTAAGGAAAGTGGGGTCGTCCCAATCATCTAGTTCTAGGGTTTTGCTGGGAAATTTCCTTTTGTAATTTTCGCGGGCGATGCGGAGGGCTTCTGGGTCTAGATCGTCGAGGGTGGCGTCAGAAACAAGCGCGGCGCTCCAGTCTTCTTGGATCGCTTGGTTGCGGATGCGTTCGATTTTTTCGAGGTTTAGGGGGCCAAGGGATTCACCATTTCGCCCATAGTAATGCCCATTAAAAGCGGTAGGTATCCCTTGGGGCGCGGGGGGGATTTCAAAGAGAATTACACGACCATTGGGGTGCTGGATTTCGTGGATTTCGATCCAGGTGATGTTGTTGCTGGTTTTGTCGGCGATACCTTTTTTGAGTTTATCAAGGCTGGGGCGATTGGGATGGTAGTGGGTGCCGACGACTTGACGATTGTCGTTCACGCCAAAGACAAGCCACGCTTCGGGCTTATTTTGAGGTTGGCTTCGTTACTGAGAGCGGAGAAGTATTTACCTAATTCGTCAAAGTGAAAGCTGCTTTTTGCAGTTTTAAATTCGACTACTTCATTTTCGGAGGCTAGCTGAAGTAAGTCATTTAGCTTTGCGGGCACATCCATAATTCGTACTTCTGCTCATCGCTCCAATCTCACTTCGCCACTCCCCTGGGGTGAAACATTTCGCCTCCGCCAGAACCAGAACTAGAACTGGCGCAAAAAGCGCAGATCGCTGCCATACAAGCGGCGAATGTCGTCCATCTGATGCAGCACCATCGCAAAGCGCTCCACGCCCAGGCCCGCCGCGAAGCCGGTGTATCGCTCGGGATCGTAGCCCACGGCCTTAAACACGTTGGGATCCACCATGCCGCAGCCCATGACCTCAAGCCACTTGCCCTGCCACTGCACATCCACTTCGGCGGAGGGCTCGGTGAAGGGGAAATAGCTGGCGCGGAAGCGAATCGGCAAATCGCCAAAGATCTCTTTCAAGAAGGTTTTGACGGTGCCCTTGAGGTCACCAAAGGTGAGGTTTTGATCCACCGCCAGCAATTCGATTTGATGAAACACTGCCGAGTGGGTGGCATCCACAGTATCGCGGCGATAAACCCGGCCCGGTGCGACGACGCGAAGGGGTGGCTCGTGGGCTTCCATATAGCGAATTTGAACGGAGGAGGTGTGGGTGCGCAGTAGGTTGCCGTCGGGCAGGTAGAAGGTGTCCTGCATGTCGCGGGCGGGGTGGTCTGGGGGGGTGTTGAGCGATTCGAAGTTGTAGTAGTCTGACTCCATTTCGGGGCCGGAGGCGACGGTGTAACCCAGGCCAACGAGGATATCCAGCAGGCGATCGATCGTGCTGTTGAGCGGATGCTGCCGACCCTGGGGCGCATAGGCTCCCGGCATGGTCACATCCAGAACATCGGCTTGGAGTTGGGCTTCGAGCTGGGCGGTTTGCAGCGCCTTGAGCTTGTCTTCGAGGCCATCGGTGAGCGCCGTTTTGACTTCATTGGCGCGTTTGCCGATCAGCGGACGGGTCGCACCGTCGAGCTTGCCCATGCCGCCCAAAATCTTCGAGAGTTCGCCCTTCTTGCCCAAGAATCGCACCCGCAATTGCTCCAGGTCTTTTAGGGTTTCGCTTTGGGCGATCGCCCCCAACGCCTGCGTCTGGAGCTGAATGAGTTGTGTTTCGAGGTCAGTTACGGAAAAAGTCATGGTGTTGGCGTGGGCTAATTCTGGCGGGGACTCAGGATTTCACTCGGTCATCCTAACGGCAAACGACAAGGGACGGCAAATGGCAAGGGGCGGCAAATGACAGGGGGAAGGTGGGTTTTGATGATATATCTCGAAGGGAGCAGAGATTTCGCCTCCTGGGCCTGTCTTCTTCCTCACGCCTTCCCGACTCCTTCCCACTACATCCTATGCGCCTCCTGATCAGTAACGACGATGGTATTTTTGCCCTCGGCATCCAAACTCTGGCCAACACGCTGGCCGCAGCAGGCCATGAGATCACGGTCGTTTGTCCCGACGGCGAGCGATCGGCCACGGGCCACGGTCTCACGCTCCACGACCCGCTGCGGGCGGAGCAGGTCAGCTCAATTTTTGCGGAGGGCGTCGAAGCATGGGCCTGTTCGGGAACACCCGCCGATTGCGTCAAGCTGGCTCTCGGGGCAATTTTGCCCCAGCCGCCTGATTTTGTGGTCTCAGGGATTAACCATGGCCCAAATTTAGGCACCGATGTGCTCTATTCCGGCACAGTGTCGGCGGCGATGGAAGGCACCATCGAAGGCATACCCAGTGTGGCTTTGAGTTTGGCTAGCTACAAATCACGACAGTTCCAGGTGGCAGCGGATTTTGCGGTGTCGCTGCTGGCCCAGCTGAAGGAACAGCCCGCGCCGGAGGGGGTGTTGCTGAATGTGAATATTCCGGATGTCGAACGGGGGGCGATCGCCGGTGTCCAACTCACCCGCCAGGGCGTCCGCCGCTACCACGATATTTTCGAGCGCCGCGTTGACCCTAGGGGCAAAACCTACTTCTGGCTGGCGGGGGAAGTCCTAGAAGATGTGGATTCCTTTAACCCGCCCCAGCCCGAGCTGCCGCCCACGGATGTTCAAAGCATCCACAGAAACTGGATCACAATCACGCCGCTGCAATTTGATTGGACGAGCTACCAGCAAGTCAGCGCGATGCCAAAACTTACGTTTTAGATTCCCCAAGGTCTGTACAATTTTTCTAGTTGGTTCTGAACCCTTCACGGTCTTGAACCCTTTACGGTCTTGAACCCTCTATTCACTCGTGACTTGCGCGATCGCCCCCCTTCCCCTGTGACAGCTTCGTCCCCCCAAACCACCGCCTTCCCGCGCTCCACCCCTCCCGGCCAACGCCGCCTCTCCATCGCCTCCGTTTGGCAAGACAGCATCACCGTCTTTTGGGGAGACTGGCTTGATCTACGCGCTCGCCTCACCCAAATTGCAGCTTCAGGATTGATTTCGCCGCTGATTTACATCGTCGCCTTTGGTCTGGGCCTCGGCAACTCCATCCGCCCCGGCACCAGCATCAGTTCCGACTACGGCAGCTATCTCGAATTCATCCTCCCCGGTATGGTTGCCCTCTCCTCCATGGCGATCAGTTTTGGCGGCACCACGTTCTCGATTTGCGGCGAACGGCTGTTTTCCAAGACCTTTGAAGAAATGCTGCTCTTGCCCGTACATCCCTTGGCGCTACACCTGGGGAAAATGCTCGCAGGTATTCTACGAGGCCTCATGACCTCGGGGGCGGTGATCCTGGTGGCAATTTTGTTTACGGGCAAAGTCTGGAGTTTTATTAATCCGCTATTTTGGCTCGTTTTGCTCCTCAACTGCGCCGTCTTTGCCGGTATCGGCGTGATTACTGGCCTGCGGGTCAAATCCTTAGAAAGCGTCGGTCTATACAACAATTTTTTGATCGTACCTATGTCCTTTCTCGGGGCCACGTTCTTTGACCCTGCGACCTTACCGGGTGTGCTCAAAGTCGTGGTCTACTGCCTGCCCCTCACCTATGCAACCACCGGGCTGCGGGCCGCTGCCTACCAGCCGAGTCAGTTCCCCTGGATCAATGTCGTCGTGCTGTTGGCCTTGGCCTTGGGGCTTTGCTGGGCTGGAGCCCACCAGTTTTCCCATCAGCAGGATTAGTGCCCTACCCCATGGAGTCTTCGAGCGCCCCGACTGAGAAATCCTCTGAAAAATTCCCAGAGAAACCCTCTATGGCTACGTCTAGAGCGGATGCTCATGCGCCTGTCGCTCGCATTCGCCGCGTCGAGCTACGGGATTTGCCAGGGCTGACCGACTTGCTGGCTCGGAGTTTTCATGGTTCCCCAGCCGGATCGGCTGGAGCTGGGTACAGCCGATCGCACCCCCCGTTACCCTGGTACTATCCCCTGCTGAAACTCAGCATCCAAGCAGACCTACATCAGCGGATTCGCCAGTCCTCGGGCCAGTCTTCCTCGGGCCAGTCCGGCTTGAACCGGTACGCCCCTCCCGAGGATTACATCTGCTGGGTAGCGGTAACACCCTCGGCACCAGAGGCGATTTTGGGAACGATTGAGCTGAGTTTGCGATCCGGTGGAGCTTGGCGAAGCCAGTCGCAACCCAGCTGCTCCGGCCTACCCGGCTTCTGGCTCCACCACAGCTCCAGATCCCCTTATATCTCCAACCTCGCCGTTTGTTCGAGCTGCCGCCGCCAAGGCGTCGCCCGCCAACTGCTCGAAACCTGCAGACAGACCGCGACCCAGTGGGGCCAAACCGAAATTTTTCTCCACGTCCTCGAAAACAACGAACCCGCCCGCCAGCTCTACGCCAGCGCGGGCTACCATCTCCAACACCCCGATCCATCCTGGGAAACCTGGTTATTCCAGCAATCCCAGCGGCTACTGCTGCGGCGTCCCTTGGTTTCGAGTGAGTCAGATTTCGAGTGAGTCAGGTTTTAAGCTAAGCCACTGCAGAGAGGTGGTTGCTGCCGCTCATCTCCGACAGCATTTGGCGCATGCCCTCAACCAGCTGTCCCTGGTAGTGACGCGCTTCCTGGAGGCGATCGCTCGTCTCACTCAGCGCCTGCAGCTGCTCCCGCAAGCCATGCACCATCTCCTGCATGGGACTGAGCACCGTCCGATAGGTATCGCCAGGGTGGCCATTGCCTGCATTCTGTGCTTGCTGCTTCAGTCGCGCTAGCTCCTCGGTCTTCGTTGCGACTGGCCCTTCGCGATCGCGGATTTTAACCTCGACAGCCTGGGTTTCGGTCTTGAGTTCTTCCAGCCATTGGCTCTGTTGCTTGGTGTCCATCTCCAGTTGAGCCAACACCGGCCCCAAATCAATCGACGGAGCCACCCCTTCCACCGGAACTTGGCCCTGACGCCGCGCCAAAACCTTCTGATATTCGTTCAACAGTGCCCGACGCTCGCTTAACGTACGGCGTTGGTCAAACATCGAATCATCCAAGATGCCATAGCTCTCCTGTTCGTCAGCCAGTTCAGTTTCGAGGGTGAGGCGATCGAATTCATTCGCCTCCGCAATCCTCACTTTCAGTTCCTCTAGAGCCTGCTGCTGCAGCCGCAGCTCTTCTTCCTGGTCGTTGACAAAATTGAAGGTGCGATCGTAATCTCGCTGCCGCTCTTGAACCTTTGCCTCTAACTCCTCCAGAGACATTGCCTCCAATTCCTGAAAATTAATTTGAGCCGCCAGCTCCGGATCGAGCCCTCCCGCCAGATGGGTCAGCTGCTGCCGGAGCAAATTATTCGCCTTGAGTTGCCGCTGCAATGACTCCGTAGCTTGCTTCTTCGCCGCCAGCTCCCGCTGTAGACCAGCCATCTCACCCTTCAACTGCTCCAACTCCGCCAAGCAATCAGCCCAAGCTTGCCAAGCCTCAACGGCACCGCCTTCGCCCCCAGATTCTGCCTGCTGCCAATGCTGATCCAAAAGTGGCTGTTGGGCATCCAACCGGTCAAACAGCACCGCCACCTGAGATTGCAAATCCCCCACCCCATGGGACGAATCCGCCAACTGACGAATCTGCGCCTCTAGCGCCCGCACCTGGGCCTCATCCAAAAGTCCACCGCCGTGACCTTCTTGTAGGCGAGACTCCAAATTCTGCTTTTCTTGATCCAACTGCGCCCAAGTAGCGGCAATCTCTTGATTCTTCACTTCGATTTCCGCCTGAGCTCGCTGAGCTTCCTCCCGCAACACCGTGACCTCAGTGCGCTGCTGCTCTAGGCGCGCTAGCTCCTCACTCGCCTGCTGCAATTCTTCTTCGCGTACCTCCACCTCCATCACCCGGCGGTTCAGCTCCTGACTTTGATAGGTCAGCGATTGCTTCCACTGCTCGATATCATCGTCTTTGTCCTTGAGCTTCTCCTGGAGACGAGAATAATGTTGCAAAATCTTGAGAACCGGCTGGGTGGCAGCATTCACCCGCTTGACATCATTGCCTGCAATCTCGGCGATCACCAGGGAGCCCGAGCCGAACTCACCGGCCTTGTCCGTCACCACCGAGTTGTTGCCCGCCATGGCCTGCCAGTTGTCCTCAGACCGCTGGCAAGCAATCAGACGTAGCTCTACTTTGCTAGCACCTAGCAAACCGCCACTTTTCTTCTGCACTTCTGCCAGATATTGCACACCAGTTCCCTCTAAAATGCTTGTCCAAAACCTAAGTTCAGATGACCTTAAGGCCGTGCATTGCGCCTGTGGCAGCACCTACAACCCATCTCTTGGGTCTGTTTTACTTCCCCGGAACCGCAGCAAGAAAGCTAGGTCCGTTTCAGCTCGTCTAAATCTTAGCTCAACTCCCCTGCGGGTGAGTTAAGTTTAGACCTAATCAAGAATGCCCGAAAATTAGTCACGAGCGTCATGTCCGCCCTGCACCTTACTCAGGCGGGTTTAGGTTCAAATTTAGATTCATTAGGTTTTAGTTGTGGCTGGTGGCCATGTGCGTCGAGGGTGACCTGCATAGCTGTTGTCTGCTTAGGGGTACCCTGCGTAGGGGGGACTAGTAACCTTCAGATGACCTGTGTGATCTGCAATGTGATCCGATCTGAATCTGGGGAGAAAACCGGCGATCGCCCACCCCGCCAGACTCCCGAACCCCGACTCACCCCACCATTCGCCATGCAGGGCCAGCTCAACGAAATCGATATTTACAGCCTACTTCAGTTGATCGAACTCGGTCAGCGAACGGGAGACCTTTGGATCGAAGCCCATGATTCTTGGCTATTGTCCTTCGCCCATGGCCGGATTGTGCACGCATCCCCAGCCCAGGTTCGCGCAGAGCGTTTGCAAGATTTTTTACACCGCCTTTACCCCAAGTTAGCCGCCGAATCGATCCATGATCCGGCGGCCCTGCACCTGCCCGAGTACGCCATGCTTGGGTCACTGATCGCGCAAAAATGCCTAACGCTAAAACAAGGGCAAACCCTCGTGACCCGCTTGGTGGACGAAACATTATTTGATCTTCTGAGCTTGTACTCCGGCACCTTTCGCTTTGAGATGGGTGTCCTGCCTCCCACTCAGCTCGCAACGCTGGAAATCAGTCTGCATTTGAGGTTGGTCAAACAGCAACTGCAAGCCTGGAAGCAGCTCTATCCGCTGGTGGAGCATCCGGAGCAATACCCAATTATTATCAAGCCCGAACGCCTAAGTCGTCAGCTCAGCGGCAGTGCCTTCAAAAACTTGGCACGCTGGGCGGACGGCACGGTCTCCCTGAGACAGCTCGCCCGTCGGCTCAATCGTCCCATGACCGCCGTAGCCCAAGCCATCTACCCGTTTCTTGAGGCTCACCTGATTCAGCTCAAGCCTTCCCCCCATCCCAAGGCTTCCTTCCCAGGCGGGTCAGAGACCAAAACACCGAAGCCCTCCCCTCCCCAGTGTGATCTCGATGCCGGCAGAGCGGAGAGCAAAAATGGAAGCAGAGATACCAACAGCCGTGGCAGCATTGTCTGTATTGATGACAGCACTGTTACCCTGGAGACGCTACATCGGAGCACTCAACCCCTGGGGTATGATATGACCCCGTTCACCGACGCGTTGACGGCCCTCGATCATGTCCTGCGTCATCCCCCGGATGCAATCTTTTGTGAGATTGACATGCCGATACTAAACGGCTACGAGTTCTGTGCCATGCTGCGCCAAACACATCGCTTTCACCACCGTCCCATTATTATGCTGACCCGTAAGGACGGATTTGCAGATCGAGCTCAAGCTCGCCTTGCGGGTGCGAGTGACTACTTAACAAAACCTTTTAGTACGGACGAGCTGCGTATGCTCTTGGAGAAGTATATTGATCCTGGCTGTCGTCCCTGATGGCAATGGCATTGAGCACCACAAGAATGTAAGGCTGATGCTTTACAGGGCAAATTGGGGCATGATAACCATGAAGCTGAATTAAGCTCTCGCTACAGATGTAGATTGTACTGGCGCTTTGGTGTAGTGCAGGTCTAGGTTCGTGGTAGGGAGCGCGAGTCTTTCTCAAGGGCAACTCCGAAGCATCTATTCGTGAAAGCATATCTTGCTGCTTGGGCTGACGACGGCGGCGCTGGAGCCCCGGATCAGGGTGTATACCAGTCGTTTCTCACCTGCTTCCCGCACATGCTAGTAACTCTCCAAACGGGAAATTCTCAGAGGTCAACAATGAGTACAGTCTTGGTGGTTGAAGACAGCCCTGCTCAACGGGAGATGATTACTGATCTCTTGAGGGGTAGCGGGCTGGACGTTTCAGTCGCCACCGATGGTGTGGAGGCTCTTGAGCGTATTGAGAGTCAACAGCCCGACATTGTTATCCTAGACATTGTCATGCCGAGGATGAATGGCTACGAGCTTTGTCGCCGCCTCAAGAATGACCCCAAAACTCAAACGCTCCCTGTGGTGATGTGTTCTTCTAAAGGAGAAGAATTCGATCGCTACTGGGGCCTGAAGCAAGGCGCTGATGCGTATGTTGCGAAACCGTTTCAGCCCACCGAGCTGGTGGGCACTGTCAAGCAATTACTAAGGGGCTAAGCCAAGCCATATGACGGGTAGCCGCAATCCAGATTATCTGATGGGCGAGGGAGTCAATCAGTCTTCAGAGATCCAGGAGCTGGAGACACCGGAAGGTGAGCTCCATCTTTGCTTTTACACACCCTCCGGTGAAGAGTTTGCGTTGCCTGCGATCGGTATTCGTGAAGCCCTGTTTCAGTCCCCGGAGGGAATTACACCGATTCCGAATGTTTCGCCGCTGCTATTGGGCACTCTGAACGCAAGAGGTCGGGTCATTTGGGTAGCGGATCTGGGTCAGTTTTTGGGGGAGCCTACCGTTTTGAACACCGATCGCTCTGAACTGCACGTCATTGCGATCGAAGAGCAGGAGATTATGCTGGGCTTGGCGATCGATCGCGTCATTGGCATGGCCTGGCTGAGTCCGGAAGAACTCAAGCTTGCCAAGAACATCCCAGATAACATGGCTCCCTTCATCCGAGGTGAGTGGGTCTTATCCGGTGAGGAGGGCGAGCGGCGTCTGCGATTGCTAGACCAAGTTGCGATCCTCCGCTCTGCGAGGTGGGCGATGTAATGGCTATCTATGGGATAGCAGTGGGATAGCAGTCTGGAATCACAATCTCTATTTGTTGGCACGAGGGTCGCTTAGGAGCAAGATAGATGTCATATCAGCAGGCTGAACGAGCCTACATGCAAGGGGACTATACGAAGGCAGCGGGGCTGATTGACACTCTCATTCAGCAATCCCCAGACGACCCTAGGGTTCGCCTGCTGCGAGGGCATATTTATTGCTATGGGCTTCAGCAATACGGCACGGCGCTGGAGGATTACGAATCGGTCACCCAGCTGACCCAAGAGCACGCCTTTTTGGATTATGCCACCCAGGGAATTGAAACCTGTCGGGAGTTTGGGGGGGCTGCCCAAACGGGTAGAGTTGCCACGGGGATCGCGCTAGAAGATTCGCCGCTCATTCTGGAAGATGACAACGGCCCTGATAGTTGGTCTCCGGAGATGGACTTGGAGGATAGCGGCACTGGGTTTGGCGCAGACTCTGATGTGAGTGTCTTGAGTTTTGATTCCCTGAGCTTTGGGCCGCAGGATGACGCCCTAGGGAGTCGCAACGGAGGAGGTAGCCTGAGTCAGGGGACGGATGGCGGCTTGGACGATGGGTTTAGCGGCGGATTTGGCGATGACTTAGGCGTTGACTTAGGCGATGATTTGGATTCTTCAGAGGCGATCGCCCTTGGATCCGGTGAGTCTGGGCCGATCTCCATGGGTTCTGGCGAAGCCGCACACCTCGCCCTAGATGGATTGGAGAATGGTCTCGGAAGCAATGCAGCCGCTGAGGATGGGCTGTTTGAATTCGACGAGCTGGACGATCTAGGAGGTTCAGCGCTCAATCACGCTGCTGCCTTTGACAATCCCTTCGGAGATTCCGCCGGAGATTCTGCTGAAGACGATCTTCTCAATCCTTTCTCGGATGATGACGCAATAGATTTCGTTGAGGACAACCCCTTTTCCTCGTCGGAAGCCGCCTTTGGTGCCCCCAGTAGCGCGCCGCTCGGTCATGATGTCCTGGATTATGCAGACGAAGACAGGGCCTTTGAAGATTCGTTTGCCAATCAATCTTTTGCCAGCGAGGCGTTGAATGGAATACCTTCGGGCGTGAGGCAGGGCTTCAGCTTGAAAGCAGATGCTGATGACGGCGATGAATTTGATGCCTTTGACCTAGAACTAGACGGCATTGAAACCCCAAACCGATCGTCCGTGGCAGAACCGGCACCGAGGGAACTTGCGTTTAACGATGGAGATTTCGAGGCTGGAGATTTTGAGACAGACGGCCTCGGTGGAGCCGCCACGCTCGAGGATGCAGGTCTCAACGATTTCAATAACCTTGCCACCGGCTCCTTACCCGCAGAACACCGACTCGAGGCCATAGCCGACCCCGTAGATGACGCTCCAGAAGTAACGCTGTTCATGGATGCTGGCGGCTCGAGTGAGTTTGATTTCCCTTCGCTCCAGCCGGCTCCAGGTAACACTGGTGAGCAATCCAATGCTGCCTTTGGTGACTTCCAGGTTTCTGATGGCGACGCAGCCGCAAATTTCGGCCCTGGCGACGAAGACGAATTCGATACCTTTGCAGGCGACTTTCCGTCGATCGCGAAGGCCCCCGGCGAGCCGATCCCGTCTGGCGACCTAGATTCCACGGGCGGCGATACGGGTGGACGCAGCAACGCCGACTTCCTAGAGGAGTTCGATGCCTTCGATGATTTCGGTGGACTGTCTGACTTCGATTTGGCGGAGGATTCGATCGGCTTTACTAGCCCAATTCCGAGCTCTGGGTTTAGTCTTCCCACGGGTGAGGCGGGCGAAGCCGGTGAAATGAGCAGCTTTGGCATCACCGGAGAGGATAGCGGCACCGCCGAGTCGGTCTGGGGCACAGACAGCGTGCCCAGCTTTACCCAAGCCGAGATGGGCGACATTGAGCCCACAGTGGCTGTGGAGCAGGGGATCTTTGCCCCCCTGGAAAATGCCTCTTTGGGCACCAAACGAACCGTCATCGCTGCGACCGCTGGTATTGCGGCGGCCTTGGGTGTGGTCGGCTCCAGCTTTCTCTACTCCAAGGTTGCCTCACCCACCCCCGAACATCAGATTCGCTATGCCCCCGTCGTCCTCGCCCTGGGTGGCGGCATCGCGGGTTTAGTCGGAACAGCCGCAGCGGGTGAAATTACCCGACGCCAAATCCGTCGGGCCACAGAAGACCTCCAGGCACAGTTTTCCAAAATCGTTCAGGGCAACTTTAACGCCCAAGCCACGATTTATTCTGAGGATGAGCTGGGGCAACTGGCCGCAGGATTTAACCAGATGTCCCGCGTGATCTTGGCGACGACCAAGGATTCCCAGCGCAAGGCCGAGGAGCAGGAGCAGCAAAAGGAAGACCTGCAACGCCAAGTAATTCGGTTGCTGGATGACGTGGAAGGCGCAGCGCGCGGTGACCTGACGGTACAAGCAGAGGTCACCGCTGACGTGTTGGGTGCAGTGGCAGATTCCTTCAACCTGACCATTCAAAACTTGCGGGAGATTGTCTTGCAGGTGAAGACGGCTGCAACCCAGGTGAACAAGGCGTCATCCGAGAATGAAACCTTTGCCCGCAGCTTGTCTTCGGATGCGTTGCGTCAGGCAGAAGAACTGGCGGTGACACTGAATTCGGTGCAGGTGATGACCGACTCGATTCAGCGGGTAGCCGACAGCGCCCGCGAGGCCGAGGAGGTGGCGCGTACGGCCTCTGTGACCGCTTTGAAGGGTGGGGAAGCGGTCGAAAAAACCGTGGCCGGTATCCTACAAATTCGCGAAACAGTGGCGGAGACCACGCGCAAGGTGAAGCGTCTGGCGGAATCCTCCCAAGAGATTTCGAAGATTGTTGCCCTGATTTCTCAGATTGCGTCTCGAACCAACCTGCTGGCGCTAAACGCCAGTATTGAGGCGGCTCGAGCCGGTGAGGCAGGTCGAGGTTTCGCCGTTGTTGCCGATGAGGTGCGACAGTTGGCGGATCGGGCGGCAAAATCCTCGAAGGAGATTGAGCAGATTGTGCTTCAAATTCAGAGTGAGACCAGCTCTGTGATGGTGGCCATGGAAGAGGGAACTCAACAGGTGATCACCGGGACAAGGCTGGCGGAGCAGGCGAAGCGATCGCTCGATGACATCATTCAGGTGTCCAACCGCATCGACCAACTGGTGCGATCGATTACGGCAGATACCGTGGAGCAAACGGAGACTTCGCGCCAGGTCGCCCAGGTGATGCAATCGGTTGAACTCACCGCCCAAGAGACTTCCCAAGAAGCTCAGCGGGTATCGCGATCGCTCCAGAACCTGGTAGGCGTTGCAAGCGATCTGCAAACCTCGGTGGAACGATTCCGAGTTGAGAGCTCTGAGGAGATGTAAGCCAGAATCGCCAGACCGAAAACTCAGGGATGTTAGATTGCTCGAGATAATCGTCAGAATGCTATTAAAGTCTTTCCGTGAAAGACCTTAAAGCGCAGTCCAGAAAGGTTGGCATACTGCAATGGATCCAGAACAGCGACAGCGAATTATCGGGTATTTCCTTGAGGAAAGCCAAGAATATCTTGAGCAGCTTGAGCCGGGGGTTCAGGACTTGGCGAGTGCCCTAGCCGATCCGGAGCGCATCAATGAGCTGTATCGTGCGGCCCATTCGATCAAGGGTGGGGCCGCCATGCTGGAATTACACGGCATTCAGAAAGTGTCCTATCGCCTAGAAAGCAGCCTTAAGTATATTAAAGGCCATCCCAGCATCCAGCCCAATGCCGAGATTGAAGCCAGTTTGCTGCAAGGGGTTGAAGGCTTAAAACAGCTCATCCAAGAACTGCGGGCAACGTCGAGGTTGAGTGAAGAATCGAGTGCTGTAGTTTGGCAGACGACCGAGCCTGTTTTTGATCAGCTAGACCAGATTTTGGCGCAGCGAGTCGAACAAGCAGAGGCGAGCTTGGCGGAGCCCAGTGCTCCCCTCCCCGCCACCGCAGCGAGTGCCGATCCCGCTGCCGATTTGCTCCTGGCTGCCGCTGCGGAGGCGGAATTGCTGGACGCGGATATATTCGGTGAGTTGGCCGCCAACCGCGAATCTGCGGATAACCTAGGCGATTTTTCCTGGGAAGATATGGAGGATCTCGCGGATCTGTCTGACTTGAATTCAGCGATCGCCGCAAAACCCTGGACCACCGAAGCCTCCGGCGATGGCCCAGAAGTTTTCATTGAAGGATTGGATGAACTGGCCAATCTGTTTGAAGAAAATCCTTTGGACAGTGACGAAAGCTGGAGCCAAGGCAGCAATAATCAGCGCCCTCCGGTTTCCGTGTCTCCGGCTGTTGCGATGGGTGAGGAGGAAGACTATGGCCTCGAAGATCTGTTTGATGACGAGTTGTTGGGTACTCCGGGTGATGGCGATCGCCCGGTAGACAATTCGGAGGGAGTGGCAGAGGGGGATTGGCTTGGCCATGCTCCGATGGCTCGCCTCTTCGACCTTAATGATTTGTCCTCAGAGGATTGGAATGAGGATGAGTCAGCGATCGCCCATGATCTAGGCTTAGACGACTTGGGCTCAGATGACCTGGGCTCAGATGACCTGGGCCTGGATAACCTGAGTTCAGACGGCCCCGGCTCCGACAGTCTTGATTCAGACAGCCTCGGTTAGTCGGACCTCGGATTCAGACTGGCCTGACTTCAGACAGCCTCGGCTTAGGCGACCTCGACTCCGACAGCCTCGACTCCGACGGCCTCGACTCCGACAGCCTTGGCTTGGACGGCCTCAATTGGGATGATCCTAGCCTGGATGTGCTAGACAACTCACTGGATGAACTGGGATGGGACAACGAACAGGATCTCAGTGACGAAGATAGTTTGGGCAATGCCGATACTCTGGGTAATGTCGATAGTCTGGGTAATGTCGATAGTCTGGGCAATGCCGATAATCTGGACACCCCTCCCGAGAGCGAGTTAGACGCCTTCGATTTGGACTTGTTTGGGCCGGATGGCGATGGTAGTCAAACCTCCCAGGAACTGGCCAACCGCTCGATCTCCTCGGAAATGGATGCGTTTAGCACAGTCTCTGCGGAAGCTGCGCTCAATGCTTTGGATCTGGAACTGGGATACGCACCGGCGACTTCGACTGGTGGGTTGGCTCCGGAGATTGCCGCTCAGTCCGCCACTGAAGATTTGACAGATTTGTTCGATCAAGCGGACTCGGCCCTCATGCTTGAGGCCAATGAGCCTTCCCTGGATGAGCTGGCCCTGGATGCTTCTCCCCCAGAGGAGCTCGGTCTGGATGCGTCTATGCTGGATGAGTGGGAACCGGCTCAAGCTGGACAGGAGCAAGCTGACCTAGAGCAAGCTGAACTGGACGCCCTAGACGACAGCCTAGAATCCATCGACTTCGAATCTATTCCCCAGAGCGCCCCCGAAGATGCCCTGTTGAGCGATTTCAACCTTGCGACAGGCGACTCTTCCTTCGACGATCTGGATTCTCTGCTCGACGACATTGCTGTCGAAAACTCAGGCAATGCTGACTTTGATGATTTAGATGCTCTTTTGGGTGGCATGGCTCTGGGCGAAAGCTCTGCCACTCGCCCTGCAAGCGAAGCGAGCTCCCCAGCCACGAGCGATGCTGAGTTTGCGGACATGGAAGAACTGCTGCAGCAGGCGCAATCCATCGGCGGACAAACTGCAGCCGCAGGGGTATCAGTTACCCACAAAGGACGTACCCGAACCCAGCGGCTCATCGAGCAAAGTATGCGGGTGCCGGTCAAAACCCTGGATAATCTCAGCAACCTCGTGGGTGAGATGGTTGTCACTCGAAACTCCTTAGAGGGAGACCAGGGGCGTCTACGCCAAGCTCTCGAAAAGCTCAGTGGTCATACTCATCAACTGAGCGATGTGGGACAAAGGCTCCAGGATCAGTATGAGCGATCGCTGCTCGAAAATGCCCTGCTCAACAGCCGTCGCAAAGTTACAGGAGCCAGTGCCCTGGCCTCCATCGGCGTATCTTCCTCGAATCTTCCCTCAAACCTAGGGCTCAGCAGCGAAACCAGCGACGATCTAGATGACCTCGAGCTCGATCGCTTTAGCAGCTTCCATACCCTCTCCCAGGACATCATTGAACTGATTGTCCGAATCAAGGAATCCACCGACGACATAGATTTCCTAATTAACGAGTCACTCGATCAAGTGGCGCGCAACTTCCGCCAAACCACCACCCAACTCCAGGAAGATGTCAATAAATCCCGGATGATTCCCTTCTCTCAGACGTCGGATCGTCTCCCTCGAGCCGTGCGCGATATTGCGCGCAAATGTGGCAAGGAAGCGATTCTGACTGTGGAGGGAGGCGACACTCTAATCGACAAAATGTTGGTTGAGCAACTCCATGATCCCCTCACCCACTTGATTAACAACGCCGTCACCCACGGCATCGAAACCCAAGACGAGCGCATCCTTGCCGGGAAAGCACCCACGGGCAACATTCGCTTGCAAGCCTTTTATCAGGGCAACCAGACGGTGATCTCGGTGTCTGATGATGGCGCGGGCATTAACCCGGCGCTGATTAAGCGTAAGGCGATCGAGAAAGGCCTCCTGCGCCCGGAAGAGGCTGAGAATCTCGGCATATCGCAGCTCTATGACTTCTTGTTCCATGCCGGTTTCTCGACCCGCGATAGCGCGGATGCTTTTGCAGGCCGTGGTGTTGGCATGGACGTGGTTCGAACTCGGCTCCAGGAGCTGCGCGGCACTATCATCATTGACTCGGAAATCGGTAAGGGAACCACATTCACCATCCGTTTGCCGCTCACCCTCAGTATCACCAAAGCACTACATTGCATCAGCAACCGTGCCCGTATTGCCTTCCCCTTCGATGGCGTCGAAGATATGGTTGACATTGCCCGCGATGACCTGGTTAAGAATGAAGAAGACCAACTCTGTGTCGAATGGCGTGAGATGAAGTTGCCTGTGCGAGAGCTCTCGGATCTGCTGCGCTACAACCGCTCGATTAGCCGCAGCAGTGTTTACGCCGGTGTCACCGATGAGGATATGCTGCCCCTCGTCATTTTGCGCAGTGCGGGTGAGTACTTGGCCATCATCGTGGATCGGGTCGAGGGTGAGCTAGACATTGTCATTAAGCAGCTGGAAGGGCCAGTTCCGAAGCCAACCGGCATTGCAGGTGCGACAGTTCTCGCCGATGGTCAAGTCATGCCGATTGCTGACGTGCTGGAACTGATTGACCTCGCGAAGGGCCGCACGCGCCAGGGTGCGCATGCGCTGTGGAATGCAAACGATCAGCTTGAGGAACCGACTGAAACCCCTGCCACAGAGCCCCTGGTACTGATTGTGGATGACTCGATTACGGTGCGAGAGCTGTTATCGATGAGTTTTGCCAAGGCAGGCTACCGCGTCGAGCAGGCCCGTGATGGTCAGGAAGCTTGGGAAAAGCTGCGCTCTGGCTTGCCCTGTAACCTGATTTTCTGCGACATCGAGATGCCACGCATGACGGGTCTGGAGTTGCTAGAACGGCTCCAGCAGGACGAGTATCTCAAGACGTTGCCGATGGCGATGCTGACGTCTCGAGGGGCCGAGCGTCATCGCATGTTGGCGGCGAAGTTTGGGGCTAAGGGATACTTTACCAAGCCTTATCTAGAAGAGAGTTTGCTGGAGGCAGCGGGGCGTTTGCTCAAGGGTGAGGTGTTGATTCATCAGGTGAAACCGTCGGATACGAGGCCGGACTGATAGGATTAAGCAAACCGATGCGAGTCGGTTGACCCTGGTTCTGTACTCTTTCCACGCGATCGCCATGATTCTCCCCGGTCAAGAAGTCCGTGTTATCAATGCCGATGATACGTATTACCAGTTTAAAGGCTACGTCCAGCGCATTAGCAAGGGCAAGGTTGCGGTGCTTTTTGAAGGGGGGAACTGGGACAAGCTCGTGACGTTTCGTCCGTCTGAGCTAGAGGTTGTGAAGTAGCGAGCCATCTAAGCGACGAGGGTTTGTTATGCGCCTGCCCCTGCCCCAGTTTGGGGGACGCGATCGTGCCAGTGATCACTTTGCCGAAGTGGTCGAAACTGCAACCACGGAGTTTTTGGCTCAATGCCTGGAGCCGGAAGGCCTCAGCTTTCCAGCGATGCCGCCCTTTGGCAGCTGGGTGCATTCCCTGGATGAGACCTCCGGGAATAAGGTCTATGCTGTGGTTTATCATGCAACAACTTCTCCAGTTGATTCGGTTCATCGAGCGCGGGCGCTGGGCATGAGTATGGCGGAGTTGCGTGAGGAGCAGCCCCAAATTTTTGCGATGCTGAAGACAGATTTTTGTGCGGTGATTGTGGGGTTTCAGACGCCGCAATCGAGTCTTCTCGATCTGCCCAGGCAGATTTACCAGTATTTGCCGCCCCGCCCCCCTCAGGTTCATCAGTCGGTTTACCGCTGTACGACGGAGGAGGTTTTGGCGTTTACAGAAAAACTAGACTTTTTGCGCACACTGTTGCAAGTGCAAGGTGCGCCGAATGACAGCTTACTGGCAGCGGCAATCCGGGAGGTCTATCGATTGCGTCAGGCGGATCGAAGCTGGCTGGTGCAGGCCGGGCGATCGCTCACGGTTTTGCTCAAGGACGACTACGATCGCCTCCGTATTATTCTGAGCCAGATCCATGCATAGCGCAGTAAAATCTCAAAAGGACAGAGTCTTTCTTCGCGCTAATTTCTAAAGACATCCGAAACATAAGCGAACTGCGCAGGCATTCAGTTTGGGTAGGAGAGAAGCCGTTGAGTAGAGAGAGTTCTGAATTTTGTGTGAAGCCGCAAAAATCAACGGAAAAACTAGGGTTACAGGCTGGTCTAACCCACTTTTGTGAACACTCCCCGAGACCCTGACACAACTCTGGGGAGAAAAGTCCTCTGCTAAGCTGAGCCAGGATTGGGAGCAACTCCAGTGCAACCTCCAATCCAGATTGGCCAGCCCAAAACCACCCCACTGATAGCAGACCATGGCCTTCGTCGGCAGTTTCCTTCGCTCTTCCCTCATCCTAATCCAGCCGTGCCCTCGTGATGCGCTTCGACTGTTTTCCAGAGTCAAGGTGGCGATCGCCCTCATCCACCTTCTCGGCCTCTTGTGCCTGCTGGGCGATCCATGTCCGGCGATCGCAGCACCCTCCCCAACCTTCGCCCAAAGCAGCATTGCCCAAAGCAGCATTGCCCAAAGCAGTATTGCCCAAACTGTCCTTCAGGACTTTGAGCAACAGCAACAACAGCGCGAACAGGAACAACAACAGCTCGAGCAGCAGCAACAACAGGTTGAACAGCGCCAGCAACAAGTTGAACAGCGTCAGCAAGCTGTTGAGCAAGCCACCAAACGGATCAAACAGGCTGAGCAATCGGCCCTCGGCGACCTGACGGATCTCCGGGACACCCTGCTCCAAACCGAAGGTGCCCTCGCTGACAGCCAAGCGCGCCTTGATGTGGCAGCGCAATATCTCAAAGGCCTAGAAGGCAGACTTGCTCAGTCCCAGCAGACCTACCAAAAGCAACGCAACTCCACCGTTGCCCGGTTGCAAGTTCTTCAGCGTCAGCAGCGCCTCCAGGGCTGGGCGGTGTTACTCGAAAGTGACTCGATCGGGGCGTTCTTGCAACGACGGTATTATCTGAAGAAGCTGTACGAGCGCGATCGCACCCGTCTCAGCAACCTTACCCAGCAAGCCATCCAGTTACAACAACAACAAGAGCAGATCGAAGAACAAAAAAATGGTATCGCCCTGCTGCGGCAGCGACAGCTGATGCAAAAATCTGGCCTTGAGCAAAAAAGCAAACAACAAGCAGTGCTCATACAACGGCTTAAGGATAACCGCGCTGCCCTCGAAGCCTCCCAGATTCAACTCCAGCGAGACTCTGAAAACTTGACCCAGTTGATTCAGGAACTTATTGCCAAGCGGAGTGTGAATGCGGGCTTCTTGGGCGGCGGTCCCTTGCGGATGCCGGTGGCTGCACCCATCAGTAGTCCTTTTGGCTGGCGCGTGCATCCGGTTTTGGGTACCGAGCGCTTCCACAGTGGCATTGACTTTGCGGTGGACTACGAAACTTCGATTGGTGCGGCGGCGGGCGGTGTTGTCATTTATGCGGACTGGTATGGCGGCTACGGCAATGCCGTGATTCTTGACCACGGCGACGGCATCACCACGCTCTATGCCCACAACAATGAGCTGACCGTCAGCCCTGGCCAAGCCGTCCAGCCGGGGCAGGTTGTCTCACGCTCGGGCTCGACAGGGTTGTCCACGGGGCCTCATTTACATTTCGAGGTGCGGCAGAACGGTGAGCCCGTTGATCCCATGGGATATCTCTAGAGGGGCGATCGCAGGAGCGGGAAAACCGGGCGGCGATCAGATGACGATTAGACTCAGTGGCGATCAGCGGCAATAGATCGTAAAGGATCCGTATTTTCCCGATTTTGTTTGTTAAGACAGGAATAAGGAAGCAGAAACTATCGGGGAAATCACGAGGTTCGCGGGTATGTCCAAATGCATCTCTCCGCTTGAGCAAACGCCATCAGGCGCACAGCAATTGGGTAACACCTGGTTTCGACAGGGTTGCTTTGCCGAGGCGATCGCTCAATACGACTGCGCCCTTGCCCTCAAGCTAGATGATGCCGACCTCTGGGTGCGCCGGGGAAACGCGCTTCAAGGCTTGGCACTTGAGACTCGCACGCTTGAGATTCGCACGCTTGAGACTCGCACGCTTGAGACTCGCATCTTGTGGAATTCGGCGGAGCGGATTGGGGCGCATCCGGCGGTTGCGGGCCAACGCAATTTCGCTGAGGCGGTTTCCGATCACCTGAGGGCCGCGATCGCCAGCTACACGACGGCCCTCCAATTGCGCTCTGGCTACCCTGAAGCCTTTGTCGGTCGGGCCATGGCGCTCTATCACCTCGGTCGCTACGCCCAAGCCTTGGAAAATTATGATGCGGCCCTGGGCATTCGAGCAGACTACAGTGAAGACTGGTACGGTCGCGGTTTGGTGTTGCATCAGTTGGGTCAATTTGAGGCGGCGATCGCCAGCTACGATCGCGCCTTGCGCCTCGACCCGATGGCCAGCAAAGCCTGGGTGAAGCGCGGAGTGGCTTCGCAGGCCTTGGGTCGCGAGGCCGAGGCACTCGAAAACTATGATCGGGCGGCGATCGCCCCAACTCGGCCCCAGCCGCCTAGGCCTCATTCGTCTTGGTGTCAGCCCGAGTGCTCTGGCTAGGTGCTCTGGCTAGGTGCTCTGGCGAGTTGTTGACTTTGCTGCTAGATTGAACAGCGATCTCCAAAGTGACACAGCAAAGCGCTGCGGCAATCGCGCCTCGCCTCGGCGAGTGGCGTGTTTGTCTGTGACGGTCTGTGGTTGACAGGTTTTATGATTGAAGTCGATCAGCTCAGCAAATACTACGGGTCTTACCGGGCGATCGCGACCTCAGTTTCTCCGTAGAAAGCGGGGAGATTCTTGGCTTTTTGGGGCCAAACGGAGCCGGTAAAACCACCACCATGCGCATTCTGACGGGGTATCTACCCGCCAGCAGCGGTACCGCGCGCATCGCTGGATACGATGTCCACGACAGCTCTATGTCGGTGCGACGGCGCATTGGCTATTTGCCCGAAACACCGCCGCTCTACCCCGACATGACCGTGGAAGGGTTTCTGCACTTTGTGGCCCAGCTCAAGGGCGTGAATGCAGGCGATCGCCCCAGCCGAGTCGATTCTTCCCTGGCGCGTTGCGGATTGAGCGATCGTCGCAGCACGATCATCGGCAAACTGTCCAAGGGCTACCGCCAGCGTGTCGGCATTGCCCAGGCCATCGTCCACGATCCACCGGTGATTGTTTTGGACGAACCCACGGTGGGTCTCGATCCGCGCCAAATTATTGAAGTGCGCGAACTGATCAAGAGCCTAGCCGGTCAGCACACGATTATTCTTTCGACCCACATTCTTCCCGAGGTCAGCATGACCTGTAATCGGGTGGCGATTATCAATCAGGGAAAACTGGTGACGACGAGTTCGCCAGAGTCGCTGATGGAGGATTTGGCGGGTGGATCGAACTATATTTTGGAGCTAGAGGGGGACGTGGATCAGGCGCGGGAAATCCTGGAGAAACTCCCCGGCGTCCAGAAAGTTGTGACCGCTCCGGCCCCCGCCGAAGGCCGTCGCAGTGTCACGGTGATGACCGAGGGCAAAACGGACATTGGCCGGGAGCTGTCGGCAGCGGTAGTGATGGCGGGGCTAGGGTTGTACGAAATGCGGCGATCGCGCGCCAGCCTCGAGGACGTCTTTCTCAAGCTGACGACCCAAGACAAAGACCACGCGGAACTGGTACTGAATGCCGATTCCGTCGCCAGCGAACAGGCCACCGAAAAGGCTTTGGCGACACTGGCCCTAGAGGCTGCACCCGACGTCTCTGCCGCAGCAGACCTTGGCCTTCCCGAGATTGCCTCGGATCCCTGGGCCACTGCCCAAGCCGCGAGTGAACAGGCCCCCCCAGACTCACCCACCCCAACGACCGAAGCGGAGACACACTGATGGCGATCGCTCCCTCGCACTCGGCAATTGGTTTGCCATCTATAAGCGAGAACTCCAAAGCTATTTCAAAGCGCCCTTGGCCTACATCATCGCCGGGGTCTTTTGGCTGATAGCCGGTATCTTCTTCGTTATGATCATGAGCTCCGTGCTGGGCCAGTCCGCCGGGCTCGATTTTCAGCAACAACAGGGCGGCGGCGGCGAGCCGATCAACTTCGATGCGCCCTATGTCCTGCTCCAGCAGTTTCTGGGCACCTTGGCCTCGTTGGTGCTCGTGTTGATGCCGATGCTGTCCATGGGGCTCTATGCCGAGGAGCGCAAGCGCGGCACCCTAGAACTGCTGGCCACTTCACCGATTACCAACTGGTCGGTAGCGGTGGGCAAGCTGGCGGCGGCGGTGACTTTTTTTGTGGGCATGATGTTGCCGATGATGGCCTACGAGGCGGTGATCCTCAGCTCCGCTTCCCCTGGCGTCGCACCAACGGTTTTCTTGCTCAGTCATCTGGGCTTGGTGTTGTTGGCCAGCGCGATTTTGTCCTTGGGCATGTTCATCTCGTCCCTGACAAGCAGCACCATTGTGGCGGCGATCATGACCTTTGGTCTGGTGCTGTTGCTCTGGATCGTGGACGCTTTGGGCAGTGGGGCTTCGGGGGCGATCGCCGCGATCGCCAACCACCTCTCGATGATTCGCCACTACACCCAGCTCACCCAAGGCATCGTCGATACGGGCAGCCTACTGATGTTGGCCAGCTATAGTTTCCTGGGTATTTTTCTCACCGCTCAATCCGTCGAAACCTTCCGTTTCCAACGCACCTAGTTGCCAAATGAAACTTTCTTTCCTTTCCCACTCCCTTCAATATTCAGTCTGGCTGGGAATCTCCCTGTTTTTTGTGGGTTTTTCCGCCGGACTGGTTTCGGGTTCTTGGGGTGCAGCGCCGATGGTGCTGATGATTTTGGGATTGGCCGTAATTGCCTTTTGGGTGCTGCTCCAGGTGACGGCCAAAAATTTTTGGCTTGCAGCGTTCCACTCAAGCGGGAACCAATGCGCTGATGGCGACGGTGGCCATGCTGATTATTCTAGGATTGCTGAATGTTTTGGCGGCCCGCTATCCCCAGCGATTCGACCTCACCGAAAACCAAATTTTTAGCTTGGCACCCCAATCTGCGGAGGTGCTCAAGGGTCTAGAAACTCCCGTTAAGGCCTATGTCTTTGCTCCAGAAAAGCCGCCCCAGGTGGAAAACCTGCTGAAAAACTATGCTCGCCTGAACCCCGAGAAGTTTTCCTATACCTTCGTGGATCCGGTGACAGAGCCTGGCCTGGTGCAGGCGTTTGAACTCAAGGACAGCGGGGATATTTTTCTGGATGTGGGCAACCCGGCGGAGCCCAATGGGGCGACCCGCAGAATTTTCGTGCAGAACTTGTCCCAGGAGCCCTTTTCGGAGAGCAAGCTGACCAACGCCTTGGCTCGGTTGAAGCGCGATCGCACCGACAAAGTCTTCCTGCTTCAAGGCCACGGCGAACATAGCCCAGAACAGCTCAGCCAAGCGATTAAGCTTTTGAGCGATCGCAACTACACCGTAGAACCGCTGAATTTAGCCGAGCAGCTCAACAGTGGCAAAGGACTGCCCAAGGATGCCAGTGTGATCCTGGTGTCTGGGCCCCAGCGATCGCTGTTTGCCGAGGAAGTCAAAGCCCTAGAGCAATACCTCAACGACGACGGCGGCTTGCTGCTGCTGATCGACCCCAACACCGACCCCAAGCTCGGGGAGCTGCTGAGCCCCTGGGGTGTCACCCTCGACGATCGCCTGGTGATCGACGGCTCGGAGGCGCTGGGCCTCCAGGGCACCGGGGGACTGGCTGGGATGGGGCCGACCTCACCCCTGGTCACGAGCTACGGCGACCACCCGATCACCGCCAGCTTTGGCCAAGGCATTTCGTTCTATCCCCTGGCGCGGGCGATCGGCCTCCAACCACAGGACGGCATCACCGCTGTGCCGATCCTGATGAGCAACGATGCCAGTTGGGCCGAGAAGGATCTCCAGGCCCAGGTGCAGTTCGACGCCAACCGCGACCTCAAAGGCCCCCTGACCCTAGGTGCTGCCCTGAGCAAACCCGGATCTAAGCCGAGCCAGGAAAGCCGCCTCGTGGTGATTGGCAATGCCAGCTTCGTGACCAATGGCCCCGTGACCCAGCAACTCAACCCCGATGTCTTTGCCAATGCCATCACCTGGCTGAGCCAGCGCGAGGGAGAAGTCCTCAGCATCGGCCCACGGGAAATGACCAATCGCCGCTTGGTGCTCAGCCCGATCAAGGGCAATGGCGTCGCTTTTTTGCGGTTTTGCTCCTGCCCTTGATTGGCTTCGGTAGCGCTGGTTTTCTCTGGTGGCAGCGACGATAGTGGCAAAGGCACAGCACTGGAACGGCAAGCGCTCAAGGGGTTCACGCTCAAGGGATCTATGAAAGTTCAACGCAATACATTTCTGCTGGTTTTGGTCGCAACCCTGGGCATGGGTGCATTCTTTGTCTCGGAGGTGATTTTGGCTCCGAAGCCAGAGCAGGCCGATGTCGCGGATGGGAATTTATTTGCATTTGAGGAAGCGGAGATTCAGGCCATTCAGATCCAGCGACCCGACCTGACCCTGGCCTTCGAAAAGCGCGACTCGCCGCCGGAAGGAGAGTCCGACTGGCGGATGACGAAGCCCGAGACCATTCAGGCCAGTGATGGGGCAGTGGCGTTTTTGCTCAACTTACTGGCCACGGGCAATGTGCAGCAGACCCTGGAGGTGGCGGGCGATCGCAAGGCCGAATTTGGCTTTGATCAACCGGCGATCGTCAATGTCACCCTGGCCAACGGCAAGGAGCACGTGCTGGTTTTGGGTCAGGCCAATTTCGATCGCTCTGCCTTCTATGCGCTCACCGACACCCCCCCCAACGCCCCAACGCTATCAGTACGCCTCGTTTCCATAGACTTTGAACCCGCGATTAACCGGCCTTTGGAGGAGTGGAAATACACCGCAGAACTAAAACTCCCCGACCCCCCAACTCCCGACCCTCCAAATCCCGAATTGCCTACTCCCGAATCCCCCACCCCCGAATCCAAATCGCCTGAATCCAAATCGCCTGAATCCAAATCGCCTGAATCCAAATCGCCTGAATTCCAGCCCGAATCTTAAGCCTGCTTAACAAGTCCGCACAATCAGAGCGAAGTCAGTAGAATGCAGGTAGGAATCCTGGTTGAGGTGTCAAGATGTCGTAGTATATCTGCGGCAGTACTGACTCGACGGCTCCGGGCCAGGGTATTCCGGACTAGATTGTCCGAGAGAATCGCCCGAGAGAATCGTCCGGGAAAGTTGTCCGAGAAATCCATTGCCCAAGAAATCCGTTGATTTTACGGTCACTCCGGGATTTAGGACGATTTATTCTGAACTTAGCGTTATTAACCGACCTGAACTTACTGAATGGCTCCAAACAACAACAGCATCCGCTCTAGACGCCCAACCCGAAATCTTCCTCAGATTAATGAGCGTATCCGCTTCCCCGAGATTCGAGTCGTGGATAGCGACGGAACCCAGCTCGGCGTGATTACGCCCCGCGAGGCCATGGACATTGCTGAGCAACGTGAGCTTGATCTTGTTCTGGTGAGCGACAAGGCCAACCCGCCAGTCTGTCGCATCATGGACTATGGCAAGTACAAGTTTGAACAGGAAAAACGAGCCCGAGAAGCGCGGAAGAAGCAGCACAACGCTGAAGTCAAAGAAGTGAAGATGCGCTACAAGATTGACGATCACGACTACCAAGTGCGCGTCAGTGCAGCCCAGCGTTTTCTGCGCTCTGGTGACAAGGTCAAGGCTACGATTACCTTCCGGGGACGGGAAATTCAGCACACGGATCTGGCGCGTAACTTGCTCGACAAGCTGGCGAAGGATCTCGAAACGGTGGGTGAAGTCCAGCAGTACCCCAAGCGCGAGGGCCGAAACATGATGATGCTGCTCTCCCCCAAGAAATCCACCTAGTCATTCGGGCTTCAGTGTTCTATTGCTAGTGCTTTATGGCTTTTGTTTACCCTCACCAGATCCGCTTTCACGAGACGGATGGGGCGGGGGTCATTTATTTTGCCAACGTTTTGACCTTGTGCCATGAGGCCTATGAAGCATCCTTGGCGGCGGTGGCGATCGATCTCGGTCAGTTTTTTGATCCCCATGGCTCTAGGTCTGGAATGGCTGTCCCCATCGTCCATGCTGACGTGGATTTTTTTAGACCGATGCGGTGTGGCGATCGTATCCTCATCCAGCTCACCCCCCAGCGCCTCAAGCCTAGTGAATTTGAAATTCGCTACCAAATTTGGCCTGAACCGCCGTCTACCCGGCCGTCGTCCGTCCCAGAGCAAGCCCTAAAACAAGCCGAAACATATGCGCCTCGCCCCCTCGCCCAAGCGACAACGCGCCATGTTTGCATTGCAGTGGGCAATTCCTCCGAAGGCTCGCGCCGCGATCGCAGCCGCACTCCCCTCAGCCCAGACTTAGATCGGTGGTTGCAATTGTGGCAGAGGTAAAGCTGTGGTCGAAGCTTGACCCCGGCTCAGTAAATCCCTGACGGCTTGACGATTGAGCTTGCCCTGGGCATTGCGGGGCAAGTGAGCCACCACTACCCAGCTTTTGGGGCGTTTGGCGGGGCAGAGGCTTTGGGCTATCGCCTGCCGTAACCTTGCCTCCAGCTCAGACCCGACCGCATGGATCGCACCAACCGCATCGACCCCATCAACCGCATCGACCCCATCGACCGTATAAACGGCAACAACGCGCTCCCCCCAATCCGCATCCGGCACCCCAAGCACCACCACATCTGTCACTAGCCCCGTCGCCTGGATCGCGGCTTCTACCTCAGCGGGAAAGATGTTTTCGCCGCCGCTAATAATTTTGTCGCTGCTGCGACCCACGATGTGGAGATAGCCTGCTGAGTCAAAAAACCGAGGTCATCGGTGGGCAAATAGGGGCCAGCCGTATCCTGGGGGAAGGGTTCGAAGGAGGCGCACAGCGGACTAGAGGATTCTGAGCCAGAAGCTGAGATCGTTAGGTAGCCCTGGGCCAGGGAGCGCGATCGCACCCGCACTGCACCGCCTTCGCCAATTTCAATCTGGGCATGGGGCAAAACTCGACCACAGCCCGTCTGCCCAGCCTCAAACTCCGGTGGGCTTAGGGTCACCACCTGGGACGCGGTTTCGGTCATGCCGTAGGTGGGAGCCAGGGCAATGCCTTGGGCTCGGGCCGCTTGCAGCAAACTGGGCCAAGCGGGGGCTCCCCCCAAAACACACAGTGAAACCGGGCTAGCCACCTGGCCGTCGAGTGATCTTGCAGCATGCGCTGGAGCTGAGTGGGCACTAGGGAAATGACATAGCGCTCCACCGGCAACTGAGCAAACCGCAGCGGTAACTCGGGGGTTGGGTAGCCCAGGGCAACCGCGAAATTGCCCCTTGAGAGCAGCGATCGCACCCACTGCATCAAGCCACTAACGTGATAGAGCGGCAGCAAACAAAAAGAATCGATCGGAGCATCGGCGACTGAGACCCGGCCTGAAGCCCTCAAACCCGCGACAGACTCGAGCAGGGTTCGCCAACGATGGCACGCGAAACGCAGTGCCCCAGATGATCCCCCGGTGAGCATAAAAATCTCTGAGTTTTCCACAGGCAGGGCTTGACAGGGCGGGAGATCAGAGGTGGGGAGCCCTTGGTGGGAATGAACTTGAGGCAGCTGGGTTGACTTTCCCCAGACCTGTGGAAAACGTTTTAAGTAGGGTGAATGATACACAAAGTTTGGTGGAATTAACTTGTAATTTTTCTTTTCATATCTGCTGAAACCGGGAGGATCAGAGAAATTTAGGCGCGGTTCTGGCCCCACCATGAGCTCAGGATCGATCGCCTGGACAACGCGATCGCGCTCCGCAACTGTCCAATGAGGATTACCCAAAAAGATCGGCACCCCTGCACTCACCGCCGCACTCAACCAAGCAACGACGATCTGCGGTTGGGCTGCGAGCAACAAGATCGGTGCTCGGGACGGACAGGCGCGCAAGGTATCGCGGATGGCAACGGCTTGGTGGGCGATCGCTGCGCAAGTGTCCGAATTGGCATCAGACCCGTCGAAAAACCAGTGGGTTTGCGATCGCGCCACCAACAGCGCTACGGGATCAAGCTCTGGAGTCGCCATCAACCCGTCACCTCCCCCGAGTCAGACAAACGCGGCTTTTGAGCATCACTTTGAGCATCACTTTGAGCATTCGTTTGAGCCTTCGGGTGGTTTGGCGCGAGCTGTGCCCAGATTTGAGCGGGGTCATCTGCGTCGAGACCATCGGCCTCTAGCCAATGCTCGACGCCAAAGCCCAAGGCTCGAGTCGCGTGGTCAGGCCGAGCTTGGTCGTAGGCTCGGGCCAAATCCAGCACCGCCCGACGTCCAATGCCCGTTTCAAACACCGACGAGAACACGACGTCGAGGTTCTGGTTCAGACAAAAGTCGAGTAAATCTGAGGGAGATCCGGCGATCGCCCCCTTGATCACAAAAATCCCCCGCCAGCCCTGCTCGTAGCAAGCCCGCAGCTGGTTCAGATTGGCCACAGATTCATCCAGGGCGATCGGCGTAGTGTAGCGATTGGACAACGCCAACATCGCCCCAAACTCTTTTGGCGGTAGGGGCTGCTCCAAAAATTCGATCCCCAGGTCGTCGCAGAGCGCCAGCCATTGCTCCGCCTGGGCCAGCGTTAGTCCCCCATTGGCATCTAGACGCAGTCGGACGGTGGCCGGAAGCAGTGCCTGAGCATTACGACACCCACCCGAATGGTCATCAGGCTGATCACAAGACTGCTCATCTAGCTGAGCGCAGAAACGCCGCAGGATCTCCTGCTCCTGGTGGGGGTCGGTGACGCCGATTTTCCATTTGTAGGTGTCGGTGCGACCGGGTTTGTTCTTCCCTGGCGATCGCCCCGCCCTCAGCATCGGAGCACCGGTGGGCAGCAGCGTACAGATCGGCAAAATTGGCAAACATCTCCCTCCGTTGGGCTGATGCTCCAACCCTGGGCCAAGCTGCATCAAGGCCGAGGCCCAGGCAAATTGCGTCGCGGTTCCAGGCAGATTCAGGCGCTCGATCTGGGGCCAATCCAGAAATTGGGGCAGCGCTTGGCAAAAGGCGATCGCCCCCGCCTGAGTCTCCGTGCCAAACTCGGGCAGCGGTGCAATCTCGCCATAACCGACGTTTCCCGAACCATCCTGCAAACGGATCACAATCCCCTGGCGCTCGGACCAAACCCCATTGCTCGTGCGCAGGGGCTGTCGAAACCAACGGCGATAGGACCGAAAATCAAACCGATATCTGGCTCCATCCACACCTGGCTCCATCCGCACCTAGCTCCATCAGCCCCAAAAATATCCCGCTCCAAATAATAGTCCGCTCCAAAAGTGCAGCGCCACGGCGATGAACTTGCAATTCATTACCTGGTGAGGCTGGTCGTGAAACTCGCCAACATGGCGACAGAGCTGGATGGCAAAAGGCAGACTCAGCCAGCTCAGCGAGGCCCAAACCGGAGCCAACCCGAGGGCGACCAACACCCCGATCAAACCGTAACTGAGGCCACAAAGCCAAGGCAACAGCGCGGCACCGCGCTCGGTGCCGAGGCGGACAATGGGCGATCGCTTCCCCGCGAGCAAGTCGTCTTCCACTTGGTGAAAATGGGAGCAATACAAAATCAAGCTCGTGGTGATGCCCAGCACCGCCGACGCGACCAGACTGCTCAGCGAAAAAGCCTGGGCCTGACTATAGTAGGCGGCTCCCACGGCCAGCGGCCCAAAGGCAAAAAAGCACAGCACTTCCCCCAGGCCACGATAGCCCAGCCGGAACGGCGGCCCTTGGTAGACGTAGCCCAGGGCGCAGCAGGCCAACACCAGCGCCAAGACGGTTGGATCTTGCTGAATCCAGGCGATCGCCCCAATGCCCGCTACGCCCAACCCTAAAAAGGCATTGGCCAGCGCAAACACCAGTCCTTTGTTCTGGGTCAAGTTCACCAGAGAATGGTGCTTGTTGACATCGATGCCGGTGTCGGCGTCAAAGACATCGTTGGCGAGGTTTTCCCAGGCCAGGATGAAGGTGGCTGAAATGAGGAATATCAGGAAAATCTGTCCGTTGAGGGCTCTGGTCTCGTAGGTTGCGATCGCCGTCCCCCACCAAATCGGCATAATCGCAACACTATACATGGGCGGTTTGAGCGCGGCCATCCAGAGCTTTTGGCGACGACTCGCGGCAATGTTGGGTGCTGGGGGCCTCGGCGAAAGGACGGGAGAGGTCATAGGAGATCCGGTGGGGAGATGTCGATGCGGGCGTGGGTCTTCAGCAGGGCGTTCTCTAGATCCATACCAATTCCTCAGGAGGATGAGGAAATTTGACACCTTTTTTATTAATTTGCGGGTTTTGTTGATGTTCTGGTGGTTCTTGAGGGAGGTTGGGGCTGGGGTGGAGGTTTGGGTGGGTGGGCGATCGCCCATGCGCCCGAATCTCTGGGTGAGGGGATTCGGCGGAAGCTGGTGCAAAGATTCTTGAATGTCAGGGTCTTTGGGTCGTCATATTCGGAAGATTGCAGATCTTATGCGGAAGAGAATTCGGCCTTATCCCCTGAATTCGGGATTAGACGGAACTTGGATTCGGCCTAATTTTCGGTTTTGGGGTGTTGTACAGAATTCGATTCCGTCTAATACTCGTTTTGGAAGAATCAGGCCGAACCAGTTCCGCATAACACCCCCATTTGTAGGGATTAGACGGAACTGATTCAGTCTAATAAGATAGTTGGCTGATTGACTGCCAAAAGATGTGAGTTAACACGGTGAAACCTTTGCAGCGAGATAAGTCTGGCGTTCATAGAATGAAGAAGTGGGAGCCAGCGTTCTAGAATCAGATACCACTCAAACTCAAAAAAACGCTGTGAAAAAAACTCCCGCCTCTACGATGCCCTGAAAGCCTGGCTGGGTCAAGATCTACCCTGGGCGCATCTGACGCATCTTTGTACCTGCTTATGGATGGTTGCGGCCCTGATTCAAACCGGCGAAGTTAGCCTCACCAAATGGGCCAAGTACATGCCCTGCCGAGGACAATATGCCGAAAGCCGCCAACGACGCATTCGCCGCTGGCTGGGCAATAGCCGTATCAACGTTCATCGGTTGTACAAACCCATCATCCAAGCTGCCCTGGCCGATTGGACAGACCGTTGCCTATATCTGAGTCTGGATACCACGCTGTTTTGGGACGAGTACTGCCTGATTCGCTTGGCGGTGGTCCACCGAGGTCGAGCTTTGCCCGTGGCCTGGCGCGTGCTCAAACATGGCAGCGCTTCGGTTTCGTTCAGCGAGTACCACGAGATGCTCGAACACACCGCGAGCTATCTCCCCCAAGCCAAGGTAATTCTGCTGGCGGATCGCGGGTTCATTCACACTGATGCCATGAGTGCAATCCGTAAACTGGGTTGGCACTATCGCATTCGCATCAAAGCCTGCACCTGGCTCTGGCGTTCTCAAGGCGGTTGGTGTCAGCCGAAAGCCTTCCACCTTGGGCGCGGTGAAGTCCGCTGCTTCCACAACATCAAGCTCCATAAAGGTCAGTGGTATGGCCCGGTTCATGTCATCTTCGGATGCAACAGCATCAACGGCGAACTCTGGGCGGTGGTGAGTGATGAACCCACCACCCTACAGACCTTCAGGGAATACGCCCTCAGGTTTGATATTGAAGAGACCTTCCTCGATGACCAGTCCAGCGGCTGGAATCTGCAAAAGTCTGAGATTCGCTCGGTCTGTGACCTTTCAAGGTTGTGCTTCATTCTGGCTGTCGCTACGCTCTACGTCACTGCCCAGGGCGTTGAGGTGGTCGAATCGGGGAAACGTCGATGGGTCGATGTCCATTGGTTTCGTGGCAACAGCTATTTCCGCCTTGGCGTTGATTGGATTCGCTCCGCCCTCCTTGATGGCTGGCTTCTGATTCGTAATGTCCAATTTCACTCCAACCACGACCCTGAGCCTGCTATGGCTTCTCGGGGGCAGCATCACAACAAGTCCTTTCGATTGCAGTTTCAGTCCGTTACCGTTCAATTCACTCCTGACTAGACTTTTGTCAGTCAATCAGGAGCATTACATGGGTTTGAAGCTCTGGGTTAGAAAAATGTTCCATTTTGGGCATTGCTTGCCCGCCGCTACTAGCCCCCTGGACTCCCCAATTTCTCGTGGCGGGCTGGGAGGCTGGTGGAGGTGGGTCCCGAGAGGGTTACCGGACCCGGTGCTGGAACCAGTTGCGGAACACGCCACTGGACGCAGTTCTGGAGCTGGTACTTGAAACGCCACTGGACATAGTCCTGGACACAGCACTTGACCTAGTTGCTGGACACAGCAATGGATAGGTTACCGGATGCAGTTCTGGAAATAGTTCTAGACACGGCTCTTGACCGAGTAATGGACATATTGCTGGATACGGGACTTGACTTGATGCAAGACACAGTTGCTGACGACAGTTCTAGTCCCTGATAGCTGAATCCAGCGTGACCGGAGAGAGCAACTGAAGACAGGCAGGTGGTTGAACTGGGCGATGGCTTTTGCTTTGCTTAGCTCCAGGGCTTCGCGCAGCAGGTCGGTTGGAGTTTGCGTGGCTGGGTTACCCTCCAAGCGGTCATTGCGCAAATTCATACTCCGCTTTTGACGGTAGGTGGATGCCAGTTTGACGCAGACGGGACAAATTTTGACGCCAGGGTGACAGAGCGTTGACGCCCGTTTGAGAACCCCTTGATTCACCTTTGAGGTGAGGTTGATGCTTTTTGATGCTGGCTTGATTCTTGATTGACGCCGTTTTGATGGCGGCTTGACCGAGCTTTGACACCAGCTTGACTTGAGCTTGACGGCGGATTGACGCTTTTTGACACCGTTTTGACACCGGCTTGATTTGCGCTTGACGCCCGTTTGACGGCAGCTTGATTCAGATTTGACAGTTTTTGACACTCGTTTGACGGCAGCTTGATGGAGTTTCGACACCGGCTTGACTTGAGCTTGACGGCGGATTGACGCTTTTTGACGCCGTTTTGACACCGGCTTGATTTGCGCCTGACGCCCATTTGACGGCAGCTTGATTCAGATTTGACAGTTTTTGACGCTCGTTTGACGGCAGCTTGACGGAGTTTCGACACCAGCTTGATTTGAGCTTGACGCCGGGTTGACGCTGTTGATGGCATCTTGAACGGGAGCGCTCAGAATTTCGCCGCCTCCAGCGTTACCCAGCCCAATGTCTCAACAGGCGGGACGCTGAGTCCCTGAGCTTGGCCTGCTTACAACTCCCGTTGGACGGCAGCAGGAACCGTGATTTGACCGTAGAGGGTTTGAAGCAAATCGAGACGGTTAATTTAACGCAGATAAAACAGGGGAGTGACATTCCCCCCTGGGGGGGACGGGAGGGGGGAGATTGCGGGGTGGGCGGAGCGCAGCGGAGCACACTCCGACGGATGAGATTTGCTGCCGATGGGAGCGCAGCGGACAGGGGCAGTTTTCGCGCCAGCGGCTCAAGTTTTCGCATTCGCAACGGGTTGGCCCCCAAAGCGAGGCAGACAGCATTGCTTGGAAATACTACAATCGCCACAAAAAAAGGGGGCCGAAGCCCCCAGAACCGAACCAGACCCACTAAACTGCAGAAGCCGAAGAAGGCAGGCGACGAACCCGACCCAGACGAGCTGCCAGAGCCGCACCGGCCAGCGGGCGACCGCTGGAGCCGCCCCCCGAGGGGGCGAATAATGCGAGGGGGGAACGACGGTAATAGCGGCGCGATAGCGCACCTTATTTGCCCGATCAGGGCAGCTCAGCCTTAGCAATGGCCCCTGGCGATCGCAACTCGCCTCACCATCTCTCAGCAAAAAGCAGGTGACCAGCTGGCCACCTGCTCGGGGTAGGAAAGATTCATTCAATGTCTCTGGGTCTCAAGAAAGGGAGCGGGTTATCAGGCCACTCCCAATCGGAGTCAAACTTGGGAAGCTGGGTTATCTAGTTGCTGCGATCGCGCAGGATGCTCTCAACAAAGTGGGCATCGGCAGCATTCACTTCCAGGCCAGCGGCTTCGAGGATGTCCTCGCCGGTGACACTGCGGTTCAGAAGGTCAGACCGGAGCGCCTGATAGCCAGAGATGCCTTCGAGCTGACCGCGCTGGGCCAGGGTAGCCGCATCGAAAGGGGTCAGGGCGAAAGCGCTAGCGGAAGCGAACAGGGTAGCGGTGAAAGCAACAGCGGAAACGGTGCGGGTGATGAATTTCATGATCTTGAACTCCGTAGATGGTGAATGGCGGTTGTTTGGTCCGCCGTGTTTTCTTCGATGTCTACAGAATGCACCGCCTCCCTGAGGCCCCTCTGAGCCCTATCTGAAGGGTTGATAGTCATTCGCTGAGATTTTCCTGTGCTCCAAGCAAAAGCGCTGAATGCAGTAGCAGCTCACCTCAACCCGCCCCCCCAAAGCCCTTGTTTAAGCTGCTCCAACGCCTGCTCAATGCGCTCCGCCCCCAACCCCAGTCGCCCAACATCTACACCTACGGCGACTCCCACAGCGGGCTCAGCGTTACAGAAATGCAGCCCCTGATGGAATGGCTCATGGCCAGTCTGCTGGCAGCGGACTATCGAAGTACGGCCCACCTCTGCCTATATGACAATCGCAATCCCTACCCCGGCATCGAGGCCGAAGCCCTAGAAGGCCTTAAGCATCAACAACCCGTATTTAGCTATCGCAGTGGCGATCGCATGTTCCCAGCCCCCCAGCACTACTCCTGGCGCGTCATCGCCGAACATCCCACCCTGCGCTTCTATCAACTCGAAGCCCAAGATTAGCAACGCTGCGGCGATCGCCGCAGCAACTGTCAGCGCTAAGCTGCCACCGGCTGGAAGGGCGATGGCGCGATCGCCCCTTCATAGGTCCGCACAAATTCTTCAGCCACCTCGGGCAGCTCCTGGACCAGCTGCTCCAGTCCAGCCCGAATCCTCGCTGCTGCTTCTGGATAGCTCAGCAACGCCTCGATCACCTCTGGACCATAGGTATCGCGCACCGGCGAAGAGATGTGCTGGGGCAGCGCCATGTAGCAGACGAGCTGGTAAGGCTCCAATGCTCCCTTGGCAACGGAGCGAGCCGCGTAGTGAATTGCTGCTTGCCGCCAGGTCTCCTTCAGGCGCAGATCGCCAAACTCATGGCGGATGGCGTCTTTGAAGGTTTTGTTGGTGACGGGATGGCGATCGTAGTCTTCGCTGCTCACTTCCCAGGCGTAGGGCGCACCACAATAAGCCCCCGTGCTCATGCACAGGCCTTCGTAGCTCATGTAGGTTTGCTGCCGCAGCGCTTGGATCTTCATAGCCACAATTTTAGCTCTGCTGCTACCAAGGAAACAACTTCCGCGCCTGCTTGAAACCTTTGTAGCTGCTTTCGATGAGGGCCTGGTGTCCCTGGGCGTCGTCCTTCATGATCTGGTGGAACGCGGCGATGTCACCCACCATCAACGCCTCCTTGGCTTCCTTGGGGAGTTTGGCCCGCTGTCCTAGCGTGATGCCCAGTTCCTCATACAGCTTGCGATAGTCATCATCAAGCATCTCAATATTCTGTAGATGGTTTATGGCTTGGTGAGTCTGGTCCATCGCACCTCGGGCTTTTAGCTCCCCATGGAGCCGATGGTACGAGGCCAGCCGAGTCGGCTCCGCTCGGTCCACGATCGCATCCGCCTGCTCTTCGGGATTGAGCAAATTCCCCTGCACCTCTTCTGGCTCGCGCTTACGCCAGTAGTCAAGAAACCCCATGGTGCTGCACCTCTAAATCGATGTGATAAATCAATGTGGTTGGTTAGCCTGGCTGGCCAGTCTAGGTACCTAGAAGTCCAGATACCTGCACAACTGGAAACCTTTAAGTCGCGATACCAAAACGTCACTTTTGCAAAAAGCGCTCCATCATCGACTGGGCGCGCTTGTAGTTGGCGATCGCTGGCGCTGTTCGTTTTTCCCTTGGGCGACCTCCAGCACCTCAGCCTCAGCTTCTGGGTTGGCTTCGATAAATTCAAACATTGCTTCGATCAAGGCCTCGCGACAAACACCATTGTCCCGCGACAGCTTTTGCAGGCGTTCGCTCAAGTCCTTCTCCAAGCGCATCGTGCTCTGCTTGGTGTTTAAGACCTCAGCTTCCGGTGCCTCGCCCATGGGGGTAGCTGGAGTGGAGGTATCTAGCATTCTAGGAGCAGAGGTACCTTGACTCCCCTGCTTAGAGACACCTTGACTGGCTTGCTTAGAGGTACCTGGAGTTGCAGATATCGAGACTCCTGGGCTCCTAGAATCCTTGTTCTGCAAGCCTTTTGCCCGCTCCGCATTGAATACGACATCCGCCGGAAAATCTAAGTTGAGGTTTCCAGGTGTCGAGGTACCTGCATGACTAGCGGTACCTTGACTCACAGGAGTCGAGATATCTACAGGTCTAGAGGTCAGCGAGGCATCCCGAGCAGGCACGACTGGACGCGCTCGATTGCGAATGCGTTCTAGGGCATCGTTGTTATCTGCCATGGGTTAGGGCCTCAACGATTTTCTCAAACGGATATTGCAGGTCGGGATAGCCTATCTCAGATAGGAGCTGCCCGCTACGAATGGCCTTCTTGAATTGCTCCGACTCACGGATGGAAGGCAGAATCGGAGCCCCTTGGGCAAGCTCCTGCATCGCTTCGATGTTTTGTCGTCCTTCGGTGGTTTGGTTGTTGCCGACCCAGCGATCGCGAAAGGGCACCACCCCCAAGACCTTTCCACCGAAAGCTTCCAGCTCCGCCTGCTCCGACAAAAAACTCATCGTCTCCACCAGAGAGTTGACGCCTTTCACATTCGCTTCGGTTGGGATGATCACATACTGCGAGGCTCCAGCAGCGGTGGAACAGATCTGCGATCGCGAAGGCTGCACGTCGATCAGGGCGAAGTCGAAGATATCTTTGACCTGGCGCAGCCGCTGCTTGAGGATGAATGCCCCAGCGCCGCTGCTGCTCAAGAACTCCGACACCTTAAATAATCCCCGGTCCGCTGGGATCAAATAGAGGTTGGGATATTTGGTCTCGTAGATTCCGTCTTCGACGCTCACCTGTTTGTTGAGCACTTCCATCAAGCTGGGCTCGTTGGGTTGAACCTCATGGTCGAGGTAGAAGGTGAGGTTCGCCTGGGGGTCGGCGTCAATCGCCAGCACTTTTTTGCCACTCTTGGCGAGGAGCAGCGCCGTGAAAAAAATCGTTGTGGTTTTACCCTGGCCCCCGGAGAGGGAGATAGCTGAGCAGCTTTTCAAGGTTTAGGTCCTATTCAATATCGGGGAGTATAGATGTATTGTTTTCCAGATATCAAGGAGTCCAGATATCTACAACTTCAGATGCCTAGACTTCTAAGCTGTCCCTAAGCAGCGGCTACAGGCAGTCTGAGCAAGGACTTCCATGAATTTCTATCTCCGCTTCTTCTCCCAGGGCGCTAAGGTACAGGTACCTGGACCTCTTGAATCTAGGAGTCGAGATATCTACAAGTACAGAGTGCAGATACCTGCAAGTGTAGAGTACAGATACCTTGACTCCCGATTCTTGCCCCCTGCATAGGTCAGGAAATCAACCGGGAACGATGCTGGAGTGAGTTAGGTTTTAGGGCGATCGCTGATTCATGGCAACACCAGAAGCAACAGGTCCAGCAGAGGATTTCAGCAAACCAGGGTTAGTCTCCTTGGGTGGCAAGCTGCCCCACTTTTTGGAGCTGCGCACCGCCGCCGTACTGGACTGCCTCCAAGCACTGACGCCTAAGGCGACTGGCAAGGCCAATCGCACCAGGCTCAGAGCCTCGCTGGCGAGCCGAACCCGCATCGGCATGTACTTGGAGATGAGCGCGAATCTGCACCTGGCCTATGCTGGCCAGCCGGACGGGCGAGGCTCACAGCATTACTGGCGATTGTTCTACACCGATGAGCTGCGGCCTGTGATTGAGGCGGCGATCAATGGGCGCTCTCATTCCTCTGCAACCGGCCAGCGGCGCAATGATGCTGCCCATGTCGGTCAGGGGGCACCGGCGATCGCCTGGGGCGGGATGTATTTCAGATCCCAGCCGGAGGTCAAGATCACCGAGGTTTGCACCGCATCAGCATCACCAAAAGCGTGCAAGACCCCATAATTTTCGGAATTCACAGCTTGGCCGATTGGCTACGCCAAGCTCCGAAGGATCGTCTCCCAATCCTTCGCCGTCAACACCGTCTGCAATACCGTCCGCAACACCCCAGCCCACTCCGCCGTTAGCTCAACCTTTGGCCCCAACTTTTCCCCTTCTAACAGCGTCAAAATCTCCGGGGCTCAGTGGGAAGCCAAAAATGTTCCTCAAGTTCTCACTCATCGAGCCGCTTATCTCAATGAATTATTATTCTCCTCATAAGGTGACATGATCCCGGCAGCAGCCCCCATGTACCTGTAACTCTCCTGAATAATTGGCTCAATATAAAGCAAACAAAAGAGTTTTATAAAGACTCTATTGAGTTTCGAAATAGATAAAATATTTTTTGTTTTAGCATTTCCATTTATTTACAAGTTTTCAGCGTATTAATCATTAGAAAGAATGCTTTCAGTTTAGAAAAATCTGTGACATTACGGTCACCATCAAAAATAGATAATCCTATGATTCTATGCAAGCGCTTCTTACGAAGATAGAAGCAATTCAGTTTTACTTTGCCAATCAATGATCTCCAAAAAATTGAATCATAAGCTTTTATCTAGTCTCTTTATCTTTGCTTCTATCCCCACCCTAATCGCTGCTACAGCCATCAATTCTCAAGCACAAACTTGGGATTATTCTGCGGATGGAGTCGGAGACGACTTAGGCGTATGGCAGGGCAATCACCGAAACTCCTTTGACATGCTCGGCATGGGCATCAAGGACGATGGCAAGAATGTCTACGTTGGTATCCTCTCTAAGCTCAATCATACCGGCCTAAACATAGACAGGGTTGGGACTTGGGACGTTGAGAACAATAATATTGGATACGGCGATTTCTTCTTTGACTTCACTGGTGGTGGTAACTTTAGAGACAATGTCAAACATGGCAACGTTTTAGGTGTCAAATTCTTATGGGGCAATGATTCCGACCCTTATATTGGCACCGGCGTCTACGACAACATTCAAGCCATCGGTGTCCAAGACAAGAATGCAGGTTATGGAAATATTGGCCGTTACTATAATTCAGTTAATTACTATGGACGTGGAGACAATGTCTCCTTCGGAGATTTAGCTTGGAATGATAATTATTGGGGAGATTATCGAGACTCCACCTATGGTTATGGTCGTGAGTTTACACCCAATATTCTTACAGGTGGAAACCGAGTAGGAGATGTCTCTTTTCTAAATTACTCAGCTCTATACGAGCAAGGATTCAGCTTAGATTCTTTCTCTTCAACAGAAAACTCTTATCTCTTTGGCTTTCAGATTTCGAGAGACCTATTACCTAGCGGTGATTTTGTCGCAAGCTTCTTCCAAGAATGTCTAAATGATGGCATGGCATTACTTGGCAACCTAAACCCATTCGATCCTCCTACTGATCCACCGCCTGTCGATGATGACAACTCTGGTGACCCACCGCCTGTCGATGATGACGGAGACGACAACACGTTCGATGTCCCACCCTTTGATAACGATACAAGCACACCTCAGTCTGTTCCTGAGCCCTCGGGCCTCTTGGGACTCATGGGAGTGGGTTGGTTAGCCAGTCGCCTTAAGAAGAAAGCATCGTAAAACTGTAGAACTCAAAGCGATTGAAACGAGCTGCAATGACTTGTAGCTCGTTTCAATCGTTCAAGCACCGAAGTAATGCAGCAGCGACGCCAAATTCCGATGCCCCGTATACTCTTTAATCTGCACCGGCGTCTTCCCCTCCTCCTTCATCTGGGTCACAAACGATCGCCGAAAGCTATGGGTACTCACCCCCACTAACCCTACCCGCTCACAAGCCTCCCGCAGCACCAAGTCCGCGCCCTGCCGCGTCAGCCGCCCCCGGCCATGCCGCCCCGGAAACAGATAGCCCGACTCCGGCAGCTCATACTCCTCCATCAACGTCACCAGCGTCGGATGCATCGCCGCCTGGCGCGTGGTCTTGGTCTTCGTGTTCTGCTTGCGAAAGGTGATCGTCGCTCCCACGATATCGGAGCGCTCCAAGCGCAGCGTCTCGGTGATGCGGCTAGCAGTGAAATAGCAGATGCCAAAGAGGAAGCGATCGCGTTCCGTCCGCAACTCCCCAAACAACTCCCCCAATTGCTCCGGCTTGAGGATGGCCGCACGGCCAAAGCGATCGTTTTTCTGATCGCTCTTCACCGGGAGCGCTTCGAGGGTGAAATCCAAGGCCATGGGCAGCTAATCGGGGATCCCTTGAATTCTATCTGCTCTTTTAACAAAAGAGCAAGTAAAAATCGCGACTTTTCAAGGGTTTCAGCCCCTCCTCCGTATTTGCACAGCGATTTTGACGCCTGATTAGGAATCATTCCCAATTAGACTTGGGTATCAAAAATGGCTTTGACCACCCGTAGAAAAGGTCAACGCCGTCAACGCTGTTTACGTTGCGCGTATGCCTGTATTCCATTGCACAATAAGCACTGAGACAGTCAACGCCGTTAGCGAGGTCAACAAGTTCTATGGCGATGGTGGCAGTGGGCGGCAGGATTCCCCAAAGCCTGTACGAAGCGATGCAGGCCTATGGGCAGGAGACGGGACAGAGTGATAGTGAGCTGGTGAGGGATGCGATCTCACTCTTGATCACCGGCAAGGAGCCAGAGCCCGCTCGGCTGGAGCAGCGCATGAAGCGGTTGGAGTCGCAGGTGCGGAAGTTGCAGAAGGTGGCGCTGAGCTAAATCCTCAAGCCACTCGCAGCTCCAACACTTGCTGCTGCACCTGTTGGGCTGCCGCCTGGGCGATCGCTCCCCAATCCTCAGCCGTCAAAACGCCCTGAAGCACGGACCGTAACACCGCCAACCGTTCCGGTGTCATCTCCGGCGGTGGACCCAGCAACTCACCCTCAACGAGGGCCAAAAGACGCACTTTGGCCGCTTCGCCGGGTTCAAAAAAACGCTCATACACCAAGGTTTTGCCGCAGTCCGAGGCGGCCTGGTAGCCGACGCCGAGGTTGCCTTCGCGCAGGATGGCATCGAAGCCTCGTAGGACAAGCGATCGCATCTGCATGTAATGCGAATAGGTCGGCAACTCCGGCCAGGTCTTCATCCAACCCCGCTTCTGAAAGCCATTCGCCAAAACGCCACCGGCTGCCTGCTCTGCCTCATCCACGGCAGCTTGCCATGCCGGATCTTGGGTCAGTCGCTGCCATTCCTCAGCGGACATCTCCCCAGGTATTGGATAAGTTTGATTAAGGCTCGGGGTCATAGTCGCGATCCTCAGATTGGCGCAGCGCTCTGTATTCAAAATAGGGTAAGTTTTCCTCTGCATCTACTATATCTTCAGGATCTAGCTCCAAGCGAGTCATGCCGATCCGTTCATAAAACCCCACCGCGTCAGGCAACGACAACAGTCCCACCCGTCCCCGATAGCCCAAGGCTAAGCTGCGCTGTTGGGCAAATTGCATCATCTGTCTCCCGACACCCTTGAATTCCGGTGGACGCTGAATCTGAAGTCGGTTCCAAGGCGCTGTCATGATGGTTTCGACGTAGACCAGCTTTTGCCCCCAATCAAAGTGGGAGCCGTGGAACTGGGTTTCAAGCAAGATGAGGCCCTGGGTTAGGTTTTCAGATTCGATCGCGTAACATTCCCAATTGGGCTGTCGCTCTGCAAGCTGCTGTTTGAACCGCCAGCTCAGGGCTTTGTCGTCTTCACCGAATTCGCGCAGCAGCGGCTGCCAGAACTGGTCATAGTCTTCGACGTGTTTGGTCGTGAGGAGTACCAAATCGGCAACCACGATATTGCCGGCCTGACCTTCTTTCAGCGCGACAGTCTGAATCCTGCTCAACAGTTCACCCCAGGCGTCACCGCATCCAGACTATCGCTCAATGCGATTGGCTTCACTAAGCACCAACGCGATCGCCCTCCTGGTCACAGGCCAGCAGCCCGAGCCCAACCGGCTGGATCAGCGGATGAAGCGTCTGGAGTCGCAGGTGCGGACACTGCAAAAGCTGGCGCTGGGATAAAACGGGTTGCTAATCGCTGAGCTGATCTAACTTATCCAGCAGCTTTAGCCCCACGGCTTTATCACCCCGCTCAGCCAGCAAACGAAAACGGTTGTGAGCATCAAACTCAGTCAGCGCAACGGTTGACAGCTCTTCCATCAGCTTATTCATGCTGATGTTCCGCGCCGCTGCGAACTGCTTGAGGCGATTATGCTTATCGTCGGGGATGCGGATGGTGAGGGTGGCCACGGTTAACTCCGAATCAGGTCTTCAGGTCTTTGGATTACAAGCTGGGGAAAGATCAAAGTGAGTGTAGCATTACAGCACTTCCCGAGCCAGTGAGATGCAGTCGCCCTAAACCAAGCCTTACCAGGAAGAGATTTAAATGGTCAAGGTGTACCTCATCAGGCCTTGAAACGCCATACCGCATTTGGCAATTTACTCGCATAAACCAGTGCTCTTTGCGCGAATCTCAAGGTCTCTCCAACTCAGCCATTGGCCATATACCTTTGGTTGAGTTTTTTGCCCGATCGCCACTAGCCACAATCGAGGCGGTCAATCTGATGTAGATAAAACAGCGGTGAGGTATTGCTGATGACGTTTCGGCTAGGCATTGGCCACATCCTGGGCCAGATCCTCAGCGCTGAGCTGGAACGGAGAAACCTGGTAGCGACCGAGGCGGCTCAAGAATTCAACCCGACTGATACCCGCCAGCTGGGCAGCACGACCAGACGAAAGGCGACCGAGTTCAAACAGTTTGACCGCAGCCAAAAGGCATAGCTCACGGGACAGATTGTCCGGGGTTTCTTTGAGGCTGATGAGGATTTCTTCGGGGATCGTGATTTGGATGGTGCTCATGGGGACTCAGGCAAGTGGCTCAACTATAGTCTGCGATAGTCCCAAAGCTTTTGCAGATCGGCCTGGCCCCAAATGCCACAACCATACTCCTGGGCAGTGTCCTGGCTGCCCTCGATCGCTTCCCGACTCGGACAGCCCCCCACATAGCGCTCATAGACACACGCCATCCCCGTCATCACCATTGCCCCATTGATCAGTCCCACCTCATCGCTCCACAGCTCCGCTACCTTCACCACCTGCCAGCTTTTCAGCCCTGCCGTGGGATCCACGGGCAGGGGCGCAGGTCCATTGGCCTGGGTCTTGAACCAGACCAGCGCCGCCAAGCCCACCAAGACCGCACCCACCCCCAAACGATCTCTCCGCCGGAAGCTTGGCGCAGCCAATCGCCTTATTCATTTCCACCTGGCTCTCCACCTGCTTGGCCTTGACCTGCCAATTCCACTCGGCCACATCGCCGTCCCAGGCCTCGGTCAGCCTGGGATCAACAAAGCGGGTTTGCTTCACCGGGGCAGCTTGCATCTGGGCGATCGCGCTTTTCGCAGCAACGATCGCCGACTCCTCCACCCCAAAGTCTGGCGGCGGCAGCTCCCCAGCGCCAGGCCGCGACGGGTTGAGAATTGGTCGGCGATGACCTGGCCGGAGAGGATGCGAGATCGCCCGCCTTCACTTGCAGATCTTCGGGTCGCTCCAGCTCCAGCTGGCTCCAGCACCGCCCAACTCCCCCTCTAGCGCATAGAGCTGAGCTGCCGCTACCGACCCAGGAACCTATCGGACGGACCTGAGAGCAGGGGCGCATCCCAGGCCTAAAAACGCAAAAAGTGGCAAAAGTGGACCACTTTTTGACATACCTTGCGGAGAAGAGCGAGGGCACTCAAACGGCGAGGATTCCTAGGGGAGATTCAATGCCATTTCAACTAACGATTCAACAGCTGTTTCAAGAGCTCCGGCAATAACCATTTCAGCTACACCTTCTCACGGCAGCTCAAGTCAGGCTTCCCAGCTCCTCTCAAACCCGTGATTTAGCAACGCTTACATCACCACTTCCATGACTACCCCAATCACCCAGTCCACCACTCAATCAATTACCCAGTCGAAAGCCAAATCAATCCCAAAAGACGGCCCAGACAAAAGTAGACCAGGAGCTATTGCCCTATTGGAAGCGGTTTGAGCGCCCTCAGGGCAGTTCATCGACCAGTAAGAAGTCCGAGGCGCAGCGGGAGAAGGAAAAACTAAAACCTGCACCTGAACCATTGCTCAATGAGCCGGAGTTCAATCACATTGCCCGTTTGCAGCTTCCCATTGACGATGACTGAGTTCGTGGCCATGGCGTGGGTGCTGATGGCGGGTTCGTTCGCTTAAGTCCACAGGGCGGTACTCTGCCGCAGCGAGGTCCACTGCTCACCGCCGATGATTAGGTGGTCGAGCAGCTCGATGTCGAGGGTCTGAGCTGCCTTGAGCAGTTGCTCGGTCAAGCTCAGGTCCTCCGGGCTCGGGGTGGTCGAGCCGGAGGGGTGGTTGTGGCCCACCGCTGCGCGCTCGCCGCCCATGCGCAATACGGTCTGGAAGATTTGTTTTGGGTTGGCGATTGTCTCGGTCGATGAACCACGGGTGATGATCTTCTTGCCGATGACGACGTTTTTGATGTTCATCACCAGGACAACAAATTGCTCCTGGGCTTGGAAGGCCAGGTCGTAGTTCAGGTAAGCTGCCACGGCATCAGGGCTTTCCAGGGGCAGGCCTTCGCTCTGGGAGCTGGTGTAGAGGCGGCGGCCTAGCTCGATGATGGCATGGGTGCGGGCGACTTCTTTCTCACTCAGTCCTGCCTGGTGCAGTTCCACGGCTTCGCTGTGCCGTAGGGCGCTCAGGGGGTGGTGCAGCCCCTCAGCGATGTCGTCGAGCAGGCGGCGGGCTTTGCGGCGGCTGATGCCGAGGGCAGCGCTGAGCAGTTCGGCGGGGCTGCTGCTCTGGGGAGCCAGGCGGAGCCGGTGATTGTTCAGCTGGGCGGCGGGCGCATCCTTCAGGATGTAGGTCATGGGTTGATTCCAAATTACTCATCCCTTTGCGGCGTCTAGCCGCCGGTGATGCGCCCCGCCAGCCCAGTATTGGTCAACCGCTAGGTTTCTAGGCGAAACTTCCGCGTGGCACTGATGAATAGGCTTGAAGCGCAGGCTCGCACGGTCTCTTCCTGGGGCGCTTGGGGGCTCAGGGCGCGCTGGGCTTCGCTGAAGCAGCAGGCGTAGAGGTCCGCTTGGTGGGCCAGCCAGCGGCTGATCTCACCAACCGTCGCATCACCCGTCCCAGACACGGTCATTTCTGGCTCCGGTTCTTGATACTGGGACTTGGTCGGATAGGGCGGCGGTGACCCTACGGGGGGTTCTCCCAGGCGTTCTACGCTCCAGCTCTGGCGCTCGTTGCGCCAGCTCGGGGTCAGTCGCACCTGCTGGTTCTTGCGAAATAGCCGTGCCTCGGCAACGCTGAAGGTCTTCCATATCTTGCGGCTCTCGTCGTGGCGGTCCCAGCGCTCAAACAGCACTGACTGCACTTGCTCGTCGCCATAGCGGCTCACCTGGATGCGCCCGAAGGCGGTGACGGTGGCTTCAATCGGTCTCAGGTTCGTTGTTGGGCTCATGGGGATTACTCCGGAGGGAGACGGATAAATAGTCAAGGGTCAGTTAGAACAGGTCGTCGTAACCACCCCGCTGGTAGCTTTCGCTCAACAGGCGAATCTGGATTTCAGTGCCCTGTCGTTGCCAACCGGGCTGGTGGTTGTAGCTGCGTTGCAGGCAGAGGCTGATCTCGTCGATGGAAAATTGCTCTAGCAGGCTGTTGATCTGCCCTTGTAGTTGAGCTTGTTGGATTGGATTCAAGGGCTGTTCTGGGCTGGGCGGGTTGGACAGGCGCTCTTCTAGGTGGCGCACATCCGCGATGCCGGGGCCGTGGGGAAAGGGGGACATAGCTAGTAGTGGTAAGGGACAGGGGAGGGGCGCTGGGTAGGCTTACCTCTCCCTCATCCCTTTGGGGCCGTCTGGCCCCCTGGGTGACGTCGCCGAGCTGGCAGGGTGGGGCCACGGCGGTCTGACTAGGCCAGTTGCCTTCTCTTTTGACTGTGGTAGCGTTGACCTGCCGAGCCGGAGCCCGCAATGTCAAATGTCAGACGAAGCGCGACACATTCTAGACACCTTGGCATTCATACCTTTTGAAGACTGCCAGCCCCTGAATCGCACCTTCGAAGCTTTGCCACCAGTCCCAGGGCTCTATGCCATCAAGCATCGCTCCGCAGGCATCCTCTACATCGGCAAAACCAACTGAGCCTCCCTATAACGTCAGAATCCCGCCAGAGGGCTAGAGCCATGCAAAGTGCAGCCATAGAACAACTCTCGTCTGTAGAGGCCGAAGATATTCTCAGCAAGCTGCCTGAGCGCATTGCTGAAGCGCTACGCACTCGGGCTGAAGAGATTCAGTACCCCATCGAGCGGGTGGTGGAAATGGCGCTCGCCAGTTATCTCGACAGCGAAGCACTAGGGTTTGCAGATTGCAAGCCAGGGCGTGGCCAATAGGCTGACCACAGCCTACTTACTCGGTGGTGGCGCAGCGCAGCCACCGAGAAGGTGGGAATTCTAATCCAGTCCATCGGTTCAGACGACTTCGCTGTGTTGAGGCTCAGTCGGCGGCTGGCAGCGGCATCCAAGGCATTGGCTAAGGCGGTGAGACCCATAACAATCCCGTGACTGGCGAGCAGCAACAGTTGGATTGTCGCCCAGAGCATCAGCAAACCGATGACGAGCGGGTAGACGATGACTTCGATGACTGTGGAAGCTGGAGGCTCTGGAGCATCCCAGTCTCCATCAAGGACGGAGACATTGAGCAGCGGTTGGGGCTGGACCAACTCGGGGGCGCTGTCCCAGAAGGTTTCGAAGCTGTTGTCCTGGGCGGCGGGTTCGGGGATGGCGATCCCAGATGTCGTTTCAACGATCATTTCGTCGTGGGGGGCGATCGCTTCCTCAGCGGCGAGCGCAGATGTTGCTTCAGGGTTGATGGCATCCTGAACGTGGCTCACCTTGACCATGAGCGTTTTGTGGAGCGCGATCGCGTCCTGGGCAGCAATTCCTCCGGAAGCTTGCGCGGCGATTCCTCCGGAAGCTTGCGCAGCAATCGCATCCAACCAAGTCTGAGTGCAGCTCAAATTACCAAATTGACGGACGGTTTCGCGGTCTAGGCCCAGTTCAGTCAGGGCATAGGCTTTGGCTTCGGTGCGGTTCATGGTTTGAGTTCTCCAAAGTATTGGGTGAGTTCGGGCCTGCGGTGAAGGGAGGGCAGGACAGCGATCTAGCAGTGGGCAGGTTGTCTCCTGGCTCCGGCTCACAGGGAAACCGAAGTCAGAAGGTCGCGAGCGGTTCAATACCAGCCGTTGGCTTCTTGGCGATCACGCAGGATGACCTGGCAGGTCAGCGAGCGTCCCGTGCAGGGGCTCGTCTCCTGCTTGAATCGTTCGGCGATGATCTCGGTGATGTCCCATAAGGAGATGACACCGTAATCCTGAGCTTGGGCGAGGAAAGCCGCAAAATCTTTAGCAATCTGCGCTTTGATTTCGGCCTGTTCGCGATTACGAATCTGGGCATCCAGGCGTTGGAGGTCAGCAACTCCAGGTAATGACATGGGGAGTTGAATGAAACAACGTAGAGAAACGCTTTCGCATCTCCCTACGTCTTTGGGCGGATAGCCCGGCTGTCTAGCGTTCGAGGTTGAACTTTCGGCTCGCGCTGATGAACAGCGTTGAGGCCGCTGCACGAATCGTTTCCTCGCTGACTTCGTAGGCCGTCAGCGCCTGGGCCGCACTGCCGAAGCAATGGGCGTAGAGCTGAGCTTGGGTTTGAACCCAGTGGGAAAGTTCCTGATTTCGATGGCGAAACCGTAGATGTTGGAGTCTGGGTGACCGGCTGGCTCGCGGATTGAGCGGGCGCTGGAGCAGCATGGGTCGCTGCCGGTGGAGGTGACGCCGCTGCAGTGGCACCGAGCACTTCAACCTCCCAAATGAGCTGGTTGTTGACTCCGGTTCGGCTGCTCAAAAAAACGGGTTGACCCACTTTAAGCAAGCGGGCTTCCTCGGCTGGATAGGTCTTCCAAACTTCTTGGGTTTGGCCCTGGCTCTCCCAGGTGAACAGGACCGACTGGACACGGGCGTAGGGCGGATACTGGCTTTCCTTGGTCTTGCCGAAGCGGCTGATCACCGCTTGGATTCGTTGCGCTGATAAGGTTTGCATGGCTGTCGCTCAATGGGTTGCTAGAGCTAGAAAGCTCTCGGTTCTTTCGGCGACAGCCGGTTCTGCTCCAGAGGTTTCTGCAAGCCATAACAACGAAGTAACAGACCCAATGCTTTACTTTGAGTCTGGCCTCAATGACGAAGGACTACGATAGGTCGGCTCAACACCAATACCCATGTACCTACAAAACGCCATCATTGAACCCAGGAAACTGGGGGGCTATCTCCTAGACCTTGACCATCCTCAAGGAATGGGGAAATGCATTTATTTGATGCGAGCAGGTTTTCGCCCAGAAGAGCCCGAGGTTTTGGAGCAAGCCATCTTGCGTCTGGTCGCTAGCGTTGAGGCTGTCTATGATGGAGAGGACAGTGGACGTTTCTTCTACTCGGTGACCGGTCCAATCTACGGCCCTCTAAATGTCGTAGGTGCCAAGACCATCTGGGAGATGAACAATGATGAGCCACGCTTGTATGACTTTCGATTTGTCACTTTGAAGCCTAGGCAGCGTTGGAAATGATGAGCCAAACTAATACACAGACAGAACTCAAGCTGTATGCTCTCGCTAAAATCACAGGCGGTGATGACCCTGCTGTGGAAGGGATTATTGGTGTATTGGTCGATCTCTTTCCTGAAAAGGGTTACGGCATTATCGAACTTAATGACGAAGACGAGGAACGCTTGGGCCGCATGGTGGTCTCCACAGCCCTGGAGCACTTAGTTCCTGTTCCCGATGCCTCAAGCCAAGCGGCCTAAACCGCAGCATGGTCCAATCGGCGAACAAATTACATCACCTGTCAAACCGGCTAGAAGGGTCGGTAGTTGGCGAGATCGCTTCTCCTAGTCGGTGATTTTTAGAGGAAACAACGATTTGCGGGCCTTGTCAGGGGGCTCATCTTGCGAACCGAGGTTGCCTGCTATCTCACAGCCCATGCGATCGTCCCCCCCTTCGCCTTGACCTTCTGCGGAAGCGGCAGAAGGTCACAATAGCCCCGCATCTTTCTTGAGCAAAGAGAATTTACCCTCATCCGAAACATACAGCCGATATTTTGAATCCAGTCCTCTCCGCTTCAGCGCCCGCTCTACCGCCACTTTCGACCAATACTGCTGTTCTGCTTGGCGCTTAATGGAAATGCTATCCGGATGAACGCGGTAGTCATAGAGGGGCTCAGGGATGTGGTAGACGTCGGTGACTTCAGAGAGGCGTAGGCAGAGGTCATAGTCAATGGCGCAGGGAAAGTCGGTGTCGATGCCGCCGATTTGGTCGTAGACGGAGCGACGAATGAGGCGGAAGTGGAAGGTGACGAGGAGGGTGAGGAGTTGATTTTTGCTGTAGAGGGTTTGGGAGCGTTTGCCTAGGCCGAGGAATTTTCCGGCCGCGTCGATGACGTTGTAGCGGGTGTAGACGAGGCCGACGGATTGGTATTTGTCGAGGATGGCGGCGGTTTTAGCGAGGGCGGTGGGATGGAGGAGGTCGTCGCTATCGACCCAGGCAATATAGGGGGCGGTGGTTTGGGCAATGGCTGATTTGAGGGCTTGAGCACAGCCTTGGTTGGTGGGGCTGCGGATGTAGCGGATGCGGGGGTCTTGGGCGGCGTATTGTTGGGCGATCGCGGGGGAGTTGTCGGTTGAGCCGTCGTCCCAGATTAGTAGTTCAAGGTTTGTTTCGCTTTGCCGTAGGATACTGCCTAGCGTTTCCGCTAGGTAGCACTCTCGGTTGTAGATGGTGATGATGAGTGAGATGCGAGGTTGAACAGTCATCAAATACAAGTAGATCGGGAATCGACAGATCTAAACTTTACGAATTCTTAAGAATATCTTTTGCCTCGCGCAGTGCAGCCATAAATTCATCGAGCGCGAAGCAAGGAGAGAAATTTTCTTCAACAAATTCCGTAAATAACTCTATTTCAATTTTATCTATGCCTTTGTCTTTATTAAGTTGTGCAATTTGTTCTTCTCGAAATTGAACTTCAACAGTTATTTCATTGAAACGTGAATCGCTAAATCTTATTATCTTGAAACCTGATGCCATCTCCAGAACCATTGATTGGACTCCTAGTCAATAAATCCACTAAATGAACCATCACTATTAAAGCGTACAGCACGACCATCAGGCAATTTGGCTTCTATGCCACCTCTGCCAAGTTTTGAAAATGATGCGTCTGGGCTATTGAGAATCTCAGATAGTTGCTGATTCGCTACTCTATTTTTATGCTGATTATTGCCTGATAGAGGAGGGAAGGGAGAGTCTCCTCTTTGCCCATTTGCATGCTTGTCCCAAGCGCGGCCTGCTTCTGTAAGACCGTCCTTTCCGTAAGGCTGATTTCCGGCTCTCATCAGGTCACCAATATTAAGATCAGATCTTTCAATTGGCCCTCTAGAAAGATGAGAGAATGGCTCATTATCGCTAGTAAAGAAAGGAACTTCCCCAGGACTATCGTTGATCCCTGGCCCATCCAAAATGGTTTCAAGGAAATCCCAGTCTTTTCCAAAAATACTATCCCCCTCATTCAGCCTATCAAGCCAGTCACTGATCCAATCACTGCTATTGGGGAAGGTTTCAGTTAGGTCTCCGACTGTAGGGGGAGGTAAGAGGTCAAATCCTCCTAGGGGGGGGAGTGGAGGGGATGCCACTGTCGTGGGATTGATGGGAGGTGCTTGTACAGGGCGACTACTGGAGCTAGGAGTAGCTGATGAAGAAGCAGCAGCGGCAGCGGCGGCAGCAGCGGCAGCCCTTTTTGCTGCTTCTGCTTTTGCTATGGCCTGAGCTTCAGCATAGCCACTAGTTATCTGCCTATCTGGCATGATCGAGTCGAAGGCAACCACTGCTGCACCCCCTATAGCAGTAGCAGCTTTCCAAGGGAGCGATGCTACTGCCCCTGCTGCTTTCGCAGCTCCCGCCCAAAAACCTCCTCCTGCGGCGCCGCCGCCAGAAGCCCCTCCTGCGGCAGCTCCTCCTCCTGTGAAAGGTATGGAGATATTGCCGGATGGATCAACATAATTAGTTGGCGAATTCCCAACATACCGGTTGAGATTGGCATCCCCACCCGCAAATCCAATGGTGTCTTCATTGATGAATTCACCAACTGCTGCATCGTAATAGCGAGCGCGGTAGTAATATTGACACCACTTCTGCAATGGACAGCGCCGGTAAGCTGTTGTTAACCACCGTTACCTCCCCGGCTGCGATCGCCTCCCCGGTCAGACTCGCGACCGCCACGCCCCGGTCCGATACTTCGAACGTTTTCAGGCAGGCCCTGGGCAGCACTAAGAACAACCTGGTCTCCATCTCTCAACCCGGAGACAATCTGGGTTTTGTCATCCACGCTGAGCCCGGTTTCCACCGGCTGAAACTGAGGCTGATTATCTGCATCCAAAACCAGAACCCCCTCACCTTGGGTTTGCCGCACAATGGCAACGGTGGGCACCACCATGACGTTGGTTAGCTCGCCAGCTTGAAAGATGGCGTTGGTGTTCATGCCCGGCTTGAGCTGTTCTTGAGCCGCAGCGGGTAAATTAACCCGGACCTCAAAGCTGGTCACATTGGAAGTCACCGTCGCCTGCTCAGCAATTTGGGCAACACTGCCGTCAAACCGTTCAGTGGGATAGGCATCTGCCCTGACGCTCACCAGCTGTCCAACTTTGATTTTGGCAATATCTGTTTCGGCGACATTGGCCACCACCTGGTAATTGGAGGCCAGAGACAAAATGGAAGAAGAAGAGGATGAAGAGGTGGCGCTAGCAGCAGTTGTAGGCGCAACAAAATCACCCGGTTCGGCATATCGAGCTGTGACCGTACCGTAAATGGAGCGCGGATGATCGTATTCTCAATCTGCGTTTGTGCAGCGGTCAAGATTCCCTGGGACTGTAAGAGTTGGCCTCTGGCCTGGGCGATCGCCTCCGGTCGGCTGCCAATTTGCACCAGCTCTAGCCCTTTCTGAGCATTGTCAACAGCCGCCTGGGCTGTGTCTTGAGCCGTTTGAAAGGTGCTGAGATCAATCGCCGCGATCGCCCCTTCGTTATACAGATTTTGATAGCGAGCAAGGTCTCCAGTGGCCTGGGTGAGCTGGGCCCTGGCGCTCGCTAATGTCGCCTCAGCTTCACCAATTTGCTGAGGTAGGTTGCCTGCCACGAGCTGATCGACATTGGCCTGGGCCGCTTCCACCTGACCCTGGGCCTGAATGAGCTGCCCTTTTAAGTCCGAGTCATCCATGTAGGCCAAGACCTGGCCTGCTTGAACAGTGTCCCCTTCTTCGACGGTCACCTCCTGTAAGCGCCCAGAATTTTTAGGGCTCACATTCGTTTGGGCTTCCGGTTGCACTGTCCCGTTTGCGGTGACCGTAATGGGAATCGTCACAGTTTCTGGACTGGCGGTTTTGGTCTGGGCCGTGGCCGCTTGCTGTGGGGCAATGACAAACCGCTGATAGAGCAGATAGCCACCGCCTAAGAGCAGACTGAGCAAAAATAGCGGCAGGAGCTTACTGGAGATCCCATTGGGCAGCCATCGTCTGCGCTGCGGCGAATCGGGATGGTCGATGGAATCCTGCGCCGCTATGGACTGGCCAGGGGGCTCCATAGACGATGGCGTCTGATCGGGCAGCGGCGGAAATTGCGAACTCATAAGAAGAGGGGGAAATGGTGCAAGTGAAGCTGTGCAAGCGATCGCGATCGTTCCTACGGCGAAAAAACTAAAAGCGGTTGTTTTTTTGTTCAGATGCTGCCGCTGGTCCTAGGCACTGGCTTCTCCTTTCCAACCCACCGTCTTCAGCGAAGGCACGGCAGGCTGCGACGAGAGAGAATGGCTCACCTGCGGTAGGTTCAGCTCCTTGCGAATGGCTTGAATCGGCCTGGCCCAATTTTGCTCAAAGGGGAAGGTCAAGACACAGTGGGCTTGTTGACCCAGGGCTTTACCTTGGCGGAAGTTACGGCTGATGGCTCGGGCTTGTAGCGGTCTGATTAGCATTGTGATCAACTGCACCAAGGGGCCGGTGAGATGCAAAGCACGGCTGTAGTTTTGGCCCGTGATAAAGCCCTGAACGCCCAGCTCTCCGGCATAGCTCGTATCAAAGCCCAGCAGCGTATGAAACAGATCATGGATGAGGATATAGCGCAGGGCAAAGGGCTGTTGCTTCGCCTCTTCGAGCAGGTCATCGCTAATCTTGGCGACTTGAAGGCCATACCGATCCATGTACTGGGCATATTCATAGCCCAACGTGCCCTGGGGTAGCTGCTTGAGCTGGTCGAGATCCGGCATCACGTAGGGACTGACGGTTTTGAGCTGGGTCGCGACTTCGGGGCGGAGGCCCAGGCCGTAAAGCGTCGTCTCGAAGTAGCCAACGTCGCCGACTTCACCCTTGTAGAGGTAGTCCGTGAAGGATTTGAGGTAGCGCTTAAGTGTTGTCATGGTTGTGTCCTGAGTTGGATTTGGGCTGAAGGGGGGAGCTGACTGAGCTGGTCCAGGTCAATCTCGGGGGAACTGGTCGATGAAGGGCACTAGCTGGGCAGCGGTTGCTGGCGTGGGGCGCAGGCCGAGGAGCTGGATTTTGATCAGGGCGAGGTCACCGACTTCGCCCTGAACGAGGTAGTCGCGGAAGGCTTTAATACTGCGATTGAAGGTGATCATGACCCGTTTCTTAGAGATGATGGAAATTAGTCTTTTATTTGTGACCGACTGGTCATATGACTGATTGGTCACATCATAGCAATAGAAGTTTGGTTTGCACAAGTGAAGGTTGCTTTATGTATCTTTTAGGGGGAGATGCCGTCGTTTCTACATCTGACTTCCTTTCGCAGACGCTTGAGCAGACTGCATTGTCATCGCATTCTCAAACCAGATGGATCGCTGGGGAAAGGGCATGGAGATCTGGGCTTTGTCAAAAGCCATCTTGATGCGACGACAAAATTCGCGGGCCACGTTCATTTGCTGAAGGGGTTCGGTTTGAATCCAAAGATGAAGGGTGATGCTGTTGTCGCCGACACTGTTCACGCGAAGGACTTGGGGGCGTTCTGGTCCATGGCATCGATTCTGGAGAAACTGGGCCGTAATTATTAGGTGTGCCTGTAATTACAGCCCACGAAATAGAAACTCTTCAGACAAAGTACGAGCGAACGAGTAAAGCTGGCAGATAAAATTCTAGCTGTCAGATTAGCTTGCTTCTTTTCGAGGATCGCCTTCGGCGCTGGAGCTATCAGCCAAGATTGAGTTGCCAAGAAACCCCATAGCGATCGCTGACCCAACTGAACTGTTTGCTAAAGCCGTAATCATCTAGGGGCATCAGTTCTGAGCCTTGATCGGTCAGAGCTTGGTGTACTGCTTTAAGTTCTTCCATTGATTCGCATTCTACAAACAGTGATATTGCAGGCGTGAACGTGAATTGATGTTCTAAATGGCTATCGATCGCCCGATGCTCCACACCATTGAGCGTAAATTTTGCAACTTTGACCGTCCCCTCTGGTTCATGCTCACCCGCGCCATATCGCTCAATGCTGACGATTTTTGAGTTGCTAAACAGCGATGTATAGAACGTCATCGCTTCCTCAGCTTTTCCGGCCTGCTCCCCCACAAACATGAAGAACGTCGCAATGGATTTCATAAGTTGATTCTCTGATACTGGGACTCAATTCTCTGACCGTGAGGCACAACGGCGGGCGATCGCACCCAACATTGCAGGACATACCCAGGGAAATAGCACAGCTACACCCCAACAAGACTAGGCCAATTTCGCCGGGTCAGTCTTCGGCGTGAACTGTAGATACAAACAGGGAATCACAATCAGGGCAGTGCCCGTGGCGGCGATCAAGCCAAAGATAATCGCACTACAGAGGGGCATCCAAGTCGGCGCACTCAAGGCCAGCGGAATCAAGCCAATGATCGTCGTGATACTGGTGGTCAAAATCGGCCTCAAGCGGTCTGCGACCCCATTGGCGGCGGCGCGGCGCACGGTCATCCCCGCTTGTTGATAGCTGTTCATCGTGTCCACCATGACGATCGCGTCATTGACCACAATTCCCACCAGGGCAATCACGCCGATGAAGGCCGAGAAGGAAAAGGGAATCCAGGCCAAGAAAAATCCGCCAAAGGTGCCAATCAGGGCCAGGGGAATCGTCAACAAAATGATGAACGGCTGGCGGAAGGAATTGAGTTGTAGCACCAAGACGGCAAAAACCATAAACACCGCCAGGCCCAGGGCCTGCCCCGCAGAGCCAAAGGTTTCCGCCTGTTCTTCGGCTTCACCTGCAAAGCTGTAGTTGTAGCCCGCAGGCCAGGTCTGGCTCAGCTCGGCCAGCTTGGGCTCCACTTCGGCCAGGATTTCCCCCACGGTGCGGCCTGCGGTTTTAGACAGCACGGCGACGGTGCGCTGGCCATCGCGATGGGTAATGGACAGCGGCGTTTGCCCCTGGACGGTGTTGACCACGGCCCCCGCTGGAATCACCGGGTCTGCGGTATTGGAGCCGAAGAAGCGAATCAGCGACAGTTCATCCCGCCGAGTCGGTCCACCCACCTCGCCATTGCGCGAGGGCCAAGCGGTGCTGAGGCGAATCTCGATATCGTCTTGATTGCCACCCCGGATAAAGTCTCCCACCTGGGTGGCACTCATGTAGTAGCGGGCTTGGGTGGTCACATCATCTTCGGTGAGGCCATAAAAATCCAAGGCTTCCCGTTGGGGCAGCAACTTCAAATCGGCCTGGAGATTGCCCAGGTTATCCCGCACATCGCTGGTGCCCGAGACCTGGCGCAGGAGATCCTGCACCTGGGCCGAGACTTGGCGCAGCTCGGTGATGTCGCCGCCGGTCACTTCAATTTGGATGGGATCACCGGCTCCGGTGGAGCTGGGCGCACTCACCACCAGGGAGGCACCGGGATAGCTCGCTAGGGCTGCGCCCAGATCAGTGCGGAGTTCTTCGAGATATTCAAAGGAGATTTGGTCGCGCTCCTCCTCCGGCAGCAGAATGGCGGAAAAGCCCATCAAATAGCTGCCGGAGCTGGGCTGGAGGCTGCCAGAACTGACCAAATCGCTGCTCTGGCCCGCGTATTTGATCACGCTCTCGATGTAGTCTTTGCCCCGCAGCACTTCGCCCAGGTCATCGGCCACGGCCTGGGTCACGGCCAGGGTGGTGGTGGGGGCCAGCTCCACGTTGATGCCCACTTTGCGGCTGTCCTCTTCGGGAAAGAACGTCACCGGCGTTTGGCTAAAGGCAACGATGGAAACGAGGAACAGCATTAGCGCTCCCAGACTCCAAGCCCTGGCCGTGGCTTTACTGCGCACGGTGTAGCTCAGGCTCCAGCGAGCGAAGCGTTTGGAGGCGGTTTCGCTGAGGCGGTCAATGCGGGATTTTTGCTGCTGTTTGACATTGGCGAGCAAAAAGCGAGACAGGGGGATATCGATCAATAGGGCAATGGCAAAGCTGAGCAGCAAACAAATAATGGCGGTGATGGGCAACAGCCGAATGAACTTGCCCATGGTGCCGCCGATCGCCATCAAGGGCGTCATGGCCAAAATCGTGGTGAGCTGCCCAGCAAAAGCAGGACCGGCATAGGTCTTGACAGTTTTCAGGGCCGCTTGGTCAAAGCTCAATTCCTCGACGAAAATCGCTTCGTGCATCCCCTCCATCATCAAAATGAACACATCCACCAAGATGCCCAGGGCCAGCACCATGCCAATCAGCACCATGTTGTTCAGGGTTTGGCCCGTGAGCCAGAGCACCGCCACGGCCCCCAGAAAAGTCAGGGGAATCGACAGACCGGCAATCAGCGCTTCTCGCCAGGACAGCGCCATGAACAAAATGATGAACACCGCCACCATGGCCTGGAGGGCATTGGTAAACAGGTTGCCGAGCTGCTCCCAAATCAACTCGGAGTCGTCAGCAGTGACGCGATAGTTGAGGCCAGGGGGCCAGAGATTGGGATCTTGCTGGACCAACTCCACCTCGGCTAAGACGCTCTCAATCACTTGGATCGTGTCTTGACCGGGCACCTTCTTGACCGAGATGCTGACGACGGATTCATAGGGAGCACCCTCGACGCTAATGGCAGCGCGGCTGTTTTCGGGCTCTAGCTCTTGGCGAACCTGGGCAATTTCTTCGAGGCGAATGACTCGCCCGTCGAGGCGCGTAATCGGCAAGCGGCGCAGCGCTTCTAGCTCCCGAAATCGACCAAAGAAGCGCACTTGGGTGCCGATGGTGTCGCTTTTGATTTCATCGAGGGGAGCATCTTTATTGGCGGCGCTAATGCGGTTGGCCACAGTGGCGGGGGAGATGCCCAGGGCGGTGAGCTGATTGGGGTCGAGCTGGATTTGGACGACCTCCTCGCGATCGCCCCCCAAAGTCACCTCAGTCACGCCCGTCACGTTTTCCAAGCGGTCCTGGATTTTCTGCGCTGCCTGGCTCAGCACCACCGGATCGAGGTCGCCAAACAGCGCCACGGTCAAAATCGGCGCATCGCTAACCGAGACCTGTTGCACTGAAGGATCATCGGCATCGCGGGGCAGTTTGGACTCCGCCCGCGCCACCGCATCGCGCAGCTTTTGAATCGACTGGTCTACGTCGGCATCGGTGCGAAACTCAGCGCTAATTAAGGAGAAGCCGCTGAAGGAGGCGCTGTCTAGGTTTTTGAGCCCTTCCACGGACTTGATTTCTTTTTCGAGTTCGTTCGTGACCTGCTGTTCGATGGTTTCGGGGTCGGCTCCGGCCCAGGTGGTGGTGATCGAGGCGATCGCCACATCAATCTCAGGGTTGGACTCTTTGATCATGGAGCCATAGCCCAGCAGCCCCCCCACAATCAGCAGAATGGCTAGCAAAATACCGAAGACGGAGCGCAGGAAGAAGAAGCGAGTCAGCCCAGAAGCCTGACTGGGGTCGAGAGCATGGTCGGGGCCATGATCAGAACGATGAGCGGGGTCATTCTCGTGGGCAGAAGGCAATGGTGACGCCATGGATTACTGACCTCCTGCGGTCGATGAAACAAAATCAGACTGGGCAATCCGCACTGCGGCTCCATCCACCAAACCGTTCTGGCCTTCCGTGACAAGCTGTTCCCCTGGCCTCACCCCGCTGAGAATTTCTCGCTGATCAAGCCCTTCAATGCCCAGCTCGACCCGCCGCTGTTCGATGGTATTGGTCTCCTCATTGACCACAAAGGCATAGGGCACCTGGGCGCGAAAGACCACCGCATTGAGCGGCACCACCACGGCATCATTCTTCTCCGCAGCGGCGATCCACAGCGTGGCACTCTGGCCATGCTGGAGGTTTTCTGCACCGCTGGTGATGCGCGAAGTGAGTTCAATGGAGCGGTTGCCCGGCGTCACCGCTGGGTTCACGGCATAGATAGACCCCCTAGCTTGAGCTCGACTCGCTAGACCATTTGCCAGGCCATTTGCCCCCTGGGTGCTCCCGACTTCAGTGGCGGTGAGCAGCGTCGTTTGGCCCGGACTGACCCGTTCTCCACTGGACACCGATAGCTCTGAAGTGACCTCAAATTCGCTGGGGTCAATCACCACAATGGGCACCCGGCTGAGTAATTCTTGATAGTTGCCGAGCTGAGAGGAGACGGATTGCAGGCTGTAGTATTCGTTCTCCCGAATGTTGAGATAGGCGATGATGCCGTCGAACGGGGCGTAGAGCCGAGTCCCTTCCAAGGCAACTTTGGCCTGTTCCAAGCGCGATTGAGCCGTGGAGATTTGAGATTCCACCGCCCGCAATTGCTCTTCGGCGGAGCGCACCTGGGCCTCGGCATTGGCCACCTGGGCGCGGCCCGCCGTGACTTGGCTGCGGGCCGATTCCACCTGAGCCGTTGTCTCGCGGGAGCTGCGGCGACGGCTCTCCACATCGCTGGCGGAGATCGCCCCCTGGCTGTAGAGCTGCTCGTAGCGGTCTAGCTCACCCAGGGCAAAGGAACGACCTGCATTGGCCTGGCTCACCTGGGCTTCGGCCTGGGCCACTTGGGCTCTTGCTGAGGCAACCCCGGACTGGGCTTGGGCAACACTGGCAGCAGCCACGCCGCGCTGTTGGCGGGCTTCATTGACGGCGGCTTCGGCTTGGTTGACTTCGGCCTGGAGGTTACGGTCATCGACCTGGGCCAGGAGTTCACCCTGGGTGACGCGATCGCCCTCCCGCAGGGTCCGCCCCTCCTTATCTGCCACATAGGTAATATCGCCATCGACATCAAAGGCCAAATGCTTAAACCGCACAGCCTGGACCGTGCCCTCACTGGAAACCCAGGCTTGAATCGCGCCCTGTTCTGCGGCCACCGTGCGCACAGTCAGGGGCGCAGCCTCCACCACAGCGGGAGCCTCAGCATTCTTATCGCGGATGCGAACGTAGGACAAACTGCCGACGGCTAGCAGCGTTCCTAGAATGGGCAAGATCCACCAGAACTGTTTCCAGCTTGAAAGACTCCTGGGGACTGCGCGATCGCCATCCTCCACGCGCCATTCCCCTTCACCCTCCGACTCTTGTACAACCAGCGGAGCCCCTGCTGAATACTCATCAGTAACGGTTGCTTCCACATCAGTTTTAGAGCGATTGGAAGCTTTTGAAAGGCCAGAGTCGGGGGGCTTTGAAATTAACCCGAAATCATAGAAGGCTGAGTTGGTTTGAGAAGTCATGGGACTAAGCATCTGGAGAAAGAGCGCAGAAATCTGTGGGCCTCTTTCGTAAAAGACCCGTGCATCAAGTTGTTGATTAATTTGGCATCGCTCAGCCCAGGCTTCATCTGGCTTGGGCTGGGCAGCAAGCTTTAGTGGGGCGTAGCGTTGTCTTGCAGTGAGTCATTAAGTTGCGATCGCTCAACCCCCGTAGCCCCTCCCAGCCCCCGCTCCAAAAGCTGGATCACATCATCGTAAATTTGGTTCAGCGCCACCATGTCCAGTGACTGAGGGGCTCCCTCTGCGAGCGTTTCGGGCTTCAGCGCAAGCTGCCGAGGAACAAACGTTCGCATCCCATCGCTGAGTGCCTGAATCGCAAATACGGCCAGGTCCGGGTCAGTGCGACGATCCAGATCGCCCCGCTCAATACCCTGCACAACCAGCCCATGCAAGTAGCTCGTTGAGACTTCGTGGGTCTTCCTCAGCACTTCTTCACGAAAGGGAACGTCGCCGTAAATGGCTCGATTAATAATTTGGCTGAGTTTTGGATGGGAAAAGTTGAAGGCTGTTGCCGCGCTGAAGAGCCAGCGCAAATGGACGAAGAAGCTCATTTCGGCCTGGGGTCGTTCTGCGGTTTGTAACGCTGAGAGCTTTTCCTGCGTCGCCATCTCTACGAGGTAGAGATAGAGATCCTTCTTGTCTTCAAAATATTGATAGAAGCTGCCTTTTGCAATTTTGGCTTGCTTAACCAAATTCGTAATTGAGGCACTGTCATAGTCGTGACTCGCAAACTCGGCTAGCGCGAGCTGCGTAATGTGATTTCGCTTTTGATCAGGAAGATTGAGAAAGGTTTGACTGGGCATCGCAGAGAAAACGTGGGCACTTCAGTCTCTCTATCATACCCGACCAGTCGGTCATGTGACCAGATAGTCACAACTTGTTTTAGACGGTTACTTCTTGGGCTGGATGGGGAGGCGATCGCGCTATGGCCGTCGCCAGCGCAATCAATCTTGACTTGGCAAGCCGGAGTAAACTCGCTACAATGCGACCATTCAGTCACATGACTAGCCGGTCACATTCTAGGTAAGGTGGGTTGCAAGTCATTTCTAGGCCCACTCAACGGCGCTCAGACTGAAAATTACGTCTCAACTCTGAGTCTTCAACCATGTCCAGCCTCAAGCGTTTCATCCAAGCGATTCAAGACTACTTCCGCTCCGGCCAGGTCGGCGACATCGCCTTCCTCAAATTTGAGATCTTGGGGATAAGTGCCAATCCCGCCGTGGTCGCGCAACTGCAAGACTTGGACAACAGCGCACCCAGCATTGACCTCGAAGAGCTCTGCCAGCTTCCGCCCGGCAGCTTGGGCTATGAATACGCCCAGCACATGCACAATAACGGCATTCGCCCTTGGCCATCAGCGACGATTTACAAGCCGAAGCCGCTCGCCATCCCTTCGCGCTGCGCTACACCCTCACCCACGATCTCTTCCATGTGTTGCTGGGGTTTGATACCAGCTATGGCGGTGAAGCGGGGGTCGCTGCCTTTACCATCGCCCAGGGTTACAGCGGTATTTTGAGCGCCATGCGGCCCGTGATGACCTGGCTCTATCCGCTGATTTTTCCAGCCCAAGCCCAGCAGATCCGCGCCAACATGGGGCTCGGGGCTGCGATCGGTCAACAGGCTGCCTGTGTGCTGGCTTATCCATTTGAACAAAACTGGGCGCGTCCCATTGCCGAGGTTCGCGCTGAACTGGGGCTGGTTTTAGCCAATGAACGGCTGGAGCCAGAGGCGATGGATCTTGTAGCCTTAACTGCCTCGTGCTCTTAAGCGCCTCGTACTCTTAAGCGCCTCGTGACCTCAAGCGCCTCGTGACCTTAAGCGCCTCGTGACTTTAACCGCATAACACTATGCAACTCACCCTCACCCCCCATCAGCTATCCATTCAACTGGAATGGTATGAGCAACTCTGGGCTTTTACGCTGCATAACCCCATCGTGATTCCCCTAGCGCATCTCGTGGGAGCCACGACAGAAAAACCCCAAAGTCGTTGGACTGACCTGAGAGCACCGGGCACTTACTTGCCGGGCGTGATCAAAGCCGGAACCTATTACACCCGAGCGGGCAAAGAGTTTTGGTATGTCACCGCAGACCCGCACGTTCTAACTTTGGAGTTATGCGAGGAGCCTTATCAAAGGCTTATTCTAGCCTTGGAAAATCCTCAAGATTGGGCCACTCGGCTGACTCAAGCCAAAGAGAGCTTAGTGCAGCATCAAGTTTAAGAATTGGAATTAGGCAGGTAATCGGTAATAGGGGCTCACAATAACCTATTACCTATTACCTATTACCTATTACCTAAATTCACCCTAAATCTAAGCCTTGACACACCACTATCAACCCAAAACAAACTGAAAACCCCATGATTGAATACAGAAATAACCCCGAAAACAACATCGTCGAACTCACCATTGAAGGCAAAGTGACCGCTGCCGACTTTGAGCAAACCGTGGCCCAACTCAAAGCAGATATTGCAAAGCATGGCAAGCTGAGACTGCTCGAAGAGATCCGCAGCTTTGAAGGCATGGATCCGATCGCCCTCTGGAAAGATGCCCAGTTTGGGCTGAGCCACATCGGCGACTTTACCCATGCCGCAGTGGTAGCGGATGCGGAGTGGATGCGGACGATCTCGGCGGCGGCAGACCATGTTTTGTCCGCCCAGGTGCAGGCGTTTGAGCGATCGCAAATCGAGGCCGCCCGGACCTGGCTGTTGACCGCACCCGAGCCTGAAACGAGCGACAAGCCAGGGCTGGCCTACAAAAACAATGACGAGAACAATATTGTTGAAATTGTCGTGGAAGGTAAGATCTCCGGCAACGACTTTAAACAGTTGATGGCCCAGGCTGAAACCGACTTTGCCAAGCATGGCAAACTACGCATTCTCGAAGATATTCGCAGCTTCAAAGGCATCGACCCGATGGCCCTCTGGATTGATTTTCAGAACATTCGGCGCATCAATGATGTGACCCATGCGGCGATCGTGGTCGATGCAAAGTGGATACAAACCATTGCTGAGGCCATTAGCGGCCTTTATCCCTTTGAAATGAAGGTGTTTGAGCGATCGCAAATCGAGGAAGCGCGGGCCTGGCTGGCCAACTGCTAACGTACCCTCTCTGTCCATGATTTCTAGTTGACCCATCTCCATACCCGCTGATTAATGCCCTGCCCAAGCCGGTTCAAACTTCTTTTTCTCAAACCGCTGACTGGCAGGGCAGAATCGCTCTAGCAACAGGGATGTTGATCCTCACCCTCAGTTTATCCGGGGTGCCAGCCGCTGGGAGTCAACTTCCCCAACCCAAAACAGAGCGATTAGTCAATCTCTATTCTGCCAATGAGGTCGCAGACTTTACGGTCGGTGACGTTCATTTAGATGGCCATCAGGTGTTTGCATTGGCAGCCCCCTCCCTCAGTGAAAAGCAGCAAAGCTCCCTGGCCCTGTCCCCTATTCGACAGCGGGTGCAAGCCATTCGAGGTCAGCTTCAAGCCACGGCACGGGCGGGCTTAAATGCTGAAACCTTAGACGTGAGCTACAGGCTAGACTCCACCACGCAGCTACCGATTCTCTCGGTTAATGGTGACTATTTAATGACCGTCACCAGCGCTGATGCACGTCTTTACGGGGTGAGCCCCATCACCCATGCCGAGAACCTAACCCAGGTGATTAAAGAGGCAATACTCAGGTCTCAGCAAGAGCATCAGCCCGACTTTTTGCTGAGGCAAGCCCTCCGAACTGGGGCGATTCTGTTGACTGCGATGTTGCTCAGCCTAAGTCTTCGCTGGCGGCAGCGCTACATCAAAAACCGCCATCAAACCGTCTTGTCCCAGCTTGAATCCCTCAGCAGAAGCAGAGAGACCACGGATCCCCCAACCGCTCATGGGCCAGAATGGGAAGCGACTGAATCCGAACAGACGGTTGAAGCAACAGAAGCTGTTGAAACAACAGAAGCTGTTGAAACAACAGAAGCGGTTGAAACAAAAGAGGCTGTTGAAACAAAAGAGGCTGTTGAAACAAAAGAGGCTGCGGCCCAGGCTGCCGCACAACAGCGCGCCGTAGCCCGACAGCGCAGGCTCAAATTTTGGTATGAAGTTCGGCAGCGGTGCTTGCAATTAGGACAGCTTGGGCTATGGGGAGGGGGACTCACCCTATGCTTGAGTCTATTTCCGCAAACGCGTTGGATTCAGTCCATCCTGCTCGCAGGATTGAGCATTACTCTATTGCAATCGCTCTTGACGATCGCGATCGCCTACCTCACGATTCGTATCAGTTTTATCAGCATCGATCATATCGTCACCGCCCTCAGTCAAGACCAGTTGCTCCCCGCCAATCGTTCCGCTCGGGCCATTCAGCGGCTGCAAACCTTTTCGGGAGTTGTCAAGGGAACGAGTGCTTTTGTTTTGATTAGCGTGAGTGGATTGGTCATGTTGTCCATCATGGGCGTCAATACCACACCACTATTGGCGGGGGTTAGCATTTTGGGAGTGGCCCTTTCATTTGGGGCTCAAAGCTTGGTCAAAGACATGATCAATGGGCTCTTTGTCCTCTTAGAAGATCAATATGGCATTGGTGATGTCATTACAGCCAATGGCGAAACGGGCTTAGTGGAAGTCATGAATTTGCGCATTACTCAGTTGCGTAGTTTAGATGGCGATCTCATTACCCTACCCAATGGCACCATTACGCTAGTTAAAAACCATACAAGTAACTGGTCGCGAGTCAATTTAGCGATCGATGTTGCCTATCACACCGATCTAGATCGGGCGATCGCGGTCATCGGTCAAGTGGCCACTCAAATGAGCCAAGATTGGGCTTGGCGAGACGTTATTTTGGAAGCGCCTCAGGTGTTGGGCGTCGATAAATTTGGTGAGAACAGCATCACCATTCGCCTTTGGGTGCAAACACTGCCCCTCAAGCAGTGGGAGGTGGGGCGAGAACTGCGACGGCGGTTGAAATATGCCTTTGATGCTGAAGGCATTTCGATTCCCTTTCCCCAACGTTCGCTCTGGCTGGAAAACTCGCTCCAGGCCGACCGCCTCGGCGCTCCTGCTGAGTGCGAGCCCTCTTAAAGCAATCTTACTTAATAGAAGGGGCAGGGAGAACAGGATAGAATTATGACTACTCAGTCATAAGACTGTTTGAGGATGAAGCTAGCCGGTTCAACCCTGCCAACGTTTCCTATCACTCCGGTTTATTCATGACCTATTCCCCAGGGCCAAGCATCACCTCCGGCGGCCTGATCGCCGTTCCGCCCCAGCCCCTATTCCAAATCCAGGGCGTGACCAAAACCTACACCATGGGCGAGGTCACCGTGCAGGCGCTCAAATCTGTTGACTTGGAGCTACACCAGGGCGAATTTGTGGTGCTGCTGGGCGCTTCCGGCAGCGGCAAATCCACCTTGCTGAATATTTTGGGTGGGCTAGATGTTCCCACAACTGGACGAGTCATTTTTCAAGGGCAAGACCTCACCGCTGGCAGCGATCGCATCCTCACCCGCTTTCGTCGCCGCAGCGTGGGCTTCGTCTTTCAGCTTTACAACCTCATCCCCAGCCTCACCGCCCGCGAGAACGTGGCCCTGGTCACCGATATTGCCGCCAATCCGATGGACCCCCGCGAAGCCTTAGAACGGGTGCAGCTCGGCGATCGCCTCGACCATTTCCCCTCCCAGCTCTCCGGGGGCGAACAGCAGCGGGTGGCGATCGCCCGAGCGATCGCGAAGCGTCCCCAGGTTTTGCTCTGCGATGAACCCACCGGAGCCTTAGATTTTCAAACGGGCAAGCTGGTGCTCGAAACCCTGGCCCAGGTGAACCAAGAGCTAGGCACCACCATCGCCGTGATCACCCACAACGCAAGCATTGCAGGCATGGCGGATCGGGTGTTGACGATGCGCAGTGGGACAATTACCGCCGATGAGCGCAATCAGCAGAAGCTGTCGCCGGGGGAGTTGGAGTGGTGAGATGAAGGCCCTCGATCAAAAACTCCTGCGCGATCTAAACCGCCTCAAGGGCCAAGTGATTGCGATCGTCCTCATCGTCGCCTGTGGCATTGCCTGCCTGGTGACGATGATGAGCGCTTACGATTCGCTCCAGCTCACCCAGCAGACTTACTACGATCGCTATCGGTTTGCCGATGTGTTTGTGCCGCTTAAGCGAGCGCCGAATGCCTTGGCGGATCGCCTGGCTGAGATTCCTGGGGTGCAGCAGGTGCGGACGCGGGTGGTGGTGAATGTGAATTTGGATGTGCCGGGGTTGAATGAACCGGCGACGGGGCGGCTGATTTCGATCCCCGAACAGCAAACGCCGATGCTGAATGATTTGTTTATTCGGCGGGGTCGCTATGTTGAGCCGGGCCGCCGCGATCAAGTGCTGATTAGTGAAGCCTTTGCGATCGCGAATGAGCTAGACATTGGCGATGAGATTGGCGCGGTGATCAACGAGCGCTGGCAGCAATTGCGCATTGTCGGCATTGCTCTGTCGCCGGAATATATTTATGAGATCAATGCCGGCGAACTGTTCCCCGATAGCCAGCGCTTTGGCATTCTCTGGATGAACCGGGAAGCTCTGTCCACGGCCTTTGATCTCAAGGGCGCGTTCAATGATGTCTCTCTGTCGCTGATGCCGGGGGCCAGTGAGGATGAGGTGATTTTTCGCCTGGATCAGCTCGTCGAGCCCTACGGGGGCCTGGGGGCCTATGGGCGAGATAGTCAGGTGTCTCACCAACTGCTGGATAGCGAAATTCAGGGGCTGTCGGCGGCGGCGGTGATGGTGCCCGCTATCTTTTTGGGCATTGCAGCGTTTTTGCTCAACCTGGTGCTGTCCCGCCTGGTCAAGACCCAGCGGGAACAGATCGCGGTGCTCAAAGCCTTTGGCTATGACAATCTGGCGGTGGGATTTCACTATCTCAAGCTGGTGCTGGTGATTACCCTGGGCGGGGCGGTCCTGGGCACGGCGCTGGGGGTCTGGCTGGGGTCGCTGATCACCCAGGTGTACACCCAATATTTTCAGTTCCCGGTGCTGGAATATCGGGTGGAGCCCAGCCTGCTGCTGATCGCGATCGGGGTCAGTGCAGCGGCGGCGGTGTTGGGCACGGTGACGGCGGTGCGGCAGGCGGTGTCTTTGCCCCCGGCGGAGGCCATGCGCCCAGAACCCCCCGCCACGTTTCAGGCCACGCTGCTGGAGCAGTTGGGTCTACAACGGTTGCTCTCTCCCGTGGGGCAAATTATCCTGCGTAACCTGGAACGGCGGCTAGTGCAGACCAGCCTGGCGATTTTGGGCATTGCAGCGGCGGTGGCGATCCTGGTGATCGGTCGGTATTTTGAAGATGCGACCCAATACATTGTCGATTTGCAATTCCGCCAGCTCCAGCGCGAAGATGTCACCCTGGTCTTCAACCAGCCCCTCTCCAGCCGCGCTCGCTATGAACTGGCCCAGCTCCCCGGCGTCCTGCGCAGTGAGCCCTATCGCTCGGTCCCGGCCCGGTTGCGCTTTCAACATCGCACCACCCTCAGCGGCATCACGGGCCTGGAACCCCAGCGGGAATTGCGTCGTATTCTCGATGCCGACCTACGGCCCGTGGCGCTGCCAGAGTCTGGCATTGTTCTCACCGCCAGCCTGGCCGACAAACTGGGCATCACCACAGGCGATTTGCTCACCCTGGAGGTTTTGGAAGGGGAACGCCCCATCCGTCAGGTGCCCGTGGCGGGAGTGGTCGAGGAACTGATTGGCCAGGGAGCCTATATGGACATGGCCGCCCTGAATCGGCTGATGCGAGAGGGCCAAACGATCTCCGGGGCCTACCTCGCCGTGGATGCCAATGAGCGAGACCGGCTCTACGACCAGCTCAAAGAGACCCCGGCAGTGGCCAGCGTTGCCCTGCGCGATCGCCTGATCGCCAAGTTCAACGAACAGATCACCGGCTCCTTCACCGCCATGACCACCGTCCTCGTCGTCTTCGCCGCTGTGATTGCCTTCGGCGTGGTCTACAACATCGCCCGCATTGCCCTCTCCGAGCGCAGCCGCGAGCTAGCCACCCTGCGGATCATCGGCTTTACCCAGGGCGAAATCGCCGTGATCTTGCTGGGAGAACAGGCCATCATCACCGCCCTCGCCATCCCCCTGGGCTGCGGCCTGGGCTACGGCCTCGCCGCCCTACTCAGCGCCGCCTACGACAGCGAAATCTTCCGCCTCCCCCTAGTCCTCTCCCCCGCCAGCTACGCCTATGCCTTCATCGTCATCACCCTCACCGCCACCGCCTCCGGCTGGCTCATCCGCCGCCAGCTCAACCAGCTCGACCTCATCGCCGTCCTCAAAACCCGTGCCTAAGGAAACTCCATGGAGACCCACCACCCACC